>DATJIR010000241.1:0-18474 GCA_035493135.1 Verrucomicrobiia bacterium
CGACGCCCGGCCCGCCCCTGGTCGCGCTGGCCGGTCGGGTCCGGCCGGTGGCCGATCCGTCCCTCGGCATTCCCGAGGCCCGGATGCGAGTCCAGCTGCGCGACGGGCGCGTGCTCGACGAGACCGTGCGGGCCGCCCGCGGCACCCCGGGCCACCCCGTTTCGCGGCGGGAGGTCGAGGAGAAGTTCCGGCGGCTCGCCGGGGTGGTCCTGCCGGCCGGGCAGGTCGGCCGGCTGCTCGAGACGCTCGCGCGCCTGCCCGCGCTCGCCGACGTCGGGGCGCTGGCCGCCCTCACGTGCAAGGGAGGCCCGCCATGAAGTTCGGACTGCGCTACGCGAGCCTGGGGCGCTACAGCAACGGACCGGCGGCGGTGGAGCTGGCGCAGGCCGCCGAGGCCGCCGGCTTCGAGTCGATGTGGACGGTGGAGCACGTGGTGGTGCCGCACGGCTACCAGTCTCGCTACCCGTACTCGCCCACCGGGCGCATGGGCTCGGGGCTCGAGGACTACCCGATTCCCGACCCCCTGATCTGGCTGGCCTACGTCGCCTCGGCCACGCGCACCATCAAGCTCGGCACCGCGATCCTGATCCTGCCCCAGCGCAACCCGGTGGTGACCGCGAAGGCGGTGGCGACGCTCGATCACCTGGCCGGCGGCGGCCGGGTGCTGCTCGGGATCGGGGTGGGCTGGCTCGCCGAGGAGTTCGCCGCGCTCGGGCTGCCGTTCGCCGACCGCGGGCCGCGCACCGACGAGTACGTGGCGGCGATGCGCGCGCTGTGGAGCCAGGAGTGCGCAACGTTCAAGGGGCGCTTCATCTCGTTCGACCAGGTGTTCTGCCGGCCGCTCCCGCCCGAGCGCCGCATTCCCATCGTGGTGGGCGGGGACACGGTGGCGGCGGCCCGGCGCGCCGGCCGCCTCGGAGACGGCTACTTTCCCGCCCGGACCCCGCCGCCCGGCCTGCTCGACGAGATGCGGCGCGCTGCGGAGGCGGCCGGGCGCGACCCGAAGGGCATCGAGATCACCGTGGCGGCGCCGGCCGACGTCGCGGAGATCGAGGAACTGGCGCGGCAGGGCGTCGCGCGCGTCGCGGTGCCGGTCAGCGCCGCCGCGGGCCTGCCCGCCCAGGTGAAGACGCCGGACGACGTCCTGCGCTACGGCAAGGACGTGATCGCGCGGTTCCGCTGATGACCGGGGCCGCGCTGCCGCCGCTGATCTCGAGCGACGGGCATCTCGAGGTGCGGCCCGAGCGCTGGACCTCCCGGATGCCGGCCCGGTACCGCGAGCGGGCCCCGCGCACCGTGAAGCTGCCGGACGGCGGCGACGCGCTCCTGGTCGAGGGGCAGCCGCCCTATCCGGCGCCCTTCCTCGACCTCCGGGCGGGCCGGACCAACGAGACGTGGCAGCCGTTCGGCGCCACGGTCGACGACACCGCCGGGGTCGGGCCGCCCGAGCAGCGCCTGCGGGAGCAGGACATGGACGGGCTGCTGGCGGAGGTGCTCTTCCCCAACATGCAGGTGGGCCCGCGGCTCTGGCGCGGGATCGCCGACGACGACCTCTACCGCGCGACGGTGCGCGCGTACAACGACTGGCTCGGCGAGGAGTACTGTCCCGTCTCACCCGATCGTCTCATCGGTCTGGGAGTCATCCCGTGGTCCGGCCTCGACGACGCGGTCGCGGAGCTCCACCACTGCGCGAGGCTCGGGCTCCGGGGCGTGAACCTCGGCGTCTTCCCGAGCGGGAAGACGTACCCGACGCCGGAGGACGACCGGTTCTGGGCCGAGGCGATCGCGATGCGGATGCCGCTGACCGTCCACGTCGGCTTCGACCGGCTCGGCCCGCGCGCCACCCAGCCCACCTTCGAGTATCCGGGCGCCGATCCGGAGGTGCTCAAGAAGGTCGGCCCGCGCCGTATCGTGGACTGGGTGGCGCTGCCCTTCCTCGGCATTGCGCCCGCGCTGAGCCTGGCGCAGCTGGCGCTCTCGGGGGTGTTCGATCGCCTGCCCGATCTCCGGATCTTCTTCGCCGAGACCCGGCTGGGCTGGGTGCCGTTCTGGATGGAGGAGGCCGACTACTGGTACGAGCGGCACCGCTACTGGTCGGAGCGGCTGCTCGGCTTCCGGCCGCCCAAGGAGCGGCCCAGCGACTACGTGCGGCGGCACATCTCGTTCAGCGTGCAGCACGTCGAGCGGGTGGCCATCGAGCTGCGCCACCACCTGGGCGTCGACCACATCATGTTCGCGACCGACTTCCCGCACATCGAGTGCGACTGGCCCAACACGCGCCCGTTCGCCGAGCGGCTGCTCGCGGGCGTACCGGCGGACGAGGCGTTCCGGATCGCGAGCGGCAACGTGCTGGACTTCTTCCACCTGCGTGACACCGCGGTCGGCCGGACGGCGCTGGCCGCGATGCCATGACGAGGCGAGACGGGAGGCGTGGACCATGGGCCGGGCGGTGACGACGCGGTGGGTGGCCGGGATGAAGATCGAGGGGACGGTCGGGCCGCACCGCCTGGTGATGGACGCGCCGGCGGAGGCGGGCGGCGGGGACGAGGCGCCCTCGCCCGCGGAGATGCTCCTGGGCGCGATCGGCGCCTGACGCATCTCCAACGTTCGGCGGTTCGCCGAGCGCCAGCAGTGGCCGTTGCACGGCCTCCGGGCCCGCCTCACCGCGACGGAAGCGCAGGGGCAGATCACCGGCGTCGAGGGGGAGCTGCTCGTGGAGGGCACGTTCGACGACGCCCAGCTCGCGCGCCTGCAGGAGGCGGCCGAGGGCTGCCGGATCAGCCGCGCGATGAAGGTCCCGGTCCAGGTGCCGGTGCGCCGGGCGACCGGTGCGGAGTAGGCGGGATCAGCGCGTCGCCCGCGCGAAGCGTGCGGGCGAGAACGCCTCCAGCGCGAGCGAGGTCTCGCCGGTCAGGATGAGGTCGGCCACCGCGCGGCCCATGGGCGGGCCGAGCAGGATGCCCTTGCGGCCGGCGCCGGTGGCCATGTAGACGGAGTCGAAGCCCGGCACCCGGCCGAGCAGCAGCAGGCCGTCGGAGGCCACCGGCCGCAGGCACGCGGTCTGGTGGACCACGTGGGCGTCGGCCATCGCGGGCAGCATCCTCACGAGCGCGGCCCCGATCTCGTCGCGCGCCTCACGCGTCGTCTCCTCGTCGAAGCCCGCCTCCTCCTCGGTGGTGCCCGCCCACAGCAGGCCGTCGGGCTTGGTGGTGGCGTAGTTGTGGCCCCAGCCGACCGAGCAGGGCACCGGCGGCCCGGGCGCCTGCAGGCGCAGGATCTGGCCCTTGAGGGGGCGGACCTCGATCGGCAGATCGAGCCAGGACGCGGCCTCCGCGCTCCACGGCCCCAGGGCCAGCACCACCGTGTCGCAGGCGATCTCGCTCCGCTCGAGGATCACGTGCGTGACCCTGGCGCCCTCGCGCCGGAGGCCGGTGATGCGCCCGTGGCGCACGCTCGCCCCCATCTGCTCGGCGGCGCGGGTGAGGGCGAGGACGAGGCGATACGGCTCGACGTCGGCGGTGCCGTCGATCGCCACCGCGCCGATCGCCTCCTCCGCGACCCGCGGCTCCACGCGCCGGGCCTCGGCGCCGTCGAGCCAGCGCGCGGTGCAGCCGGGCTGCTGCTGCTGCCAGGGGAGCGCGGCTTGCAGACGCTGCGCCTCCGCCTCGGTGAACGCCAGGGCGAGCGACGGGCGCACCCGGAAGTCGACGTCGATCCCGGTCTCCGCGACGAGGCGCTCGGCCAGCTCGCGGTGCAGGCGCATCCCGGCCTGCGCGACCTCGGCGAGGGGCCCCGGGATGCCGGCGCCGGTCACCGGGCTGAGCCCGCCATAGGCGAAGCCCGAGGCGTGGCTGCCGATGGCGTCGCGCTCCACCACGACGCTGGCGACGCCCGCCCGGGCCAGGTAGTAGGCGGTGACGACCCCTACGATGCCGCCGCCCACGATCACCACGCCCCTCGAGGCCATGGCTCAGATCACGCCGTCGGCGCGCCAGCGCGCGAGGTCCTCGCGCGAATGACCGAGCACTCCGACGAAAACCTCTTCATTGTGCTCGCCGGGCATGGGCGCGAGCCAGCGCACGCGGCCGGGCGTCTCCGAGAGCTTGAGCGGCGTGCCGGTGGTGGTGAGGGGACCGAAGACGGGATGGTCGCGCTGCACGAACATCTCGCGCGCGCGGACCTGGGGATCCGCGACCATCTCGGCCACGTTGTTGACCGGTGCGGCTGGGATGCCGGCCGTCGCGAGGACGCGGACTACCTCCGCCTTCGGGCGCGGGCCGGTCCAGGCCTGGATGATGGCCGCGATCTGGTCGCGGCGGTCGCGCCGGGCCGCCGCGGTGGCGAAGCCGGGATCGCGCGTCAGCTCCTCGCGGCCGATGACCGCGCAGAACCGCGCCCAGATCGCGTTGCTCGCCGAGGCCGCGACCGCCACGTGGCCGTCGGCGGCCGGATAGATCCCGGTCGCGGAGCCGGCGAACGAGACGTTGCCGGCGCGGCTCAGGATCTCGCCGCCCACCGTGTAGCGCTCGCCGAGGTTGTCGAGCGCCACCACTAGGCTGTCGAGCAGGGCCAGGTCGATGCGCTGCCCCCGGCCGGTGCGCTGCCGGTAGTGCAGCGCGGAGACGATGCTGAAGGCGCAGAGCATGCCCGCGTAGTAGTCGGAGATGGACTGGCCCGACCGGGTCGGCGGCCCGTCGGGATCGCCGGTGATGCTCATGTACCCGCTGATCGCCTGGGCCAGCATGTCGTAGCCGCGCTGGGGTGCGTAGGGCCCGGTCTGACCGAACGCGGTGATCGACGCGTAGACGATGCCGGGGTTCACGCGGCGCAGCTCCTCGTAGCCGAGCCCGAGGCGCTCCATGGTGCCCACGCTGAAGTTCTCGCTCACCACGTCGGCGTGCCGGACCAGCTCGCGGAACAGCTCGACGCCGGCCGGGGTCTTGAGATCCAGGGTGACGCCGAGCTTGTTGCGGTCGCGGTACTGGGCGGCCGGCACCCGCTCCTCGACGCCGTCGCGCCGCCGCTTCACGCCGAGCGACACGCGCTCGCGCCCGCGCTCCGGCGACTCGACCTTGATGACTCGCGCGCCCATGTCGGCGAGCAGCATCGTGCAGAAGGGCATCGCGATGACCTGGCCCAGGTCGAGCACCGTGACGTCGTCGAGCGCCTGATCCACCACGAGGCGGTCCTAGCGGGGCGGGGCGGCGGGCGGCCCGGCAGACGGCCCCGCGGACGGAACGGGGCCCGGGGCGCCGGACCAGAGGCCGCCGGCCAGGTAGCCGCCGTCCACCGCGAGGGTGTGGCCGGTGACGTAGCTGGCGTCGTCGGAGGCGAGGAAGAGCGCGACCCGGGCCACCTCTTCGGGCTCGCCGAAGCGCCCCATCGGGATCCGCTCCACGCGCCGGCGCCGCGCACCCTCGGGCAGGGTCCGGGTGAGCCGGGTGTCGATCTGGGCCGGGGCGATCGCGTTCACCGCGATGCGATGCTGCGCCAGCTCCACCGCCATGGTGCGGGTCAGCTCGATGACGCCGGCCTTGGCCGCGTTGTACCCGACCAGGTTCTCGACGCCGCGGAAGCCGTTGATCGACGCGGTGGTGATGATCCGGCCGCCGTCGCCCTGGCGCACCATCTGGCGGGCCGCGGCCTGGCAGCAGAGGAAGACGCCGGTGAGGTTCACCCGCAGCACCCGGTGCCACTGCGCCTCCGGGTGCTCGAGGAACGAAGCCGAGTGGGCGATCCCCGCGTTGGCGAACATGACGTCGAGCCGGCCGAGCTCCCCCGCCACGCGGTCCACGAAGGCCTGAACCTGGGCCGCGTCGCCCACGTCCAGTCCGAGCGCGATCGCCCGGCCGCCGCGCCGGGTGATCTCCTGCGTCACCTCTTGGGCCGCCTCGAGCTGCACGTCGCCGAGGGCGACGGTCGCGCCCTCCTCGGCGAACAGGAGCGCGGTCGCGCGCCCGATGCCGAGCGCGCCCCCGGTGATCGCCGCCACCCGACCCTGCAGGCGCATCGCCGGGATCATAGCGCATCGTCCGCGCGGGGCCCAGAGCGGGCTCGGCCCCGCCCGGTCTCGAACGCCCCGCCGGTGCGAACGCGGTGCTCAAGGCGGCCGCGGCCCGCGACTTGCCTCGCGGAGGATCGCGGTGATCTCGTGGCGCCCGGCGGCCTCGGCCAGATCGAGCGCGGTCTTGCCGTGGAAGCCGGGGGCGCCGGAACCGCGAATCGACAGGTCGGCGCCCGCGGTTGCCAGGATGCGTACGATCGCGGGCTCGTCGCGAACGACCGCGAGCATGAGCGCGCTCAGGTGATACTTGGCGGTGTGATCGAGCGCCGCGCCTCGCGCGACGAGAAACGCGACGGCTCCGAGCGCGCCGCTCGAGACCGCGAGCATCACGCCGGTCTGACCGTGAGCATCTCGCGCGTCGATGTCGGCGCCCTCCTCCAAGAGGCGAGCGAGCGTGTCGACATCGTCATGCCGAACGGCTCGTTCCCAGTCTGGACGCATGGCGCTTCGGCCCCGGCGATCTTACCGGTCTCGACGGGTCTCGTGCTGGACGAGTAGCTCGGCGATCTCACGGTGTCCCGCGTGCTCGGCCACCTCCCGCGGTGTCTCGCAGCCATCGATCCGCGTCCGGATCGTGACGTCGGCGCCGTGGCCGAGGAGCAGCCGGACCGCGCGCGCATCGCCGTTGCCCGCCGCCCAGTGGAGGGGGGTGTAGTCGTTCAGGCCGCGCTGACTTGGATCCGCGCCCATGTCTAGGAGCAGCTCCAGGATCTCGAGGGCGTCCGCTCGCGCCGGACTGCCAGGGACTGATTGGAGACACGTGAGGGCCGCGATCAGCGACGGGAAGCCGGCATGATCCTCGTAGTTCGGATCTGCGCCGTGTTCGAGCAAGAGGCGGATGAACGGCAGCGGGCTGTGATAGATCGCGTACTCGAGGCAGTGACCGATGGCGATCGGTCCGCTCACGTCCGGAAAGCCGTCGGGATCCCCGAGCGCGGCGCGCAGCCCCTCGAAGTCCCCGGCCCGGAAGGCCGCGTCGATTCGAGTGAAGGCCTCGTGCTCACGACAGCGCTCGACCTCGCCGCTCACCCCTTGTCGCCTCCTGGACGACCCCTCGCGCTCGCGGGTGGCCGCCGCCGTCGGTCGAAGAGTATCATTGCCTCGGCGGGGGCATACCGACGCCCGAGGCTCGACCCGCGGCAAGGAGGCAGACATGGCCACGACGCTGTCCGACGACGTCCGGAAGCTGATCGACGGACCCAACTTCGCCCACCTCGCGACGATCATGTCGGATGGCTCGCCGCAGAACGCCCCGGTCTGGGTCATGCGCGAGGGCGACCGCATCCTCGTCGGCACGAGCGACAGCTCGCTCAAGGCGAGGAACGCCCGGCGGGACCCCCGGGTGGCGCTCTCGATCGTGGACGTCAAGGATCCCTACACCGAGGCCCAGCTCCGGGGCCGGGTGGTGGAGTTTCGCCCGGACCCGTCCTTCGCGGTGAAGGACGTCACCGCGCGCAAGTACACCGGCAAGGACTTCCCCTGGCGGAATCCGGGGGGTGTCACGCTCGTCATCGAGGTGGACCGCGCGAAGTTCGCCAAGCTGCCGTTCGTCCACGCCCCGGGCGGCGCGGCGCGCTAGCGATGGAGCCGCTGCTGGTCGCCTGCCCGGCCTGCGGGGCCACCAACCGGGTCCCGCCCGCCCGGGTCGCCCAGGGGCTCGCCCCGGTCTGCGGCAAGTGCCGGGCTCCGCTGCCGGTCGGCACGCCGCAGCCGGTGACCGACGCGAGCTTCGCCCAGGACGTGGAGCGCTCGCCGCTGCCGGTGCTGTTGGACGCATGGGCGCCGTGGTGCGGGCCGTGCCACATGATCGCGCCGGTGATCGACCAGCTCGCCACCGAGCTGGCGGGCCGGGTCCGGGTGGTGAAGCTCAACGTGGACGACAATCCCCGGACCGCGGCGCGCTTCGACCTGCGCTCGATCCCGACCCTGCTCGTCCTGAGAGACGGCCGCGAGGTCGATCGCCTGGTCGGCGTCCAGCCCAAGCAGGAGATCGCCCGGCGCCTGGAGAGGGTCCTCCAGGTACAATGAGCGGCGGCCACCGGAGGAGGACGGCATGAGTCTGGATCTCTTGATTCGCGGCGGGACGATCGTCGACGGCACGGGTGGGGCGCGCTACCAGGGCGACGTGGGCGTGCGGGAGGGCCGCATCGTCGAGATCGGGCGCCTCCGGTCGACGGCGGAGCGGGTCATCGACGCCGACGGCCTCGTCGTCGCGCCCGGCTTCGTCGACGGCCACACCCACATGGACGCCCAGATCGCGTGGGATCCGATCGGGAGCTGCTCCTGCTGGCACGGGGTCACCACCGTGATCATGGGCAACTGCGGCTTCGCGCTGGCCCCGTGCCGGCCCGAGGAGCGCGAGTGGTTCGCCCGGTGCCTGACCGCGGTCGAGGACATCCCGACCGAGGCGATGCTGACCGGCATCGACTGGACGTGGGAGACCTTCCCCGAGTACCTCGCGACCGTCGACGGCCTGCCCAAGGCCATCAACTACGGCGCCTACATCGGTCACTCTGCCTTGCGCATGTACGTCATGGGCAAGCGGGCGCTCTCCGAGACCGCCACCGAGGACGATCTCGCCCGCATGGCCGCGGCGGTGCGGGAAGCGATCCGCGCCGGAGCGATGGGCTTCTCGAGCTCTCGCTCGACGACCCACGTGACGCCGGACGACACCCCGGTCCCGAGCCGCATCGCCGACTGGTCGGAGGTCGATCGGCTCGTGGGCGTCATGGGCGAGCTCGGCGCCGGCATCTTCCAGGTCGGGCCGGACATCTCGGGGGGCGCGGCCCAGCGGGCGTTCCTGGCCCGCCTCAAGCGGGTGGCGCTCGAGAGCGGGCGGCCGGTGATGTTCGGCACCATCTCGAGCCGCCAGGGCGTGGATCCGAACCCGTGGACCTACCAGCTCGAGTACCTCGACGAGTGCGCGGCGGCGGGCGCCCGCGTGTGGGGGCAGACCGGCACGCGCTCGATCAACGCGATCTTCTCCCTCAAGTCCTATCTGCCCTTCGACGTGCTGCCGGCGTGGCGCGAGCTGCGACGCCTGCCGCTGGCCGAGCAGAGGCGGCGGCTGGCCGATCCCGCGACGCGGCGGGCGCTGATCGCGGAGGAGGCGCACATGAAGCCCCGCGACAACGTCTTCCAGGGCGGCGGGGCCGCGACCACCGATCCGCGCCGGCCCGACTACGACAACCTCTACGCCATGAAGGACGTGGACTGGAACGACCCCACCGTGGCCCAGCTCGCGGCGGCCCAGGGGAAGCATCCGGTGGAGGTGATGATCGACCTCGCGCTCGCCAACGACAACCAGGTGTTCGTGCAGCCGATCGTCAACGAGGACCCGGACCACCTGCTCGGCATGCTCCGGCATCCGCGCACCCTGGCCACGTTCTCGGACTCGGGCGCCCACGTCTGCCAGGAGATGGGCTCGTCGCTCCAGACCCACATGCTGAGCTACTGGGTCCGCGCGAAGGGCGCGTTCACGCTGGAGGAGGCGGTGCGCAAGCTCGCCTTCGACAACGCGGCCGCCTGGGGCCTCGCGGACCGCGGCCTGCTCCGGACCGGCTACCGGGCCGACCTCGTGCTGTTCGACGCCGCGCGGGTGAAGCCGGCGATGCCCACGGTCGAGAGCGATCTGCCGGGCGGCGCCCGGCGGCTGGTGCAGAAGGCGGAGGGCATCGCGGCCACCATCGTCAACGGCGAGGTCACGCTCGAGAGCGGCCAGCCGACCGGACGGCTGCCCGGCGTCCTGCTGCGCGGCCCGGGCACCGCGACGGCCTGACGGGCTCGGGCCGCGGCCGGGGAGGGGAGACCATGACGACACCGGATGACGACGACCGGATCGGCCGGCGGGAGTGGCTGCAGCGGGGCGCGCTGGCCGGCCTCGGACTGAGCGCGCTGCCGCTGCGGGCCTGGGCCCAGCCGGGCGGCCAGGTCCGGGTGCGCCGTTACGCGACGCTCGGCCGCACCGGCCTGCGCGTATCCGACGTCTCGTTCGGGGGCAGCCGGCTCGGGGCGCAGGAGGAGGACGTCGTCCGCCACGCCTTCGACCGCGGCATCAACTACTTCGACACCGCCGACAGCTACCGGGGCGGGGAGTCGGAGACGACGATCGGCCGGGCGCTGCGCGGCAAGCGCGACCGCGTCCACATCGCGTCGAAGACCTACGCGAGCCCGACCGACGGCCGCGACTCGATGATGCGCTCGCTCGAGCAGAGCCTCCGGCGTCTCGGCACCGACTACGTCGACGTCTACTTCAACCACGCGGTCAACGACGTGGGGCGGCTCCAGAACCCGGAGTGGCGGGAGTTCACCGCGCGCGCCCGCCAGCAGGGCAAGCTCCGGTTCGTGGGCATGTCCGGCCACGCGGGACGCCTGATCGCGTGCCTGGACCACGCGCTCGACACCGACGCGGTCGACGTGATCCTGGTGGCCCACCACTTCGGCCAGGATCCGACGTTCTACCAGCAGTTCACGCGCTCGTTCGACTTCATCGCGCGGCAGCCGGATCTGCCGCGGGTGCTCCAGAAGGCGAAGGCCAAGGGCGTCGGCGTCATCGCGATGAAGGTCCTGATGGGGGCGCGCCTGAACGACATGCGCCCCTTCGAGCGGGGCGGCGCCACCTTCGCCCAGGCCGCCCTGCGCTGGGTGCTCTCGAGCAAGAGCGTGGACGCGCTCATCATCTCGATGACGGGCCCCGACGGGATCGACGAGTACCTCGGCGCCTCGGGCTGGCAATCGACCGCGGGCGAGGACCTCCCGCTCCTGCGCCGATATGCACGGATGCACGGCGCGTCGCAGTGCCGTCACGGCTGCCAGGACTGCCTCGGCGCCTGCCCGTACGGGGTGCCGATCGGCGAGGTGCTGCGGACCCGGATGTACGCGGAGGACTACGGCGACGCGCGCCTGGCCCGCGACGAGTACGCGCTGCTGGGGAGCGGCGCCGCGCCCTGCCTGTCCTGCGTGGCCAAGCCGTGCCAGGGCGCGTGCTCTCACGGGCTGCCCATCGAGCGCCTCCTGGCTCCCACCCACCGTCGGCTGAGCGCCTGAGCTTCCGGGAGGCCCGCGCATGAAACGATTCATCGTCACCGGCGCGGCGGTCGTGGTCGTCTGCGCCGTCGTCGCGCTCCTCGTGCTCCGCGCCGTCGGCCTCGATCCGCACGAACGGCGCGCCGGCCTCTGGCTGGCCGGTGAGCGTGTCACCGCCCCCGTGACCGACTGGTCCTTCACCGATCAGTACCCGACCATCTACCTGCAGACCCGGACCCGGTACCTGCTGCCCCACTCGGTGACGATCACGTGCGTGGCCCACGGCGGTCAGCTCTACCTCACCTCCGTCTTCCGCGAAGGCTCTCCGTTCCCGCGGGGCAAGCGGTGGACCGCCGACGTCATGCGCGATCCCCACGTGCGCCTGAAGATCGGGGGCCGGGTCTACGATCGGACCCTGGCGCTCGTGACCGATCCGGTCGGGCGGGCCGCGGTGCTGGAGAGCAAGAGCAAGAAGTACCCGGGCCAGAGGGTCCCGACCACGAGCAGCGTGTACCTCTTCCGCGTCCTGCCCGGCTCACCGGCCGCTTGACCGTCGTCATCACCGGCGCCAACAGCGCGGCGGGGCTGGCCATCCTTCGCCGCGCGGCGCGGGAGAGCCCGCCGCTCGGGGTCGTGGCCGCGGTCCGCTCCGAGGGGGCGGCGCGGGCGCTCGGCCCGCTCTCCGGCGCGCCGAGCCGGATCGCGCGCATCTCCTACGACGAGCCCGCCAGCCTCGAGGCCGCCTTCCGGGGGGCCGCCGCGGTGATCCACCTCGCCGGGATCCTCGTCGAGCGACCGGGCTCCACGTACGAGCAGGCGAACGTGTCCACCGCGCGCGCCGTGGTCGCGGCGGCCGGGCGGAGCGGGGTGCGCCGGCTCGTGCTCGCGAGCGCGGTCGGCGCCGACCCGGCCGCGACGAACCGCTACTGGCGCAGCAAGGGAGAGGCGGAGGGCGCGGTGCGCGCCTCGGGGCTCGGCTACGCCATCTTGCGGCTGCCCCTGCTGCTCGGGCGCGGGACCGAGGGGGCGGCCGCCCTCCGCCGTCACCTCGGCCGGCCCGTCGCGGTGATGCCGGGGGGCGGCCGCACGCTCCAGCAGCCCCTCGACGTCGAGGATCTCGCGCGGGCGGCCCTCGCGGCCACCGAGCCCGCCCTCGGTGGCGGCTGCGTCCTCGACCTCGTCGGCCCGGTGTCGCTCCCGCAGCGTGAGCTGCTCGCCCGGGCGGCGCGGGTCGCGGCGCGGCGCGTGCGCGTCTGGCCGGCTCCGACCGGCCTCGTCCGGCTGGCGCTCGCGCTCCGCCAGCGTCTCGCCGGGCCCGGCTTCTCCCCCGACGCGCTCGAGGTGATCACCACGGACACGCGTCTCGATCCGGCCCCGGCCGCCGCCGCGCTCGGGCTCGGCCTGACCTCGCTCGACGAGATGATCCGCCACAGTCTCGAGCCGGAGCCGCCCGCGTGAGCGTGCCCGCGGCCCCGCCCCGGCGACGCCCGCCGGTCTGGCAGCGGCTCCTGCCCTGGCTCGTCACCGCCGCCTGCTTCGCCTACCTCTACGTGCGGCTCGACCGGGCCGCGGCGGCCGGCGGGCGGCGACTCCTTCCCCATCTCGCGGCGGTCTTCGGGGAGGTGAGCTGGCTCAGGTGGCTCGCGCTGATGCTGCCCTATTGCCTGGTCTTCCTGCTCGTCGACAGCCTCGTCGTCTGGCGGGTGATCTCCTGGTTCAACGCGAGGCTCCGGTACCGGGACGTGCTGCCGATCCGCGCCAGCGCCTACATCCTCTCGATCGTCAACGAGCAGGTGAGCAAGGGGGCGATCGCCCTCTACGTGAGCCGGCGCGAGGGCATCCCCGCCTGGGAAGTCGGCTCGAGCATGCTCTTCATCATGGTCTGCGAGTACTACTACCTGCTCGGGTGGGCGACGGTCGGCGTCCTGCTGCAGTGGGAGCGCTTCCCGGCGGTCTTTCACGCGATCCCCTGGATCGCGGCGGCGTCGGTGGCGTTCTTCGTCCTCTTCCACCTGTTCTTCACCGGCCGGCTCCCGGTGGGCCACGGGCTGCGCGAGCGGCCGCTCTTCCGCGCCTTCCGGCAGGCCACCGTCTGGCACTACGCGGGCGTGATCGCGCTGCGCTCGCCCGCGATGCTGGCCGCCGTCGTCGTGTACACGCTCGCCCTGGGGCTCTTCGGCGTGCCGGCCGGCATGGGGCAGATGCTCGGCTACCTCCCGGTGATCTTCTTCGGGGCGGCCACTCCCGGCCCCATGCACTCGGTGGCCATCGTCCTCTGGGTCCTCCTCTTTCCCGACCGCCCGGGCGAGATGACCGCCTTCGGATTCGTCCAGCACAACTTCTTCGTGCTGTTCAACGCGGCGGTCGGGCTCGTGTTTCTCCGTCGGGCGACGCGGGCGCTCTTCGCCGACCCGCGGTGATCGCGAAGAACAGCCGCTCGCCCATCGACAGGAGCGTGCTCGCGACGAGCAGCCACGCCAGCGCGGTGAGGAGCGGCCGGAGCGCGCGGCCGCCCAGGCGGACCGCGATGTCGGCGCCCAGGGGCACGAAGTAGAGGATGCCGTTGTACCGCCCGAGCCGGCTCGGGCGGAGCTCGCGGGCGCGGGTGACGACGTAGGAGTCGATCGCGTACTGGGCGAAGGCGGCGGCCACCAGGACCGGCAGGACCCAGGGAACGGCTCCCCGCGTGGCGGCCGCGACGAGCCCGGTCGTCACGAAGAGCACGTCGACGGTGTGATCGAGGAGACGCCCCGCCGCGGACGCGGTGCCGAAGCGGCGGGCGAGCGCCCCGTCGGCCAGATCGCTGGCGATCGCCGCGGCCAGGATCGCCGCGGCCCACGCGGCGTGTCGCGCATCGGGCGCGGCCATGCATGCCGCGAACGGCACGGCCAGCAGGAGCCGGGCCAGCGTGAGCGCATTGGCCATCGATCGGCGGGCCGGCGCCCTACTTCGCCGCCGCGTCCCGCATCTTGGCGAGCGCGGTGCCGTAGATGTGGTCGGGCCGCAGCACCATCGCGACGCGCTTGTCCGCCGCGGTGATGCGGTCGTACTCGTCCCAGTCCCGGCTCCGGCGGCGGGTGGTGGCGCTGTAGATGTGCCGGCGGGCCAGCCGCAGCGCCTCCGGATCGGTGTTGCCGGAGTGGGTGAGCTCGGCCCGGCCCTCGAAGACCAGGAAGCCCGACCACCAGTCGGCGTGGGAGATGAGCACCGAGCAGCGCGGGTCGCGGAGCAGGTTCTTGAACTTCATCCGCGTCTCGGTGATCGAGATGCCGACGCCGCCGTCGCGCGGGTAGACGGTGACGATGCTGAGCTGCGGCATGCCGTTCCGCCGGAACGAGGTCAGCACCCCCTGCGGGTTGTCGTGGATGAACTGCTCGATCTGCGGCAGCAGCGGCTCGTGCTTCGGCATTCGATGGCCTCCTCGACGAGATGGTGGGGCATTGTCGTTCGTTTGGCCTCCGGCGGTCAACGAGGAGATGGCCGGCGGCGGTCACCCGACCCACAGCTACTGGCTGCAGGGCGATAGCCGCGGCGTGGTGGGGCGCGAGATCCGGCTGCCGGAGGAGTTCGAGCGGCTGCTGGACGAGGCCCGGCGGGACCTGCCGGGCTGAGCGTGGGCTAGCGCGTGGCCGCCGCCAGGGGATCGGCGGGATGGAGCGCGGGCGTGAAGCGCAGCCCGATCCTCGAGACGTCCGGGGCGAGCACGTCGTCGCCCGCCGGGACCACGCCGCGCTCGATCCAGCCGACCAGGTCGTCGAACGCGCGCTCGCGGACGGTGCCGTCGAACGCGCAGTGCCCGGCCCAGCGCACCGCGCGCTGGACGAGGAGATGCGACGTGCCGGCCGCGAGCGTGCGGCGCCGGTAGTCCTGCTGCAGCCGGAACGGGACGCGGAAGTCGGCGGTCTCGTGGATCGTCAGCAGGGGCACGTGGATCCGCCCGGTCAGCTCCGCGAACACCGGGTTGGCCTCGCGGGAGCGGGCGCCCGCGGCGGGCACGACGCGGCGGATCCCGCGATTGAGCTCGTCCTCCGTGATCCCCAGGCCGGGATCGATCCCGTAGCGGACGTGGGCCGTGCTCGCGTGGCGGGCGAACTCCTGCGCGCGATCGGGTCCGGGGTCCCGGGAGTTGAGGTTCATGATGTAGCGCTGCCGCATTCCCTCCAGCCGTAGGGGCAGCTCGCCGCCCATCAGGTGCTTCACCACGCTGTCGAAGCGGCGGCCCCGGTCGGTGTAGGCGCCCGGGGTGCCGACCGCGTCGAGCCAGGGGCCGCTCACCAGCGCGCCGAACGCCTGCCGGGTCGGGGCGTCGAGGAGCCGCACGCCGGACAGATACTCGGCCGCCGCGGTGTAGGCGTACAGCCAGTCGACCAGGCCCACGCCGTCGACGATCCCGCATTCGATGAGCCCGCCCTGATAGACCTCGGGGTGGAGCTCGAGCGACGCGATGGTGACGTGGCCGCCCATCGACTGCCCGTGGAGGATGGTCCATCTCGGCCGGCCGAACTGGCCGATGAAGCGCTCCCGCAGGGCCATCGTGTCGGCCAGGAACCAGTCCGGCCGGTAGCCCCGGCTCCGGTACCCGGACGCGGCCCAGGCGTAGCCGCGCGCGGCCAGGTGGCTGGCGAGCGGCGAGGCGCGCACGCTCCCGCGGCCGTCGCCCTCGCCCTCGTAGCCGTGGGCGAACAGGACGAGCCCGCCGTTCCACCGGTCGGGCATGCCGATCAGGAAGTCGGCGCCCTCGTGCGTGCCCTCGAGGAAGGGCGCGGCCGGGACGGACGGGGTCGCGGTCGTCCACCCCGCCAGCGCGAGCCCGAGCGCCGCGAGGGCCCGGCGCATCGTCGACATCAGGCCGCGGTCACGCCCCCGTCGACCGGCAGCGCCGCCCCGGTGACGAACGACGCCTCGTCGGACAGGAGGAAGAGCGCGGCGCTGGCGATCTCCTCGGGCCGGCCGGTGCGACCGAGCGGCACCGCTCCCGCGGCGCGGCGGCGCACCAGGTCCTCCGGGTCCAGGCCGGCGGTCGACTTCTGGTCCGGCCGCGCCACGAAGACGCGCAGCATCGGGGTGTCGATGGGGCCGGGGCACACCGCGTTGACCCGGATCTTCTCGGGTGCGAGCCGCACCGCGAGGCTCTTCACGAAGCCCACCACTCCGAACTTGCACATCGAGTAGACCGGGCTGTACGAGGAGCCCTGGAGCCCGGAGGTGGAGGCGGTGAAGAGGAGGCTGCCGCCGCCGCGGGCGCGCATCTCCGGGATCGCGGCCTCGGTGGTGAGCAGGACGGTGCGGAGATTGAGATCGATCGCGAGGTCGAAGGCCACCATGTCGATGCCCTCGACCGCGGCGGGCCCCGGGTGCCCCACGTGGTTCCACACGAAGTCGAGGCCCTTGAACCGGCTCACCGTGTCCCAGACGATGCGACGCGAGTCCTCGTCCCGGGAGAGATCGGCGACGATGCCGTACGCGACGCCCCCCGCGGCGGTGATCTCGCTCACCACGCGCTCGACGCCGGCCGCGTCCACGTCCACCACCGCGACCTGGGCGCCCTCGGCGGCGAAGCGGAGGGCCCCGGCGCGCCCCATGCCGGAGGCGGCGGCGGTCACGATCCCGATCTTGCCGGCGAGTCGCATCGCGAGTCCTCCCGGGGTCACGGCGCGGGCGGCGCCACCGAGACGCCCTTCGCGCCGGTCCGCTCGATGGCGCGGGCCACGAGGCCGGACCTCTTGACGTCCTCGACGACGCCGCGCAGGTAGCGCAGGCCGGCGTCCTTGCCGCTGGGCACCGCGATCGACTGCTGCACGCCCATGAAGCGTCCCTCGACCAGGCGCGATCCGGGCAGCTTCGGCGCCAGGCCGAGGAGGCCCTGGGTCAGGCCGGCGAGGGCCTCGACCTTGCCGGTCGCGAGCAGCTCGAACGCCGCGTCGCCCCCCGCGGTCGAGACGAGCCGGGCGTGCTTCAGGTTGCGGCTCAGGTAGAGCTCGTAGTTCGCGCGCGCCGGCGCGGCCACGCGCACCCCGTCGCGATCGACCTCGGCGGCCGTGCGCAGCGGGGACGCGCCGGGCACCAGGTAGGTCGCCTCGATCTCGAGGTACGCGGCGGTGAAGCCCATGAGCGTCTCGCGCGCCGGATCCGAGCCGAGGAACGCGATGTCCCACACCCCGCTCGGCGCCGCGTCGCCCATGACCGCCACGCTGTCGTAGGCGACGATCTCGACCGGGACGCCGAGCCGGGTCCCGATCTCGCGCGTCAGGTCGATGGCCACGCCCCGGGACTCGCCGGTGGCCTTGTCCCGGGTGGCGAGGATGAAGTTGCCGTAGTTGATGGCGGCCCGGAGCGTCCCGGTCGGGGCGAGATCGGCGCGGACCGCGGAGCTGACGTCGGCCATGGCGTGGGATGCTAGCAGAATCCCGCCGACAAGTCCCGCGGGCGCGCGCCGGCGGGGCCGCCTGGTCAGGGCCGGGCCGCCGCCGGCTGGGCGAGCACCTGGGCGGCGGGCTTCTCGACCGCGGTGCCCTTGAAGAAGCCCGGGTTGACCTCGCCCCAGAAGCGCACCGCGTTGCCGAACATGAAGTCGCGGAAGTCGTCGTCGGTGAGCAGGCCGTGCTCGACCAGCTCGTAGGCTTCGGGGACCACCGCGGTCATGTCCGGCACGTCGAAGTGGCCGATGTCGGAGCTGAAGATCGCGTTGAGGCGGGCCCGCATGGGATTGGCCCGGGTGTTGAACGCCCAGGCGTTGGCGGGGTCGTCGGCCTCGCAGCCGAAGTAGAAGCGCGGCACGAAGAGATCCCGGATGTCCTGCTTCTTCACGATCCGGCAGCGGAAGTAGTCGTCGACGTCCTCCACCCCGCCGGTCAGGGTGGAGTTGGAGTCGCCCTCCAGGCCCTCGCCCCGGCGCACCGCCTCGACGACCTCGGCCCGGCCGTACTTCTGCGCCAGCTCCAGCAGCTTTCCGCGGTCGAGCTTGCTCGGGTGCGTGGACTGGATGGCCTGCCCGTTGCGCTTCTCCCAGTGGCCGATGAGATCCGCGTAGAGCATGCAGGCCCAGCCCACCCCGCCCTCGAGGAACGCGAAGTTGAGATCGGGGAAGCGGCGGGTCACCCCGCCGAAGAACAGCGCCTTGGCCACCGCGTGGCCCGCGGAGGCGAAGTGGCCGATGTGGTTGTAGCAGAAGTTCGACGGCGAGTTGCGCAGCAGGATCGAGCGCGCCCCGTTGTGGAAGGTGGGCGCGAGCTTGAGCTCGCGGCACTTGCGCCACACCGGGTCGTAGTCGTGGGGGCTGTCGAGGCCGACGACGTCGTACCACTCGACCAGGCTCGCCGCGTCGGGCCGCTCCTCGGCCAGCGCCGGGACCGGCCGGCGCATGAGCCCGCCGACCATGATGACCT
>DATJIR010000242.1:0-7672 GCA_035493135.1 Verrucomicrobiia bacterium
GACCCGGAGCGCCGGCCGGCAGCCGAGGTCGGCGAGCTCGCGCAAAGCGAGCGGGGCGCCGAACGGGATCACCTCGACCGGCAGCCGCCCTCGGGCGCCCAGGATCGGCACGAGCTTCTCTCGGCCCACGAGGATGACGACGCGGCGCGACGCCGCCGCCACGATCCGCTCGCGGACCAGGGCGCCGCCATAGCCCTTGATCAGGTCGAGGCCCGGGTCCACCTCGTCGGCGCCGTCGACGGTGAGGTCGACGAGCCCCTCGTCGAGGCCGGACAGCGGCACGCCCAGCTCCCGAGCCAGGCGCGCCACGCCCTCGGACGTCGGCACACCGCGCACCTGCAACCCGTCGCGGACCCGCGCGCCCAGGGCGCGGACGAAGCTCGACGCGGCCCGACCGGAGCCGAGGCCCACCCGCATGCCTTGGTGGACGTGGGCGAGCGCACCGACGGCGAGCCGCTCGAGCGGCCCCTGGTCCTGGTCGACCTCCGCGCGCGTCACCACGGGGAGTCAGGCCGAGATCGACACCGGGATCAGCTCGCGCATGGGCACCGTCCTGGCCCCCGTCGCGGCACGCGCTCGGGATCGCCGAGGTCGTCCCAGTGTACTCCCCGCACCGTGGGCACCGCGAGGCGGTCCGGTCGGGTGCTCAGCACCGGCCGCGGGAATCCGCCGTTCCGCGATGCGCCGGGTGGCTTTCAGGATCGGCAGGCTTGACCCCGGCGGCGCCCGGCGAGATCCGGCGAGCGAGAAACTCTCGAGTGTGGCGCGGCAGATGCGCGGGAGATACTGCCAGCTCGGCGGCCAGACGCTCCAGATCCGCCTTGGTGTCCACGTCGAACCACGCGGGCAGGCAGGCCACCCGCAGTCCAAGGCGCTGCGCCCGCTCGAGCGTACGGGCCAGGACCGCCGAGGTGCTCCAGGGCATGCCCTGGAAGAGAGCCGGACAGGGACGCCGGAGTCCGATCAGGTAGTAGCCGCCGTCGTCGGTGGGGCCGAGGACCAGGTCCACATCCCGCGCCATGACCAGGGCCACCGCCTCGTCCACGCACTCGGCGGGGAGCGTCGGCGAGTCGGTACCGATCATCAGCGCCGCCTCGTGTCCGAGGGCGAGGATCTCCGAGACGAGCCGCGTCTGCCGGGCGCCGAGATCCTCGCCCTGCTGGGCCAGCAGGGCGAATCCTGGTGCGACGCTCTCGAACTCGCTGCGCGCCTCCACAGGCGCGTACGCCAGGACGGGCCGCACCCCGGCCACCGCTGCCACCCGATCCACCGCGTCCAGCAGGAAACACCGCGCCAGCTCGGCTGCCTCGGGCGGGCGCAGCGGTGGACAGAGCCGGGTCTTCACCGCCCCCGCCCGGGGTGCCTTCGCCATGATCGCCAGTCCCACCGGCTGCTCCGCCAGCACCATGGCGCCATCATGCCACGCTGGCGGCTCCCCCGCTGCACACCCGACCCCCGGATCCTCGCTAGGGCGGCAGCCTCTAGTCGGCGGCCCAAGAGGCGGCCATCAGGTGTAGCGTGATGTCGCACACGCGCAGCCCGCCCTCAAGAGTTCAACCCCGAGGAGGATCCGATGCCCGACGACTTCGAGTATGTCTCCCAGTCCCGCCTGGAGTACCGCCGCGGCTACCGGCACGCCTATCTGGGAGAGGTGCCGGCCCCGGTGGTCTACGGCGTGCAGGGCCGCCTGCGCGAGTACTACGGAGTGGCGGAGGGGCCGCCGGTCGCCTCGACCCTCGATCACATCGTCGCCGCCGTCGCGGGCTGAATGTACGGCACCCTGCGCGGTGCCCTGGCAGGGCGCAACATCCCCTTCGACCGTGACGGCTACACCGCCACCGTGGAGGGCCGCGTCGTCGGGATCGGCAAGACCATCCGGATCAAGTCCATACACATGCGGTACGAGCTGGCCGTGCCGGCGGACAGCCGCGAGGCCACCGAGCAGGCGCTCACGCTCCATCCGCAGGGCTGCCCGGCCCACCAGAGCGTCCAGGGCGCGATCGACGTGACCTGGGAAGCCCGCGTGCGCTTCGGCGAGGAGGTCGCGACCCGGCGCAGCCAGTCTGACTGATCCGCGGCGCTTGACCCGCGGCCGAGCCTGCCGCTAACGTGGGCGCACAGGTCCGGCCACCGGTGCGCTGTCCCCAGTGTCGGCAGGAGAACCCATCGGGGGCGAAGTTCTGCCTCGAGTGCGGTCAGCGCTTGCCCTCGACCTGCTCCACCTGCGGTGAGCCCCTGCCCGCGACCGCGAAGTTCTGCCCGGAGTGCGGTGCGGCCACCGTGGCGCCTCCCGCAACTGCCGAGCCCGATGGAAGCCCCGCGGGTGCACTCGCCTACACTCCGCGCCACCTGGCCGAGAAGATCCTCGCCTCCCGCACCGCGCTCGAGGGCGAGCGCAAATCGGTCACCGTGCTCTTCTGCGACGTGGTGCGCTCGACCACCCTCGCCGAGCGGCTCGGGGCCGAGGGCATGCACGCGCTCCTCGGTCGCTTCTTCGAGATCGCGCTCGGCCAGGTCCATCGCTACGAGGGCACCGTCAACCAGTTCCTGGGCGACGGCTTCATGGCGCTCTTCGGCGCGCCGATCGCCCACGAGGATCACGCCCGCCGCGCGGTGCTGGCCGCCCTCGGGCTGCGCTCCGCGCTGCAGGAGCACCCGATCGAGGTGAGGCCGGGCGCCCCGGTGCCGGTCAGCCTGAGGCTCGGCCTGCACACCGGCTTCGTGGTGGTGGGCGCCATCGGCGACAACCTCCGCATGGACTACACCGCGGTCGGCGACACCACCCACCTCGCGGCCCGCCTGCAGCACCTGGCGGCGCCCGGTGAGATCGTGCTGAGCGACACCACCGCTCGCCTCGTGCGCGGCTACGTGACCCTCGAGCCGAGGGGCGCGGTCGAGATCCGCGGGCTCTCGGCGCCGGTGTCGATCCACGCGCTCACCGGCCCCGGCGACCGCCGGTCGCCCCTCGACCTGCCGGATGAGCGTCCGCTCAGTCACTTCGTGGGGCGCGACCGCGAGCTGCGCGCGCTGCGCGACCTGCTGGCGGAGGTGGAGGCCGGGCGGGGCCAGGTCGTGGGCGTCGTGGGCGAGCCCGGCGTGGGCAAGTCGCGGCTCCTGCTCGAGCTGCAGCACGCGCTGGCCGGACGCCGGACGGCGTACGTCGAGGGGCGCTGCCTCTCCTTCGGCAGCGCCATTCCCTACGTGCCGGTGCTCGACGTGGTCCGGGCGCTGTGCGGGGTGGCCGAGGCCGATCCGCTCGCCGTCGCGCGCGCCGCGGCCGTCGCGGCCCTCGACGACATCGGGGTGGAGCCCACCGCCGGGGCCTTTCTCCACCACCTGCTGGGCCAGCCCGGGTCGGACGGCCCGCTGGCCGGTCTCGGTCCGGAGGCCATCAAGGGGCGCACGTTCGAGGCGGTTCGCCAGCTGATCGTGCGGGCGAGTCGCCACCGGCCGCTCGTCATCGCGATCGAGGACCTGCACTGGATCGACCGCACGTCCCAGGATTGCCTGGCCGCCCTCGTCGAGAGCCTCGCCGGAGTGCCGGTGATGCTCCTTGCCACGTACCGGCCCGGCTACCGGCCGCCGTGGATGGATCGCTCGTACGCGACTCAGCTCTCGCTCGCCCGGCTCGCGCCGGCCGACAGCTTGAGCGTCGTGCGCTCGGTCCTGCCCGAGGCCGGGCTGGCCGACCCGCTCGCGAAGCTGATCCTCGACAAGGCCGAGGGCAATCCCTTCTTCCTCGAGGAGCTCGCGCGCGCGGTGACCGAGCCGGGCGCCCGGCCCGGCCTCGCGGTTCCGGACACCGTGCACGGCGTGCTTGCCGCGCGCATCGATCGGCTCGCCGATCTGCCGAAGCGCCTGCTCCAGACCGCGTCGGTGCTCGGCCGCGAGTTCTCGCTTCGCCTGCTCCAGGCGGTGTGGGACGGGCCGCCGCCGCAGGCGAACCTGCAGGAGCTCACGCGCCAGGAGTTCCTCTACGAGCGATCGGGCGCCGAGGAGCCCACGTACGTCTTCAAGCACGCGCTCACCCAGGACGTGGCGGAGGGCAGCATCCTCGCCCCGCGGCGGCGCGAGGTGCACGCGCGCGCCGCCGCCGCCCTCGCCGCCCTCTATCCCGATCGGCTGGCGGAGCTGGCTCCGATGCTCGCCCACCACTACTTCCAGGCCGAGGCCTGGGCGCCGGCGTGCGAGCACGCCACGCGCGCCGCGGAGAGCGCCCGCTCCGCGTTCGCGAACCGCGAGGCCCTGGAGCGCTACGACCAGGCGCTGCTCGCGGCCGAGCGCGCCGCCCTGCCTCCCGCCGGGCGCCTTCCCCTGCTCCGGGCCCGAGGCCAGGTCCACGGCCTGGTCGGCGCCCTCGACGCGGCGACCGCGGATCTCGAGGGGGCGCTGGCCATCGCCCGCGACGGGGGCAACGGCGCAGCCGCAGCCGACCTGCTCGGCATCCTGGGCGAGCTGTGGGGTGGTCATCGCGACTACCACCGCGGGCTCGAGCTGACCCAGGAGGCGGTGCGCACCGCGGAGGCGGCGGGGGACCGGCGAGCCACCGCCGAGGCCCTGGTACGCAGTGGCCTCATGCTCCTGAACCTGGCCCGGCTCTCGGAGAGCCAGCGAGAGCTCGAGCGCGCACTCGGCATCTTCGACGACCTAGCCGACACCCGCGGCAGCGCCCGCACCCTCGACATCCTCTCGATGACCGACGGCGTCACCGCCCGTCTCGAGCGAGCCATCACGCGCGGCCGCGCGGCGCTGGCGCGCTTCCAGGAGCTCGGCGATCGCTCCGCCCTGCCCTCGATGATGACCAACATCGGGTTCTTCCTCGCGTTCGCGGGCCGACGCGCCGAGGCCGAGCCCCTCATCCGCCAGGGCCTGCAGGCCGCGCTCGAGCAGGGTGGGCTCGCGGACCAGGCCTACGCCCACGGCGGGATGGGCTGGCTCCTCGAGCACTACGGCGATCTCGGCGGGGCGCTCCGCGAGAGCGAGGCCGCGCTGGCGCTGGCCCGACGCATCGAGCATCGCGAATGGACCACGATCGGCCTCAGCATCCTCGGACGGGTCACCCGCATCTGCGGGGCGGCCGCCCGGGCGCGGCCGCTCCACGAGGAGATGCTCGCGATCGCCCGCGAGCTCGGCACCGCGCTCTGGATCTCGAGCGCGCTCGCCGAGATCGGCGAGGACCTGATCGCGCTCGGCGACCAGGCGGGCGGGGAGCGGCACCTGCACGAGGCCATCGAGGCGGCTGGCGAGGCCACCCAGTTCGTCATCCCGCCGCGCCTCGCCCTCGCCGAGCTCGAGCTCGCGCGGGGTCGCCCACGCGAGGCGCTCGACACGGCCGCACGGGCCGAGGACATCGCGGGCGGCTTCCTGGGATGGAAGCTCCAAGCCCGTCGTCTCCGTGGCGAGGCCCTCCAGGCGCTGGACGCGAAAGCCGACGGGCTGGCCCTGCTCCGCGCCACGCTCGCGACCGGCGTCGCCGCCGGTTTCGCCCCGGTAGTCTGGACCACGGCCCTCGTGCTGACCGAGGCCCTCGCTCGCCAAGGCCGGGACGTCGAGGCCGCCGCCATGCGGACCGAGCTGCAGGTCGCACTCGAGGAGGTGGCGGCCGGCCTCCCGGACGATCTCCGGCCGTCCTTCGCGACGGTCCCGATGGTGCGGCGCGCGCGCGCGACCTGAGCGGGCCGCTCAGCCGCGTGGGCGGCGGCGAAGGCCACGCAGCGAGCGGCGGAGCGCGCGCCAGCGGAGCGGGCGGAGGCCACGTAGCCGACCATCGGGTAGGCGCTCCGGTGGCCGGACATGATGAAGGCCGCCATGGTGGCCACCTCGCCAGTGTACGCGGTCGCCCGCCCTGGAGCGCCATGGTCGCGGCGGCTCAACACCTTCGCCGCGATCCGTTTCCGGCCGCGCCTCGTCACCTGGCTGCCGGGGCGTGCTGGCGAGTAGAGCCGCCAGCGCGACGTTGCAGTACGGTCACCAGCGGCCCCAGTAGAACGTCACCACCAGCGGGCCGGTGGCTAGAAGGCGATGGCAGCCACGTCCTCGGGCAGGCGGCCGGATTCGAGCCGGGCCTGGAGAGCCTTCAGCTCTTCCTTCAGCGACGTGGGCTGGTTCATGGGCGGCTGTCTCCTTCCCTCGATCGAGCAGGGTACTTCCTGGTGCTCGTTGGAGTATCGAGGGTAGACGAGAGGTTCGCGGAGCCGGCCCGCCCGGGTGCCGGCTCCGCGATGTGGCTAGCGAGACTTCACGAGGAAGTGAGCCCGGCGATTGAGGGCCCAGCAGGCCTCGTCGTGCGTGGTGCAGACCGCCTGCTCCTTGCCGTACGAGATCAAGGTGATCCGCTGCGCCTGGATTCCTTGCCCCACGAGGTAGGTCATGGCCGCCTTGGCGCGCCGCTCACCCAGGGCCAGGTTGTACTCGCTCGTGCCGCGCTCGTCACAGTGCCCTTCGATCAGCAGCAGGTCGTTGGGCCGGGACTTCAGCCAGGCCGCGTCGGCGTCGAGGATGCGCGCGTCCTCGTTGCGGATCTCGTACTTGTCGAAGTCAAAGTGGATGTCCTTGAGGCTCTCGGCCGCCTTGAACTCGCTCGGTCGAGGCGGGGTGGCCGAGGAGCCCTGCGACGGAGCGTTGGTGGCGGCGGCCACCGGGCCGGTGGCCCCGGTCGCGCTCCCCGCGCCCGACGGAGCGGGCGCCGAGGCCTGCGACATGCCGGGCCGCTTGGGACACCCGGTCACGAGCAGCATGAGCGCCAGCATCGAGAGAACCAGCGGAGCCGAGCCAAAGACTCTGCGCATGAGCAGATCTCCTCCTGTTGATGTGCCCTGCTCGTCCTCCGCGTCACCGCGCCTGGGGTACCGGCGCGCGGCTCCGCGTATCAAGTCGTCGTGATGGCGTCGCCGGATGCGTTCCGCGACGGGCCTGGGCGCGGCTGGCCGGCGGGCCGGCAGCGCTCAAGCCAGGAGCACGCCGGGGCTGCATGCCTCAGTATATCGGGCTGCGATTTATTCCCCGATCGCCTTTTCGGGGCCCCAGGGCGCAGAGCTTCTCGAATCGCGCAGCCCCCATCCTGCGACGTCGCGAGCTGGGCCTCGAGGCGCCGCTCGAGCGAGAGGCCGCGTCAGCAGAGCAGCACGGTTGGTCGCTTCGCTGCGCCTCCTCGTCGTCGCCGACCTGCCGATCAGGCAGCGCCGAGGAGGCGCACGTCCCGCTGCGGGAAGGGCATCTCGATCCCCGCGGCCCGGAACCGCTCGACTACCGCCTGGTAGAGCTCGCCCTGGGCGAGCGTGTGGTCGGGTACCGCGACCCACGGCCCCAGGGCCAGGTTGATGGCCGAATCGCCCAAGCTCGCGATGCCCACCATCGGTGCGGGGGCCTTGAGCACGCGCGGATTCGCCAGCAGGGTCTCGCGGGCCACGGCGAGCGCCTTCGGCAGATCGGTGGCATAGCCGACGCCGACCGTGAGATCGACCTGCCTGGTCGTCCCGTGGTTGTGGAGGATCTCGCCGACGATCTTCCGGTTCGGGATGATCACCCGTGACTGGTCGGGGTGGAGCAGCGTCGTCGCAAAGAGCTCGATGCTACTCACCTGCCCATAGACGCCCACGATCGAGATCCACTCGCCCACCCGGAAGGGCTTGGAGAGGATGATGCTGAGCCCGGCCACCATGTTGCCCAGCAC
>DATJIR010000243.1:0-8835 GCA_035493135.1 Verrucomicrobiia bacterium
CGTCCGCGCGGAGGATGAAGGCGTGGGCGCGGGCTCCGGAGGCGCCGCCCTCGAGGCCCCAGGGCGAGGACGCGAAGCGCTCGCCGCGGTGGGAGACCGTCACGTCGGTGGTCGTCGCCTCGAAGACCTTCTCGAGCCCGAGGCCGCCGCGGAAGCGGCCGGCGCCGCCGGAGCCCTGCCAGAGGCGCACCCGGGGGATACGCAGGGGGAAGTTCATCTCGACCGACTCCACCGGGATGTTCATGCAGTTGGAGACGTCGGTCTCGATGACGTCGATGCCGTCCTTGTCGGGGCGGGCGCCCATGCCGCCGGCGGCGAGCTCGCTCGCCACGAAGGGCCGGCCGGTCTCGGGGTCGCGGCCGCCGAAGGCCATCACGAGCAGGGTGCCGGAGTTGGCCGCCGGCATCCGGCCGGGCCGCGCGGCCACCAGCGCGCCCAGGATGGTGTCGGCGATGCGCTTGATGGTGGCGGTGCGGCAGCTCACCGGCGCGGGCGGGCGCGGGTTCACGATGGTGCCCTCCGGCAAGATCGCGTCCACCGCGCGGAAGCAGCCGCCATTGTTCGGGATGGAGGCGTCGGAGATCGCGCGGACCGCGTAGTAGACCGCCGACATCGTGGAGGCCGGCACCGAGTTGAAGGGCCCGCGGACCTGGGGGTCGCTGCCGGTGAAGTCGAAGGTCATGGACGAGCCGCGCACGCGCAGGGTGACCGCGATCTTGACCGGCCGGCCGATGTCGACGCCGTCGTCGTCGAGCCAGTCCTCGAAGGCGTAGTCGCCGTCGGGGATGGTCTCGATCTGCGCGCGGGTCAGGCGCTCGGCCCGCGCGAGCAGCTCCTCGATGTAGGCCACCACCGTGTCGGCGCCGTGCGCGGCGAAGAGCTCCCGCAGGCGCACGCCGCCGAGCCGACCCGCCGCCACCTGGGCCATGAGGTCGCCGGTGAACACCTCCGGCAGCCGCACGTTGCGGGTGAGCAGCCGGAAGAGGTTCTCGTCGAGCTCGCCTCCGCGGAAGAGCTGGGTGGGCGGGATGATGACGCCTTCCTGGTAGAGCTCGGTGGCGTCGGTCGGCACGCTGCCGGGTGTGCGGCCGCCCACGTCCTGGTGGTGGCACATCGTGCAGGCGAGCGCGACGGCCCGGCCGTCGGCGAAGACCGGCACCGCCAGCGTGATGTCGGGCAGGTGGGTGCCGCCGTCGTACGGGTCGTTCAGGAGAAACGCGTCACCCTCATTCATGGCCTCCGGGGGGAAGGCGGAGACGATGCGCTGGGCGGCGAACTGGAGCGCGCCCAGGTGGATCGGGATGGCGGCGGCCTGGGCGATGGTCTCGCCGCGGGTGTTGAACAGCGCGGCCGAGGCGTCGAGGCCCTCCTTCACGATCGGCGAGGCCGCGCTCTTCAGCAGCGTCAGCTCCATCTCGTCGGCGATGGCGTCGAGCCGGTTGCGCAGGACTTCCAGGAGGATGGGGTCGATCGCGGTCATGGGTGTCCTCCGGACGGGGGGTCTCTCCGCAGCCGCAGGTTGCCGGCCGGGTCCACGAGCGCGGTGACGCCGGGAGGGATCACGGTGGTGGTGTCGGTCTGCTCCACGATGGCCGGCCCGGCAAGGCGGGCCCCCAGCGGCAGCCGCGTCCGCTCGTAGATCGCGGTCGGCACGAAGCGGCCGAAGTAGGCGGGTCGCTCCCCGACCTGCGCCTCGGCCAGCGTGCCGGTGGCGCGCGCGGCCGGGGTCACCGCGAGCCGGGGCAGCGGGTAGGTGTGGACGGCGCGGAAGTTGACGAACTCGACCGGCTGCTGCGCGCGCGCGTAGCCGTAGACGCGCTCGTGCACGGCATGGAACGCGGCCACGGCCGCGGGCACGCCCAGGGCGGTGACCGGCGCCGGGATCGGCACCTCCAGCTCGTAGGCCTGCCCCACGTACCGCATGTCGGCCGCGTAGGCCACGGTCACCGGCGGCGCGGGCACGCCTTCCTCGTCCATGCGCGCGCGGCCGGCGGCGTCGAGCTCGCGGAGGCAATGGTTGATGGCGCCGAGGTCGGCCGCGTCGGCGCGCGCGGGCAGGGTGCGCGCGTGGTGGTGCTCGATGGCCGCGGCGAGCAGGCCGAAGGCGGCGAGCACGCCGGGCGCCTCGGGGACGACCACCTCCGCCATGCCCATCTCCTCCGCGAGGGCCGCGCCGTGCACGGGGCCGGCCCCGCCCAGGACCACGAGCGAGAAGGTGCGCGGGTCGTAGCCGCGCTTGATGGTGACCAGGCGGATCTGGTCCGCCATGCGGGCGTTGACGACGCGGTGGATGCCCGCGGCGGCGGCCACCGGGTCGAGGCCCAGCCGGCGGCCGAGGACGGCCACCGCGCGCTCGGCGGCGGCCACGTCGAGGGTCAGGGCGCCGCCCGCGAAGCGCGCCGGGTTGAGATAGCCCAGCACCACGCTCGCGTCGGTCACGGTGGCCTCGTCGCCCCCGCGAGCGTAGCAGGCGGGCCCGGGCTCGGCGCCGGCGCTGCGCGGCCCCACCCGCAGGCCCCCGGCGGCGTCGATCCACGCGATGCTGCCGCCGCCGGCGCCGATGGTGTTGACGTCCACCATCGGCGTGCGCACCGGGAAGGGCCCGATCGCGCCCTCGCCCACGAGCAGCGGCCGGCCGTCCCGCACCAGGGCCACGTCGTTGCTGGTGCCGCCCATGTCGAGCGAGACGAAGTCGCGCACCCCGGAGCGCTCGGCCGCGAACGCGGCGCCGATCACGCCGCCGGCCGGCCCCGAGAGGAAGAGCGTGACCGGCTGCTGCGCGGCCAGCGCCGCCGACACGATGCCCCCGCGCGAGCGCATGATCAGCGGCACGCCGGGCACCCCGAGGCCGCGCAGCGTCTCGGCCAGGCCCGCGAGGTAGCGCTTCACCACCGGGCCCAGGTAGGCGTCGAAGGCGGTGACGCAGAGCCGCTCGTACTCCCGGAAGGTCGGGTCCACCTCCGAGGAGAGCGAGACGCTCATCTCCGGCGCCAGCTCCGCGATGATCTCGCGTGTGCGCCGCTCGTGCGCTCCGTTCAGGAACGAGAAGAGGTAACACACCGCGATGGCCGATACCCCCTGCGCGCGCAGGGTCTCCACCGCCTGCTGCACGTCCGCCTCGTGCAGGGGGAGCAGCACGCGCCCCTTGGCGTCGAGCCGCTCGCGGATGCCGAGCCGGCGCCGGCGCGGGGCGAGGAAGGTCGGCACCTCCGGGTCCATGTCGAGGTCGTACATGCGCGAGCGCTTCATCCGCCCCATCTCGAGCACGTCCTCGAAGCCCTCGGTGGTCAGGATGGCGGTGGTGGCGCCCTTGTGCTCGAGGATCGCGTTCGTGGCCACGGTGGTGCCGTGGATGAACCGCTCGACGTCGCCCGGGGCGGCGCCGGCCAGCGCCAGGACCCGGGTGGTGGCGGCCGCGATGCCGTCCAGCAGGTCCTTGGGGGTGCTCGGCACCTTGGTGAGCGAGAGGCGGCCGGTGCGGTCGAGGGCCACGATGTCGGTGAAGGTGCCGCCGATGTCCACCCCGATCTGCACGCGCGTTCCTCCCGAGGGCGCCAACGTTACCACATCGGCCGCCCGCGCCCGGGGCGGCCTTCCGTCAGGCGAAGTGGCACGCCACGGTGCTCCCGTCGAGCGGGCGGAGCGCCGGCTCCTCCGCCGCGCAGCGAGCCTGGGCCAGCGGGCAGCGGGTCCGGAAGCGGCAGCCGCTCGGGATGTCGCGCGGGTTCGGCGGCTCGCCCTCGAGCGCGAAGTCCTGGGTGACGCGGCGGCCGCCGATGCGCGGCACCGCGGCCAGCAGCGACTGCGTGTAGGGGTGGCGCGGGGCCCCGAAGACGCGGGTGGTCGGGCCGCACTCGACGATCTTGCCGAGGTACATCACCGCGATGCCCGCGCACATCGCGCGCACCACCGAGAGGTCGTGCGAGATGAACACGTAGGTCAGCGCGAACGTCTCCTGCAGGCTGCGGAACAGCTTGAGCACGCTGGCCTGGACCGAGACGTCGAGGCCGGAGGTCGGCTCGTCCAGGATCACCAGGCGGGGCCGCAGGGTGAGGATGCGCGCGAGCCCCACGCGGCGCTGCTGGCCGCCGGAGAGCTCGTGCGGGTAGAGCTCGAGGTGGGCGTCCGGGAGGCCCACCGCGGCCAGGATCGCGCCGACCTCGCGGTCCCGCTCGGCCCGGGTCAGCGCGGTGTGGATGCGCAGCGGCTCGTGCAGGGAGGGCCCGATCTTCCAGCGCGGGTCGAGCGAGGCGCCCGGGTCCTGGTAGACGTACTGGAGATCCTTGGCCACCGCGCGCCGCGCGCGGCGGGGCAGGCGCCCGATCTCGCGGCCGGCGAAGCGGATCTCGCCCGCGGTCGGCGTGTAGATGCCCATCACCGTCTTGCCGAGCGTCGACTTGCCGCAGCCGCTCTCGCCCACGAGGCCGAGGGTCTCGCCCGGGCGCACGGCAAGCGAGACGCCATCGACGGCCCGCAGCCAGCCGACGCGGCGCCCGAAGGCGCTGCGCACCGGGAAGTGGCGCGCGAGGTCGACCAGCTCCAGCAAGGGCGCGGCGGCCGCGCTCACGCGCCGGCTCCCGCGGGGACGTCGACCGGGTGATGGCAGCGGACGCCGTGGCCGTCGGCGAGCATGCGCGGGGCCGGGCGCTCCATGCGGCACTCCGCCGTCGCGTGATCGCAGCGCGGGTGGAACCGGCACCCCGCCGGCGGGGCCACCAGGCTCGGCACCTCGCCCGGGATGTCGCGGATCACGCCGTCCGGCCCCGGCACGCTGGCCAGCAGGCTGCGCGTGTAGGGGTGCGCGGGGCGGCCGAAGAAGGCGTCGGTCGGCGCCGCCTCCATCTCCTGGCCGGCGTACATGACGACCACGCGGTCGCAGAGCTCGTGCGCGGTGCCGAGGTCGTGGGTGGTGAAGAGCACCGACACCCCGCGCTCCTTCACCAGCGCGCGGAGCAGGCGGAGGATCTGGGCCTGGATCGTCACGTCCAGCGCGGTGGTCGGCTCGTCCGCGATGATGAGATCGGGCTGGGGCAGGAGCGCCATCGCGATCATCAGGCGCTGGCGCTGGCCGCCGGAGAACTCGTGGGGCAGGCGCCGGAGGGCGCGCGCCGGCTCGGGGATCTGCACCGCGCGCAGCGTCTCGAGCACCGCCTCGCGGTCGGCCTGGCGCCGCGGGCGCGGGTAGCGCCCGAAGAGGGACGCCGGCCGGGCCTGCTCGCGCGCCCGCGGGGATTTCCACTTCATCAGGTCCATGATCTGGCTGCCGACCGGGAACAGCGGGCTGAACGAGGTGAACGGATCCTGGGGGATGAAGGTGATCGCCCGGCCGCGGACCCGCTCGTTCACCATCGCGGGGTCTTCCCTCAGCAGGTCGGCGCCGCGGAAGCGTACCTCGCCGCCGCGGATCCGGGCCGCCCCCTCGGGCAGGATGCCGAGGATCGCGCGGGCGAGCGTGGTCTTGCCGCAGCCGCTCTCGCCGACGAGCCCCACCACCTCGCCGACCGCGATGTCGAGGTTGATGCCGTCGAGCACCTGGGCCGGCCCCCGGTCGGTGGCGAAGTCCACGCGCAGCCCGCGGACCGCCAGCAGCTCAGCCATCGCGCGCGGGGCTCCGGCGCAGCCGCGGGTCGAGCACGTCGCGCAGGCCGTCGCCGAGCAGGTTGAACCCCATCACGGTGAGGAAGATGGCCAGGCCCGGCGCCGCCGCGTACCACCATGCATCCGGCAGGAATTCGCGGGATTCCGCGATGGTCCGGCCCCACTCCGGGGTGGGGGGCGGGGGCCCGAGGCCGAGGAAGCCGAGCGCCGCCGCGGTCAGGATGGTGAACCCCATGCCGATCGAGGCGCGCACGATGATCGGCGAGGCGATGTTCGGCAGCACGTGCAGCACGGTGAGCCGCCAGGGCGACGCGCCGAGGGCGGTGGTGCTCTCGACGAACACCTCCTTCTGGAGCGCCCGCGTCTCCGCGTAGACGACGCGGGCGAACCAGGGCCAGTAGGTGACCGAGAGCGCGAGGATCACGTTGGGGAGCGACGGGCCCAGGGTCTGGGCGATGGCGATGGCGAGCACCACCTGCGGCACCGCGAGGAAGACGTCGGAGAGCCGCATGAGCAGGTCGCTCGCCCAGCCGTGGTGGTAGCCGGCCACGAGGCCGACCGGCACCCCGATGACCAGCGAGGCCCCGACCGCGATGAGCCCGATCAGGATGGTGATCCGCGCCCCGAAGAGGAGGCGGCTGTAGACGTCCGCGCCCATCCGGTCGGTGCCGAGCCAGTGGGTGCCGCTCGGAGCCCGGAGCCGCTCGGACGGGTGCAGCTCGAAGACGTCGTCCGGGTGCGTCGCGAGCAGCGGCGCCAGCAGCGCGGCCAGCACCAGCAGCGCGATGAGCAGGAGCCCGATCAGCGCCGACCGGTCCCGCCCGAGCCGCGTCACCACGAACCAGACCGTGCTCACGTCTCCCCCTTCGATGAGCTCACGTCGCGCGCTCCCGGGGGTCGACGAGGGTGTGGGCGAGGTCGACGAGCAGGTTCACCACGATGAAGATCGCGCCCGCCCAGACCGTGAAGCCCATGACCGCGTTGTAGTCCGAGCGCACGATGGAGCTGACCGCGTAGGTGCCGATGCCCGGCCAGTCGAACACCGCCTCGGTCACCACCGCCCCCGCGAGCAGGATGCCGAAGAGCAGGCCGATCTGCGTCACCGTCGAGGTGAGCGCGGAGCGGAGGATGTACTTCCACACGATGAGCGGGCGCGGCAGGCCCATCGCGCGCTCGTAGAGGACGAAGTTGGACTGCATGACGTCCAGGACGCCGGCCCGGGTGAAGCGCACCAGGGTCGCCAGCGCCGGGAACGCGAGCGTCGCCGCGGGCAATGCCAGGTGCCGGAGCGCGGTGCCGAAGGTGGCCCAGTCCCACGTGAGCGCGGCGTCCACCAGGTAGAGGCCGGTGAGGCCCGGCGGGGGAAAGCCGGGCAGGCGGCCGTTCAGCGGTGTCCAGCCGAGGCGCATCGAGAAGAGCAGCTGCAGCATGATGCCGAGCCAGAAGCCGGCGATGGCGAGCCCGGACACGGTGAGGACGCGGAGGGCGTGGTCGAGCAGGGAGTTGCGCCAGAGCGCGGAGAAGACGCCGAGCGGGATGCCGACCAGGATCGAGGCGAGCATGGCCACCACGGTCAGCTCGATGGTGGCCGGCAGGCGGTGAGCCAGGTCGTCGAGGATCGGGCGCCGGGTGAAGAGGCTCACCCCCATGTCCCCGCGCGCGAGCCGGGCGAGGTAGTCGACGAACTGCACCGGCAGCGGCCGGTCGTAGCCGAGCTGGTGCCGCAGCGCCTCGACCTGCGCGGGCGTCGCGGTCTCGCCCGCCACCAGCGCCACCGGATCCGACGGCACCACCCGCGAGATGACAAAAGTGACGACGAGAAGCCCCAGCAAGGTGGGCACGAACCACGCCAGTCTATGCAGCGCGAGCGCGAGCAGCCTCATCAGAGCGCCGATCTAGACGCGGTCCGAGCGCCGGCTCCGCCGGCGCAATCCCGGGGGGAGGCAGGAAGGAGCACGCCGAAGGCGCGCGACGACCGCCGGAAGGGGGGCAGAGCCCCCCTCCGGGTTACTTGTAATGCAGCCAGCGGATCTCCTGCCCGTTGCCGATGGGGCTGAAGCGGACGCCCTCGATGTTCTTGGCCCAGGGGCCGAAGTACTTGGTGTTGTAGATCCAGACCCCCGCGGCGTCGGCCACTACGATCCGGGCCGCCTCCTGGTAGGCCTTGTCGCGCGCGGCGCGATCGGTGGACTTGAGCGCGGTGTCCAGCAGGTCGTCCACCTTCGGGTTCTTGTAAAAGCTCGAGGCCTTGAACGTGCCCCACTGGCCGGAGTGGAACATCTCGCCGATCCAGTTGTTCGGGTCGGCGTAGTAGGTGCTGATCCAGTAGACGACGAGGTCCGGCGAGGTCTCCGGCTTCTTCATCCGCTCGACCATCGCCGGCCACACCTCGCTCGTCATCTTGGTCTCGAGCCCGAGCTTGCGCAGGCCGTTGGCCATGACGGTGGCCGCCTGCTCGGTCTGGCTGAAGCCCTGCAGGTAGCCGACCGTGAGCGGCCGGTCGACCTTGGCCTGGGCGAGCCCGAGCTCCTGCTTGGCCCGCTCGAGGCTGTAGGTGTAGCCCTTCACGTCGCGCGGCACGCCCCACATGTTGTTCGGGATCGGCACCGGGTTGCGCTCCACGGTGCCGCCGAGGATCTCCTTGTTGAAGCCGTCGTAGTCGAAGGCGTAGCTGATGGCCCGGCGCACGTGCACGTCGGTCAGCGGCGCGCGCTGGTTGTTGATCTGGAACATCATGATCCGCATCGACTCCTGCTCGAGGATCTTGACGTTCGGCGCCTCGCGCAGGCGCTTCACCTGGTCGTTCGGCAGGTAGCCGCCGGTGCCCTGGTAGTCGCCCTTGATCATGCCCAGCACGCGGGTGTTGTCTTCCTTCACGAAGCGGAAGTCGATCTCGTCGATGGACTTCGCGCCCCACGGCATGAAGTGTGAGGCGAAACGCTTGGCGATGAATCCGATCGCGGGGTCGTAGCGGGCCAGCATGTACGAGCCGGAGCCGGCCTCGTTGTTGGTGAGCCACGCCGCGCCCCAGTCCCCGTCCTTCTCGTTCTTCTTGACGAGGGCCGCGTTGACCACGTGGATCTCGGGCACCACCGCCAGGAAGATGGCCGCGGGCTTGGCGAGCGTGAACTGGACGGTGTAGCGGTCGAGGGCCTTGGTGGCGCCGGGGGCGATCATGGTGGCGAGCAGGGCCGCCGCGCCCTTCTTCATCGCGAGGATGCGCTCGGCGCTGTAGCG
>DATJIR010000244.1:0-4524 GCA_035493135.1 Verrucomicrobiia bacterium
CCACGACTACCTGCAGGCCCGGGAGAGCTTCGGCTGGGCTTCGCGCGGCCATACGCCGGGCCTCGGAATCGCCGTCAACTTCGGCGGCACGACCACCCCGCCCACCCTCGACCTGGTGTTCGATCTCGACGCCCACGGCACCCACGTGGCGGGGATCGCCGGGGCGCACGACCTCTACGGCGTGAAGGGCTTCGACGGGGTGGCGCCGGGCGCGCAGCTTCTCGGCCTCAAGATCTCGCTCGGCGCGCAGGGCAGCGTCTCGACCACCGGCGCCATGCTCCGCGCGATGGACTACGCCATCCGCTTCGCCGCGCAGCGGCGGATGCCGCTGGTGATGAATCTGAGCTTCGGCGTCGGCAACGAGCAGGAGGGCAAGGCCCGCATCGACCGCCTGGCGGACTCGGTGCTCGCGGCCCACCCCGACGTGTCGCTCACGATCAGCGGCGGCAACGACGGGCCCGGGCTGAGCACCATCGGACTTCCCGGCTCGGCCGACCGGGCCATCACCGTCGGCGCGACGCTCCCGTCGGGATTCCTGGTGCCGGGGCCCGAGGGTCCGGCGCCCGAAGCGGTCGCGTACTTCAGCGCCCGCGGCGGGGAAGTCGCCAAGCCGGACCTGGTGACACCCGGGATGGCCTACAGCTCGGTGCCCCGGTGGAATGCGGGCGACGAGGTGAAGCAGGGCACCAGCATGGCCTCGCCGCACGCGGCGGGTCTGGTCGCGTGCCTCGTGTCGGCGTTGGCCCAGGAACAACGTCCCGTGGACGCGGCGCGGATCAAGCGGGCGCTCATGGTGACCGCGCGCCCCACGCCGGGCGCCGAATACCTCGACGAGGGCCGCGGCCTCCCCGCCCTGGATGCCGCCTGGAGCTGGCTCGCCTCGGCACCCGGAGGCGGCGAGGTCACCGTCGCCGCGGCGGGCGGCGGCGACGCGGGCTGGCTGGTGCTCGGCCCCGGGGCGGCCCGGAGCGGCACGATGCGTTTCGCCGTGAGCCCGTCCGACAGCGGGCCGGCCGGTCCTTTCCGCCTCGAGAGTGACGCCGCCTGGCTCACCCCTCCGTCCCGCGTCTCACTCAAGGGTGGCGGCGAGGTGACCCTCCGCTACGACGCGGCCAAGCTCTCGCCCGGCGTGCACACGGGCACCGTGCTGGCCTGGTCGGCCGATACGCTGCGCGGGCCGGCGTTCCGGCTGGTGGCGACGGTGGTGCTGCCCGCGCCGGCGACCGCCGGTCCGACCACGCTCCGGCAGGCCACGCCGCTCGACCAGGGCGCGGTCCTGCGCTCGTTCTTCCTGGCCGATACGGCGCGGCCGTTCATCGCCAGCGTCGCGACCGCCGGCATCGCGGGCCGGGCCCTCGCATTCCTGCACGAGCCGCACGGGGCGCCGTATCGCGAGGCGGCCGCGCTCCCCGCCGGCAGCGCGTCGCAGGCCGCTGAGTTCGAGGTGGACGGCCGCGACGCCGTAGCCGGCGCGTACGAGGTGGACGCGGTCACCCTCCCGGGCCGGAGCGCGTCGGTGGATGTGGCGGTCCGGCAGTCGCCGCTCACGCTCCACGCGACGCGGCAAGGCGACCGGGTGGTGGCGCGGGTCCGGAGCGTCGCGCCTGCGCCGGTCACCGCCACCGTCGCCTTCCGCCTGCGCGGCGCCGAGCGCACCGACACCCTGGCGGCGCGCGGGTCGGCGCCCCGGCGCATCCCCTTCGTGGTCCCCGCCTGGGCCAAGGACCTGGTCATCGAGACCGCGATGGCGCCCGAGCAGTGGGATCGGATCACCGACTTCGGCGTGAGCGTCTACGACACCGCCGGAAGACAGCTCGCCAAGAATCCCATGCGATACGCCCTCAGCCGCACCACGGTGCCCCTGCCCGAGCGCCACGGGGACATCCCGCTCACCCTGGCGCTCTATCCCGGGTTCGCCGACCCGGCCGACAGCGAGCCGTGGACGGTCCGCGCCAGCATCCGCGCCTATACCGACAGCGCGGTCGCGCTCCGTCCCGCGCAAGGGGACACGACCCTTCGCGTGGCGCCCGGCGCGCGCGACGAGGTGGGGTTCGATCTCGGATCGCCGCCCTGGCCGCTCCCCGAGCGGTTCGCTCCGCTGGGACAGCTGGTGGCGCGGGTCGGCGAGGACCGCTGGCGGCGCGAAGTCGTGCTGCCCGGCGCCGGTGACGGAGTGCTGCCGTGACCGGCCGCGTGGTGCGGATCGCCGCGGGGCAGGGGTTCTGGGGCGACTGGCTGGAGGCGCCCGTGCGTCAGGTGCGCGGCGGCCCGATCGATTACCTGATGATGGACTATCTCGCCGAAGTGACGATGTCCATCATGCAGAAACAGAAGACGCGCGACCCGAAGGCGGGGTACGCCCGCGACTTCGTGCCCCTCATGGAGCGCATCCTCCCGGACATCGCGAGCAAAGGGATCCGGGTCACCAGCAACGCCGGCGGCGTGAACCCGCGCGGCTGCGCCGACGCGGTGCTCGAGGTGGCCCGCAAGCTCGGGCTTCAGGGCAAGGTGCGCGTCGGCCTGGTGACGGGCGACGACATCCTGGGCCGGCTCGACGAGCTGATCGCCCGCGGCCACCCGCTGGCCGACATGGAGACCGGCCGCCCGCTCTCGGAGATCCGGGACAAGGTCCTGAGCGCCAATGCCTACCTCGGCATGGCCCCGATCGTCGACGCGCTCCGCGGGGGGGCCGACGTGGTGGTGACCGGCCGGGTCACCGACACCGGTCTCACGCTCGGGCCCATCTTCCACGAGTTCGGCTGGTCGCCCGACGACTGGGACAAGGTCGCGGCCGGAACCGTCGCGGGACACATCATCGAATGCGGCGCGCAGGCGTCCGGCGGCAACCTGCTCAAGGGCTGGCGCGCGGTGAAGGGATTGGCCGATCCGGGCTTCCCGATCGTCGAAGCCTCGGCGGACGGCAGCTTCGTCATCACCAAACATTCCGGCACCGGCGGGGTAGTCTCGGTGCCGTCGGTGACCGAGCAGCTGGTCTACGAGATGGGCGACCCGCACAGCTACATCACTCCCGACGGCGTGGCCGACTTCACCAGCATCCGGCTCCAGCAGGCGGGCCGCGACCGGGTGCGGGTGAGCGGGATCCGCGGCGGTCCCAAGACGCCGATGCTCAAGGTGTCGATCGCGTATTTCTACGGGTACAAGGCAGTCGGAACCTTGGTGTACTCGTGGCCCGAGGCGTACGACAAGGCGCGCGCCGCCGACACGGTCCTGCGCCAGCGCCTCGAGGCCCTGGGACTCGAGTTCGAGCAGATCCTCACCGAGTTCGTCGGGGTGAACGCCACCCACGGCCGCTTGAGCGGTGCTCCCGATCCCGACCTGCCCGAAGTGCAGCTCCGGATCGGTGTGCGCGCGCGGGAGCGGGCGCCGGTCGAGCGGTTCACCCGCGAGATCGCCCCGCTGGTGCTGACCGGGCCGCCGAGCGTCACCGGGTTTGCCGGCGGGCGGCCGGCGGTGGAAGAGGTGGTGGCATATTGGCCCGCACTCATTGACCGACGGCAGATCGAGCCGGGGGTGCGGGTGGAGATATTGCAGGCGTAGGGGCGCAGGGGCGCAAGGGCGCAGGGGCGCAGGGGCGCAGGGGCGCAGGGGCGCAGGGGCGCAGGGGCGCAGGGGCGCAGGGGCGCAGGGGCGCAGGGGCGCAGGGGCGCAGGGAAAGATCGGAGGGCGAATGGCAAGAGTGACCAGAAAGGGCAAGTCGACCAAAGTCCGGAAGCCGACCAAGCGTCGCGGTCGGGCATCCCCGCGTGCCAGCGCCTCCGCGTCCCTGCGATTCCTCGCGCATGCGAGGAGCGGCGACAAGGGCAACACGGCGAACGTGGGGCTGATCGCGCTCGAGCCCGAGTACTATCCCATTCTGGTCAAGGAAGTCACCCCCGCGCGGGTCGCCCGGCACTTCAAGGGCATGGTGAGCGGGGTCGAGCGGTTCGAGCTGCCCAATCTGAACGCGCTCAACTTCCTTCTGCACGACGCCCTGGACGGCGGGGGCACCATCTCCCTCAAGACCGACGCGCAGGGGAAGGTGTACTCGACGGCGCTGCTCCGGATGGAGATTCCGGTCCCGGCGGCGCTGGCCCGGCGGCTCGCGCGGGCATGAGCGTCGCGCCATCGGCCTCGTCTCCACTCCGCACCGAGCTCGCGGCGGGGGTGCTCACCCTTACCCTCGATCGGTCCGACAAACGGAACGCGCTGAACGGCCCCCTGATCGACGCCGTGCTGGCGGCGTTGGAGCGGGCGGACCTCGATGCCGAGGTGCGGGTGGTCGCGCTGCGCGGCGCGGGCAAGGACTTCTGCGCCGGCGCCGACCTTCAGGAGCTGCTCGATTCCGCGGACCGCTCGCCCGCGGAAAACGAGGCGTCGGCCCTGCGGCTCGGCGCGGTGTTTCTCGCCATCCGCAGGCTTCCCAAGCCGGTCGTCGCGGTGGTCCAGGGCCGGGCGCTGGCCGGCGGAGCCGGCCTGGCCACGGCGTGCGACCTGGTCCTCACCGGCCGCGTCCTCGCCGCCGAC
>DATJIR010000245.1:0-4705 GCA_035493135.1 Verrucomicrobiia bacterium
CAGGCTGAGGACGGTCGACGTGACCAGGCCGCCGAGGATGACGATCGCCATCGGCCCTTCGATCTCGCGGCCGGGATCACCGCTGCCTACCGCCAGCGGCAGGAGACCCAGGGCCGTCACCAGGGCCGTCATGAGGATCGGCCCCAGCCGCTCGAGCGCACCCCGGAGCGCAGCTTGCCGGCCCCACTCCACGCCTTCCACCGCGACCAGATGATCGTAGTGGGAGATCAGCATGACGGCATTGCGGGTCGCGATGCCGAACAGGGTCACGAAGCCCACCAGGGAGCCCAGGCTCAACAGGCCGCCGGTCGCGAACACGGCCAGCACCCCACCGACCAGTGCGAATGGCAGGTTGGCCAGTACCAGCAGCAGCCGGCTGGTCTCGCCGAAGGCGACCGAGAGCAGCATGACGATTCCTCCCGCGGCCAGCAGGCTGTTCCGGAGCAGCTCGCGCCGCGCGGCCCGTTGCGCGGCGCCGGTTCCTCCCACATCGGCGTAGACACTGGCCGGCAGCACGGTGGTCCGCCCGATCGTCGCCTCGAAATCCCGGGTCACACCTTCCGGATCGCGCCCACGGACGTTCGCGGTGACCGTCTGCACCCGCCGCGCGCCGACATGCGCGATCGCGAAGCGGCCGGTCGTGCGGGCGATATCGGCGATCTGCCCGAGCTCCACCTGGCGGCCGCTCGACGCGGTCACCGGCAGGGTGCGCAGATCTTCGGGGCGCATGCGGCGCTCGGGCAGCAGCGTCACCACGACGTCGGTGGCGCGATTGCCCTCGAAGGTCTGGGCCACGCGAGTGCCCCGCGTGGCGGTCTCGACCGTCGACAGCACCTCGTCGGGGCGGAGCCCATAGAGCGGCAGGTCGCCCAGGCGCAGCCGGACCGTGACGTCCGGGGCCACCGGCGGCGGATCGTACTGCACGTCGGTGGCGCCGCGAATCCGGCTCAGTGACTCCGCGACACGCCGCGCCGCGACGTCGAGGCTGTCGAGGTCGTCGCCGTACACCCGGACGACGAGCTCCGCCGTCGAGCCGGTGAGCGTCTCCTCGATACGCTCCGCCAGGAAGCCGCGGATGGCGAAGTTGACGCCCGGGAACGTGGCGAGAATGCGGCGGAGGTCGTCCTGCACCGTCTCGGCGTCCTCCCCGGTGAGCGGCACCAGGTCGACCTCGAACTCGGTGTAGTGCGTGCCCCAGGTGTCTTCGGACAGCTCGGCCCGCCCGATCCGCTGGGCGACCGTGCGGACCCGGGGATCCCGCTCCAGCGCCGCGGTGACCCGTGCACCCAGGCGGAACGATTCGTCGAGCGAGGTGCCGGGCACGGCCGACATGTGGATCAGGTAGTGCCCCTCGCGGAACTCCGGGAGGAACGTCGCGCCGAAGAACGGCAGCGTGGCGATCGCGCCGAGACAGACCAGCGCCGCCGCCGCCGCCACAGATCTCGGGCGGTCGGCCAGCCACTCGAGCATCCGGGCGTAGCGCGCCTTGAGCCACGCCAGCGCCGGCGACTCGTGCGCCCGATGCCCGCGTGAGCCCAGCAGCAGCAGCGTGAGCGCGGGCGTCACGGTGAGCGCCACGAGCAGCGACGCGAGGATCGCCAGGATGTAGGCCAGGCCCAGCGGCCGAAACAGCGCGCCCTGTACCCCGCTGAGCGCGAGCACCGGTACGAACACGAGGGCCACGACGAACGTGGCGTAGACCACGCTGCTCCGGACCTCGAGCGAGGCCTCGAGCACCACCCGCGCCGCGCTTTTCGGCGCGGGAGCCAGGCGGTTCTCGCGCAGGCGGCGGGCGATGTTCTCGACGTCGATGATGGCGTCGTCCACCACTTCGCCGAGCGCGATCGCCAGACCCCCGAGGGTGAGGGTGTTGATGCCGAAGCCGAGCCGGTCGAGGACGATGAGGGCGGCGAGCAGCGAGAGTGGTATCGCCGTGAGCGAGATGGCCGCCGCGCCCACATCGGAGAGAAACACCAGCAGTACGACGGCGACCAGCACCGCGCCGAGGAGCAGCGAGGTGAGGATGTTGCGCAGGGCCAAGTCGATGAACTCCGACGGGCGGAAGATGTCGCCGTGCAGCGCCAGCCCCTGGGCGCGCATGGCAGGCTCCAGCCGGGCCAGCGCGGCCTCAGCGTGCTGGGCCACCACCTTCGTGTTGGCGCCCAACTGCGCCGAGATCACGATCACGAGCCCGCGGCGTCCCTGCACGCCGCCTTCGCCGAACCGCGTCGCCGGGGCTTCCACCACCCGCCCGAGATCGGCGAGGCGGAGCACCGACCCGTCATGCTCGCGCACCGCCGCCTGCCCCAGCGCGGCCGGCGTCACGGCCTGGCCCTCCGCGTGCACCGTGACCCGCTGGTTGGGGCCGTCGAGCACGCCCGCGCCGCGCACGCCCGTGGCCTGCCGCGCGGCCTCCGCCACTTCGGCGACCCCGATGCCGTACAACCGCAGCCGGTCGGGGTCGAGCTGGATCTGGAGCTGGCGCACGTCGCCGCCGAACACGGCGACCTTGGACACGCCGGGCGTGGCCAGGAGCCGCGGCCGCATCACCCAGTCCACGAAGGTGCGCTGCTCCATGAGCGTGCGGGTCGTGGACGTCACGCCGACCACCAGCACCGTGCTCGACGACGAGGTCAGCGGCGTGAGCACCGGCGGCTCGACCGTGGAGGGCAGGCGCACGGTCGCCTCGGCCAGCCGCTCGGCCAGCGCCTGGCGGGCCCGGTAGATGTCCTCGTGCTCCGCGAGCACCGCGGTAATGACGGACAGGCCCTGGATGGATTGCGACCGGACCGCGGCGATGCCCTCGACGCCGTTGATCGCGTCCTCGAGCGGCTTGGTCACCAGCACCTCGACCTGCTCGGGCGAGAGGCCGGGCGCCTCGGTCTGGATCGAGACCTGCGGCGGGGCGAATTCGGGAAAGACGTCGAGGCGCGCGTTGGCGACCACGCCGGCGCCGTAGACGACCACCGCGAGCGCGAGCCCGCAGACGATCCCGCGATGGCGGATGGACTGGCGGACCAGGCTCGTCAGCATGCGGCGGCCGGCGGGCTCACTCGCCCGACTCGTCGCCCACGGTCACGCGCGCGCGGAACTCCTCGGACAGCAGCTCCTCGGCGCCGCGCACGACGACCGAGTCGCCCGACGCGAGCGGTCCGTCCACGACCCATCCGCCGGGGGCCGGACGACCGGTGACGACCCGCACCCGCTCGAACCGGTCCGCGCCGTGCGCGCGATAGGCCCAGGCGAGTCCCTCCCACTGCACCACGGCGGAATCGGGCACGAGCGCTCCCTCAGGGCGCGTGGCCGCCGCGCCAGGCGTATCGGCATAAGCCACGACCGGCGTTCCCGCCGTCGCGCCCGGCCAGGCGCGATCGGCGCGGTAGAGGTAGGCGGCGCGGCGGGTGACGGGATCGGCCTCGGGCGCGGGACCCACGAGCCGCGCGACGATGCGGGTCGAAGAGGCCGTCGAGCCCGGCCCGACGCGCAGGCGGGCCGGCGGGAGGCCCCCCGCCGGATCGAGCCAGGCCACGCGAACCAGCGGACGGCTGTAGTCGGCAACTTCGAGCAGCGCCTGTCCGGCCTCGACCAGCGACCCCGGCTGGGCACCGACGCGAGTGACCACGCCGCCGATGGGCAGCGAGAGCGGCCGCGCATCGGACACCTGGGCCAGCGCGACGTGCGCGGCGACACGCTCGCCGAGCGCGGGCCAGCGCGCGCCGTCCGGGACCGTGAATCGTCCGGCCACCGGAGCCCGCAACACCGCGGCGCGCTCGGTCTCCGGCACTACCTCCCCGGTGAGCCTCGACTCGGCGCCGAGCGAGGCGGGGCGCACGACCGCGAGCTCGAGGCCGATCCGGCGGCGCTCAGCCGGCGCGAGCGAGACCACGACCGACTCACCGTCCCGGCTCACCCGGCTGGGTGCGACGACCGGCGCCTCGCGCTGGGCCTCGCGCGACCCCTCGAGCCGGTGGCTGCGATAGAGCACCACCAGCCCGATCGCGAGCGCCGTGGCGAGCAGGCCGGCCACCCCGCGCCGCATCGACGGGTTCATCTCGACGCTCCTTCGCTCAGGGGCTCCTCGCGCGGATCGGGCCAACGCTCGGGGCCCAGATCGGGATAGTTCCCCACCACGGAGACCAGCGCGCCAGCCGCCGCCGCCACGTGCGCGAGGGCCGCGGCCTGGAGCCGCCGGGCCCGAACCACGGCGAGGCCCGCGAGCGCGGGCTCGAGGCCGGAGGTTTCGCCTCGCTGGTAGGCGGCCTCCGCCAGGGCCGACGCGCGAGCGGACAGCGTGACCTGGGAATCGGCCGCGGTGCGCTCGAGCGCCGCGCCCCGACAGCGGCTCACGGCCGCGTCGACGTCCGCCAGCAACCCTTCCTGGGTCTCGGCCACGCGCGCGCCGGCCGCGGCGCGCGCAGCTTCGGCCTGCGCGATGGCGGCGCGATTCCGGAAGCCGAGCAAGTTCGGCAGCGCCAGGGCAAGCGTCCAGCGGTGCACGCCCTGGTCCCAGATGAATCCGGGTCCGAGCCCGAGATCCGGATACTGGCGCGCGACCTCGAGGCGCACCTCGGCCTCCGCGGCGGCGTAGTCGGCGAGGACCCGCCCCATCTCCGGGCGTCGGGTCAGGGCGAACGCCCCTAGGGAGTCGGAGCCCAGCGCGCCCAGCGTCGCGCAGTCCGTCGTGGAATCGTTCGCCACCGCCACC
>DATJIR010000246.1:0-9910 GCA_035493135.1 Verrucomicrobiia bacterium
CGCGAAGCGCTTGCCCTTGGTGCCGGCGCACAGCAGCAGCGCGCCCATCGAGGCGGCCTGACCCATGCAGATGGTGGAGATGGCCGGCTTCACGTACTGCATGGTGTCGTAGATCGCCATGCCCGCGGTGACCGAGCCGCCCGGGGAGTTGATATAGAGGTGGATGTCCTTGTCGGGATCCTCCGCCTCCAGGAACAGCATCTGGGCGATGACCAGGTTCGCGATCTCGTCCTCGATGTAGGTCGGGAGGAAGATGATCCGCTCCTTGAGGAGCCGGGAGAATATATCGAACGCGCGCTCGCCGCGCGGAGTCTGCTCGACCACCATCGGGACCAATCCCATCGGGCGCCTCCTTGCCATGCTGGTAGTGTACCTCAGGCGCTGTTTACCGGATTCTTTTCGATCAGGAAGTCGACCGTCTTCCGCTCGCCAAGCGTGTGGCGGATGCCCTCCAGGTCGCCGCTCTGCTCGAGCATCCGCCGGACCGCCGGGGCCGGCCGCTGGCTGGCCTGGGCGAGCCGCTCCACCTCGGCGTCCACGTCGGCGTCGACCGGCTGGAGGCCCTCCTTGTCCGCGATGGCCTCGATGAGAAGCGCCCGCTTGACCGCCTTCTCCGCGCCCGGACGCAGGTCCTCGAGCAGCTTCTTGTAGTCCCACGGCACCCGCTCGGGATCGAGACCCTGCCGCCGCATGTGCTCCCTCGCGTGCTCGATCTGGTGCCCGACCTGTCGCAGCACCAGGGCCTCCGGCACCTCGAAGGTGTGGCCGGCCAGGACCGCGTCGAGCACCGCGCTCTCCAGCGCCCGCCGGTTGTCGGCCTCCCGACGGGTCTGCAGGCCCTTGCGCACCTCTTCTCGCAGCGCGTCGAGCGTCTCGAAGCTGCCGCCCACGCTCTTGGCGAAGTCGTCGTCGAGGGCCGGCAGCACCTTCTCCTTCACCTCCGTGACGGTCACCGAGGCCTCCGCCGACTTGCCCCGCAGGGCCTCGTTGCGGTGGTCGTCGCCGAAGCGCACGCGGGTCTGCCGCGAGCCGCCCGCGGCCAGGCCGATCACCGCCTCCTCCATCTCGGGCAGCACGCCGCCCGTGCCGATCACGAAGCCATAGCCGGTCTCGGAGCGCGGCTCCATCCCCTCGGGGGTCAGGGTGTAGTCGACGATCACCAGGTCGCCCGGGTCCGCCGCCCGCTCCACCGCGCGGTATTCCACATGCTGCTCCTGCAGCGCGGTGAGGGCCTCGTCCACCTCGCTCTCCGCGAAAGCCTTGGGGCTGTGTTCGATCGTGAGGCCGGTGTAAGCCCCGAGCGCGATGGCCGGCTTCACCTCGACGACCGCGGCGAACTTGAGCGCCGCGTTCTCCTCGAGGGTGACCTCCTGCAGGTCGGGCTCCTCCACCGGCTCGATGCGGGTCTCGGCGAGGGCCTGGCGATAGACGTCGGGGATCAGCCGGCGGGCGACTTCCTGCCGCACGTCGTCGGCGAAGTGGAGCTTGATCATGCTGCGCGGGACCTTGCCCTTGCGAAACCCGGGCAGCTTGGCCTCGCGCTGCACGCGACCGAACGCCTGCTCCCAGGCGCGGGTGACGACCTCGGGGGTCTCCTCGACCTGCAGCCGCCGCTTGCAGGCCCCCAGCTCTTCGATGTCCACCTTCATGGCCGCTCAGTCCTCATACAGGGAGTCACGCTCCCACGGGTTGTCCCTCAGGCGTCCCACCCGGCTTCAAGCCAGACCCGCATCCTACACCATCAGCCTGCATCGTCAAGAAAACAACAACTTGCCCGGCACTTCGACCTACGCCCGCGGGTAGACGGTGAGCTCCACGAGGTTATCGTCGGGATCCCGGAAATAGACGCTGGTGGAAGGGCCCCGGGCGCACGTCCGCGTCGACGGGCCCACCTCGGGCGTCACCCCGCTGCGCGCCAGGAGGTCCAGGATCTCCTCCACCGTTCCGGCCCACTCGAGGCAGAAGTCGGCGCCCCCGACGGACGGCCGGCGCGCGCCCAGATACCCCGCCCGCCCCGGCCACTCGCTCGCGTGGACGTTGATCTTCTGCGCGTCGTTGATCCGGATCGTGGGCATGTCCGGTCGCCCGGGCCGCGCCTCCCACGCGATCGTGAGCCCGAGCCGCTCGTAGAACGCGAGGGTGCGGGACACGTCGCTCACGACGATGACCCAGTGGTCGATGCCCTTGATGCCCATGGGAATGGTGCGAGAGGGGGGAGTTGAACCCCCACGGGTTGCCCCTCTGGATCCTAAGTCCAGCGCGTCTGCCAGTTCCGCCACTCTCGCCCGACGTGCCTGATCCCGGTCCGAGCGTAACACGGGGCCGCCGGGGTGGCGCCGCCCGGCCCGCCGGGCCCTGCCCGAGCGCGCCCCCGCGCGGGCCTCAGGCCCGGGGGGCGCGGAGACCGCGATAGCGGCGGATCAAGGCGTTGGTGGAGCTGTCGTGGTCGAGCCGGGTCTCGGACGCGGCCTCGAGCTCGGGCACGATGCGCCCGGCCAGCGCCTTGCCCAGCTCCACGCCCCACTGGTCGAACGAGTTGATCCGCCAGATGGTGCCCTGCACGAACACCTTGTGCTCGTAGAGCGCGACCAGCCGCCCGAGAGCCGCCGGGGTCAGCTCCTCGGCGAGGATGGTGTTGCTCGGCCGGTTGCCCTCGAAGGTCCGGTGCGGGACCTGGGCCGCGGGCACCCCCTCGGCCGCGACCTCGGCCGCGGTCTTGCCGAAGGCGAGCGCCTCGGTCTGGGCGATGAGATTGGCGGTCAGGAGATCCTGGTGCCGCCCGAGCGGCGTGAGGCTCCGCGCGAAGCCGACGAAGTCGACGGGGATGAGCCGGGTGCCCTGGTGCAGGAGCTGGTAGTAGGCGTGCTGGCCGTTGGTCCCCGGCGTGCCCCAGATCACCGGCCCGGTCTGGTAGTCGACCCTCCGCCCGTCCCAGTCCACCGACTTGCCGTTCGACTCCATGTCGAGCTGCTGGAGGTAGAACGGCAGCCGGGCCAGGTACTGGCTGTAGGGCAGCACCGCGTGGCTCTCCGCCCCGAAGAAGTTCACGTACCAGATCCCGAGCAGGCCGAGCAGCACCGGCAGGTTCCGCTCGAAGGGCGCGGTGCGGAAGTGCTCGTCCATCTCGTGCATGCCGGCCAGCATGGCGCGGAAGTGCTCGGGGCCGATCGCGATCATCAGGGAGAGCCCGATGGCCGAGTCGAACGAGTAGCGGCCACCCACCCAGTCCCAGAACTCGAACATGTTCGCGGTGTCGATCCCGAACTTCGCGACCTCGGCCGCGTTGGTCGACACCGCCACGAAGTGCCGCGCCACCGCGCGCTCGTCGCCGAGGGCGCGCACGCTCCACGCCCGCGCGGCGTGCGCGTTGGCGAGCGTCTCCTGGGTGGTGAAGGTCTTGGACGACACGATGAAGAGCGTCTCGGCCGGATCGAGGTCGCGGGTCGCCTCGACGAAGTCGGTGCCGTCCACGTTGGAGACGAAGCGCAGGGTGAGACGACGGTCGCTGTAGTGGCGCAGCGCCTCGTAGGCCATGACCGGGCCCAGATCCGAGCCGCCGATGCCGATGTTGACCACGCTGCGGATGGGCCGATTGCTGAAGCCGGTCCAGGCGCCGCTCCGCACCCGGCCGGAGAAGTCGGCCATCCGATCGAGCACCGCGTGCACCCCCGGCACCACGTCCACGCCGTCCACCAGGATGCGGCGGTCGCGGGGGGCCCGCAGCGCCACGTGGAGCACCGCCCGGCCCTCGGTGATGTTGATCTTCTCCCCGGAGAACATCGCGTCGATGCGCGGGCGCAGGCCGGCGGCCTCGGCCAGGTCGAGCAGTCGGCGCAGGGTCTCGTCGTTGATCCGGTTCTTCGAGTAGTCGAGGTAGAGGCCCGCCGCCTCGACGGTCAGCCGCTCGCCCCGCTGGCGGCCCTCGGCGAAGAGGCTTCTCAGATGCACGTCCCGGATCTGCTCGTGGTGCCGCCGCAGCGCTGCCCACGCGTCCCTCTCACCGATCACGGTGTCTCCTCTCGCCGTCGGGGAACAGGACTCCCCGGGTATGCCGCGCGATCATCAGGTCCTCCCGCGTGCTCACGATCCGCACCTGGCAGCCGCTGCCCGGCTCGCTCGCCGGGCTCGCGTGGGCCGCGTTCCGGGCCGGGTCGAGGCGAACGCCCAGGTGGGCGAGCCCGTCGCAGATCTCCGCGCGCACTGGCGCAGCTCGCTCCCCGATGCCGCCCGTGAAGACCAGCGTGTCGAGGCCGCCCAGCGCGGCCGCGAAGGCCCCCACCTGCTTGCGTGCCTGGTACACGAACATCGCCACCGCCAGCCGGGCACCCTCGTCGCCATCGCGCCGCTCCAGCAGCGTCTTCATGTCCCCGCTCGTGCCCGATACCCCGAGCAGGCCCGATTCCTTGTTCACGAGCCGGTCGAGGCCCTCCGCGTCGTAGCCCTTCTCCCGCATGAGATAGACGAGCACGCCCGGATCCAGATCGCCGGTGCGCGTGCCCATCATGAAGCCGCCCGCCGGGGTGAGCCCCATGGTCGTGTCCGTCGCGCGCCCGTCGCGCACCGCGGCCATGCTCGCCCCGTTGCCCAGGTGCGCGATCACCACCCGGCCGCGGCCGGCCGGCCCGAGGTGCTCCATCACGTACTCGTAGGACAGCCCGTGGAAGCCGAAGCGCTCGATCCCCGCCGCGTCGGCCAGCCCGCGCGGCAGGGCCAGGCGGCGGGCCACCTCCGGCAGGGGCTGGTGGAACGCGGTGTCGAAGCAGACCACCTGCGGCAGGGTGGGGAAGCGCCCGACCACCGCCTCCACGCCCGCGATGCCGCTCGGCAGGTGGAGCGGCGCCAGCGGGACGAGCGCGCGGAGGTCGACGAGGAGGGCTTCGGTGACCCGCTCCGGAGCGACGTGACGTCGCCCGCCGTGCACGAGCCGGTGGCCGACGCCCGCCGGCTCCGGAAGCGCGTGCTCACCCAGCAGCCCGAAGACCGCGGCGACCGCCTCGCCGTGGTCGGCCCACCGGCCGGGAAGTCGACGCTCGCGGCCCCCGGTCGCCGTGAACCAGGCGAGCGCGCCCGGACGGCCGATCTCCTCCACCTCGCCCTGGCCGAGGCACTCCTCGCCGGCCCAGACCGAGAACTTGAGCGAGGAGGACCCCGCGTTCAGGCAGAGGATGATCGGCGCGCCGGGCATCAGGGCTCGGTCCAGCACCAGTCCCGCACATCCGGCATGTCCTCCAGGTGCTCGCGGATGAAGCGCTCATGCCGCTCGAGCATCGCCCGGCAGTGCTCGGCCAGGGCGGCACCCTGCGTCTCTCCCTCCGGAACGCGACGGAGCGCCTCGAGACAGAGGTGGTAGCGGCTCATCTCGTTCCGCACCACCATGTCGAAGGGCGTGGTGGTCGTGCCCTCCTCGTTGAACCCGCGCACGTGGAAGCGGCCGGAGTGGGGACGGCCGTGGATCAGCTCGTGGACCGCGCGCTGGTAGCCGTGGAAGGCGAAGACCACCGGCGCGCCCGCGGTGAACAGTGTGACGAAGGCCTCGTCGGTGAGCCCGTGGGGGTGGAAGCGCGGAGAGAACAGCGTCATGAGATCCACGACGTTGACCACCCGCACGCGGAGCGAGGGCGCGTGGTGGCGCAGCAGCCAGGCCGCAGCCACCACCTCGAGCGTCGGCACGTCGCCCGCGGCGGCCAGCACCACATCGGGGTCGCCGTCACCCGCGCTGCCCGCCCAGGGCCAGATCGAGGCGCCGCGCGCGCAGTGGGCCCGGGCCGCCTCCAGGTCGAGCCACTGCAGCTGCGGCTGCTTGTCGATCACGATCAGGTTCACGTAGTTGCGGCTGCGGAAGCAGTGGTCGGCCACCGAGAGCAGGCAGTTGGCGTCGGGGGGCAGGTAGATCCGCGAGACCGTGCCCTTCTTGGAGAGCACCACGTCGATGAGGCCGGGGCCCTGGTGGCTGAAGCCGTTGTGGTCCTGGCGCCACGAGGTGGAGGTGAGCAGGATGTTGAGCGAGGCGACCGGCGCGCGCCACGACAGGCGGTCCGCCTCCTGCAACCACTTGGCGTGCTGCACCGTCATCGACGCCGAGACCATCGCGAACGCCTCGTAGCTCGCGAACAGCCCGTGGCGGCCGGTGAGCAGGTAGCCCTCGAGCCAGCCCTGGCAGCAATGCTCGCTCAGGATCTCCATCACCCGGCCGTCCGGCGCCACCCGGTCGTCCTCGGCCCTCTGGGGCAGGAGCGAGCAGCGGTTCTCCACCTCGAAGACGTCGCCGAGTCGGTTCGAGTTGGTCTCGTCCGGGCAGAAGAGGCGGAAGTTGGCCGCCGCCCGGTTGCGCGTGAACATGTCGCGCATGAGCCTCCCGAGCTGGCGGGTGGATCCGTGCCGCTCGGTCGCCGGCCGCGGCACCGGCAGCGCGTAGTCCGCGTAGTCGGGCAGGTCGAGCGGACGCAGGAGCCGCCCCCCGTTGGCGTGGGGATTCGCGCCCAGGCGGCGATCGCCCGCCGGCGCGAGCGCGGCCAGCTCGACGCGGAGCCGCCCGGCACCGTCGAAGAGCTCCTCCGGCCGGTAGCTCCGCATCCAGCCCTCGAGTATCGCCAGGTGCGCGGGATCCTCCCGCACGCGGTCGACCGGCACCTGGTGCGCGCGGAACGTGCCCTCGACGGGCAGGCCGTCCACCGTCTTGGGCCCGGTCCAGCCCTTGGGCGTCCGGAGCACGATCGCGGGCCAGCGCGGCCGCGCGGCGCGGGCGGGGGCGGCGCCGGGTCGCCGGGCCTGCGCCTGGATCGCCCGGATCCGCGCGTGGCAGTCGTCGAGCACCTGGGCGAAGCGCGGATGCATCGTCACCGGGTCGTCGCCCGCCACCACGTGGGGCTCCCAGCCGTGGCCGCGCAGCAGGCTCACGACGTCCTCGTCGCCCATGCGGCCGAGGACGGTGGGGCCGCCGATCTTGTAACCGTTCAGGTGGAGGATGGGCAGCACCGCCCCGTCCCGCGCCGGGTTCAGGAAGTCGATGCCGGTCCAGCTCCCCGCGAGCGGGCCGGTCTCGGCCTCGCCGTCGCCCACCACCGCGGCCACGATCAGGTCCGGGTTGTCGAAGGCGGCTCCGAAGGCGTGCACCAGCACGTAGCCGAGCTCGCCGCCCTCGTGAATGGAACCTGGCGTCGGCACGCTCACGTGGCTCGGGATGCCCCCCGGGCTGGAGAACTGGCGGAAGAGGCGCCGCAGGCCGGCCTCGTCCCGCGACACCTCCGGGTAGATCTCGGAGTAGGTCCCCTCGAGGTAGACGTTGGCCACGATCGCGGGCCCGCCGTGGCCCGGCCCGGCCAGGTAGATCACGTCCGCGGCGCGCTCGGTCACGAGACGGTTCAGGTGCGCGTAGACGAAGGAGAGGCCCGGCGAGGTGCCCCAGTGGCCGAGGAGCCGCGGCTTGATGTGCGCGGGCGCGAGCGGCTCCCGCAGCAGCGGATTGTCTTGCAGATAGATCTGGCCGACGGTCAGGTAGTTCGCGGCCCGCCAGTACGCGTCGAGGAGTCGGATCTGCTCGGCCGACATCGCCATGCGCTCATCTCCCGCTACCCGGTCCCGCGGCGGCGCCGGCGCCGGCGCGCGCCCGCAGCGTGGGCAGGTCGTAGTCGACGAGGTCGCCGATGCGCTCGACGGTGAGATCGGCGGCCGGATTGGTGTCGAGCATCTCCGGATCGTGGGCGTAGTGCCCCTGCCGCGGGAACACGGTGGTCACCCGGGAGCCCCACTCGCGCTTCACCGCGGTGAGGATGCGGAGCTTGTCGTCCACCAGGACGTAATGGTCGGCGGGGAATCGCTGCTCGACGTCGTCGAGCTCCCGCTCCTTGTGCACGTAGATCAGCACGCCGTCCACCGCGTCGCCCAGGCCGGAGCGCTGGACCTTGCGCGGCTGGAACACGACGTCGCCGTCCGAGAGGATCACGGTCGGGCCCCACCCGCGGAACCGCTCCAGCACGTCGAGGGAGCCCGGATAGAGCCGGTTCGCGAACGGGTAGTCGATCATGAACGCGGAGACGGTCAGCACGTGAGGGTCGCGCGGAAACTCGAGCCGGTAGCGCTGCAGCGCGCCCAGATAGTCCGCGTACCCCAGCTCCACCCGCAGACCCTCGAAGTGGGCCCAGTAGCGCGCCCGCCCCTCCGGCCCCACCGTCCGGTCGAGATAGCGCCAGAGATCGCCGGTGACGCGGTCGTTGTCCAGCAGCGTGTTGTCCACGTCCACCAGGAACGCGACCGCGGCGCGACCGGCGGGGCTCACGCGCCCTTGCGGCCTTCCTCGGCGGGCTTCTCGTGGTGCCCGCCGAACTCGAAGCGCAGCGCGGAGAGCATCCGCGCGGCGAACTCCCCGTTGCCCCGCGAGCCGAAGCGCTCGTAGAGCGCGCTGCTCAGCACCGGGGCGGGCACGCCCTCGTCGATCGCGGCCGCGATCGTCCACCGGCCTTCGCCCGAGTCGGAGACGCGGCCCGAGAAGCCGGCGAGGTCGCCACTCCGGGTGAGGGCGTTGGCGGTGAGGTCGAGCAGCCACGAGGCGACCACGCTGCCGCGCCGCCACACCTCTGCGATGTCGCGCAGCTCGAAGTCGTAGCGGTAGTGCTCGGGGTTCCGCAGCGGCGTGGTCTCGGCGTCCGCGGTCCGCTGCTCCGCGCCCACGTTCGCGTGGCGCAGGATGTTGAGCCCCTCCGCGTAGGCCGCCATCAATCCATACTCGATGCCGTTGTGCACCATCTTGACGAAGTGGCCCGCCCCGCTCGGCCCGCAGTGGAGATAGCCCTGCTCGGCGGTGCCGCCGATCTGCTCGCGGCCCGCGGTGCGCGGTACCGCGCCGATGCCGGGCGCCAGCGCGGCGAAGATCGGGTCCAGCCGCTTCACCACCGCGGCCTCGCCGCCGATCATCAGGCAGAAGCCGCGCTCGAGCCCCCACACCCCGCCGCTCGTCCCCACGTCCACGTAGTGCAGGCCGCGGGCCCGCAGCTCGCCGGCCCGGCGGATGTCGTCGTGGTAGTGGGAGTTGCCGCCGTCGATGACCACGTCGTCCGCCTCGAGCAGCGGCACCAGCTCCCGGAGCGTCTGATCCACCACGCCGGCCGGGACCATGAGCCACACCGTGCGCGGCCGCGCGAGCGCCTTCACGAAGGCAGGAAGGACGGTCGCCCCGACGACGCCTTCGCGCGCGAGGGCCGAGACCGCGTCGGCGTGCACGTCGTACGCGACGCACTCGTGTCCCGCCTTCCGCACCCGCCGCACCATGTTGGCGCCCATGCGCCCCAGTCCGATCATGCCGAGCTGCATCCCTCGCTCCTTTGTGCGGCGGCCGCGGCCGCGATCACGGCCGCCCCGGCGCTCGTCGAATCCTTCACGAACGCGATCTCGACGCGTCCGGCGCGGGCCGGACCGACCAGCTCGGCCAGGGTGCCGCGCACGAGGCCCTCGAAGCCCGGGTAGCCGCCCCAGAGGCTCCCGTCCACTGCGATGGTACGCCGATCGTCGAGCCGCGGGTCGAGGAAGCGCAGCGTGCCGAGCAGCGCGGCGGCGACCAGGCGGGCCGAGCGGCGCGCGACCGCGGCGGCGAGAGCGTGGACCCCGTGGCGCTCGGCGGGCGTGCTCTCGACGCCGAGCGATCGCAGCAGCGCGCCCACGTCGTCGAGCCCGGCGGTGCGATCGGCGGCGATCCGCGAGAGGTGCGCGCTGTCGAGCCCGAACGGGGTCGCGAGCGCGGGCGCGGCCGACCAGCGGAAGCCTCCGGGGCCCCGGCCCAGGTCCACGAGCGCGCGGCGCAGGATCTCGCCCAGGTAGTGGCCGGACACCATCTTCTCGAAGCGCTGCGCCCCGGGCGGCGGCTCGTCGAGGTCCCGATCGAGGGCGGCATCGTACGGAGTTTCGACGCCGGCCACCC
>DATJIR010000247.1:0-17477 GCA_035493135.1 Verrucomicrobiia bacterium
GGGCGTACTCCTCGGCCCAGCGGCGCGTCTCCTCGGGCACGGTTTCGGCGGGATCGCTGAGCGTCGGCCGGGCGAGGCCGTGGCGGCGCAGCTCCGCGTGGCTCTCGGCGGGCAGCGCGTCGGGCAGCTCGACGCCGTTCATGGCCGCCCACGCCGCCGTCCACGCCCGCGCCACGTTGGCGAGGTCGTAGCCGCCGCCCCCCAGCGCGACGACTCGCGGCGCGAGCGGCAGGAGCCGCCGCACCGCCCGCGTGAAGCCCTGCACGGTGAGGCTCAGGTGGGTGAGCGGATCGGTGCGATGCGAGTCGATGCCGAGCTGGATCACGAGCGCGTCGGGCCGGAACGCGGTCACCAGCGGCGGCACCACCGCCTCGAACGCCGCCTCGTAGACCGCGTCGTCGGTGAGCGGCTGCAGCGGCAAGTTCACCGCGTAGCCGAGGCCGTCGCCTTCGCCCATCTCCACCACGAAGCCGGTGCCGGGGAAGAGCCGGTCGCCGCGCTCGTGGGTCGAGACGGTGAGCACCCGGGGGTCGTCGTAGAACGCGAACTGCACGCCGTCGCCGTGGTGGGCGTCGATGTCGACGTAGGCGACCCGGAAGCCCCGCGCGCGCAGCCGCATGACCGCGAGCACCGCGTCGTTGACGTAGCAGAAGCCGGAGGCGCGCCCGGGCATCGCGTGGTGCAGGCCCCCCGCGAAGTGGAACGCGCGGGCGACCTCGCCGGCGGCCACCAGCTCGGCGGCGGCCAGCGAGCCCCCCGCCCCGAGCTGGGCCGCTTCCCACAGGCCGGGGAAGATCGGGTTGTCCCCGGGCCCGAGGCCGTAGCGTCCGGCGTGGGGCACCCAGTCGCCCGCGCTCACCGCGCGCAGGATCTCGATGTACTCGCGGGTGTGGAAGCGCGCGATCTCCTCGATCGACGCGGCCTCCGGCGCGAGCACCTTGGCGCCCGGCAGCGCGGTGAGGCCGTAGGCCTCCATGAGGCGCCAGGTCAGCCCGAGTCGCTCCATGCGGAGTGGATGCTCGCTCCCGTAGTCGAAGTGGCGCCACTCGTCCGAGTAGATGAGCGCGGTGGTGACGGTGGTCATGTCCGCGACCGCTTCCAGGCGCCGGACTTGCCCCCGGTCTTCTCGACGAGGCAGAGGTCGGTCAGCACGATACCCTTGTCCACCGCCTTCGCCATGTCGTAGACGGTGAGACCGGCCACCGCCGCCGCGGTGAGCGCCTCCATCTCCACCCCGGTCTTGTCCACCGTGCGGACGCGCGCGTGCACCGTGATCGTCGAGCGACGCGAGTCGAGCGCGAACTCCACGTCCACCCCGGTGATGCGCAGCGGATGGCAGAGGGGGATCAGGTCCGGCGTGCGCTTGGCCGCCATGATGCCGGCGGTGCGCGCCACCCCGAGCACGTCGCCCTTGGCGAGCTGGCCCGCGCGGACCGCGGCGAGCGTGGCCGCCTTCATCTTGAGGGTGACGCGGGCGGCGGCTTCCCGGACGGTCTCCGCCTTGGCGGAGACGTCCACCATCCGCGCCTCACCGGCGGGGGTGAAGTGCGAGAGGCCGCGGAACCCGGGCATATCCCGCGGCGGGGACATCGGTCGGGTGCTGGACCCGACTCAGACGTGGGTCGCGGCGCGCGCGTGCCGGAGGAGACTCTCCATCCGGTCTTTCGCGATGAGCTTGAGCTTCTTGAGCTCGCTCACACGCCACTGTTGGTCGGGGGAGAGGAAACCGCGCCCGTTCAGGTCGGCCAGCTCGAGCTCGTACCGGCGATGCTCTTCGCGGAGGCTGCGGAAATCGTGGTTTTCGGCGGTGAGACGTTCGATGAACGCTTCCGTATCGGGCATGCGGACCTCCTTGCGAAGCGTCTGTAGGACCCTGCCCCAATCAGCGGCGGTACCCGCGTTATACTCCCCGGCTCTTCGGCCTGTCAAGGCTTCGCGTGGCGCAGGAGATGAGGCGCGGTGGCCTTGAAGTGCGCGGTCACCGGACGGCCCGGCGCGAGCTCCATCTCGGTGACGGAGCGCTGCGTCACGAGGGCCACGAGGGGGAAGCCGCAGTCAATGGTGACGCGCACATGTGGTCCGCTCTGAGCCAGACGTACTATCTGGCCGACCAGATGGTTCCGGGCGCTCGACGCGCTCCCGGCGGCCGGCGCGGTGAGCGTCACGTCCTCCGGCCGGACGCAGAGCCGCACCCACTCGCCGGCCTCGGCGGGCTGCGCCACCTCGATGGTCTGGTTACCGGCATCGAGGATGGCGACGCCGTCCCTCACCGTCCGGACCCGGCACTCCAGCAGGGTCTCGACCCCGACGAAGCGCGCCACCTCCTCCGAGGCCGGGGCGCGAAAGACCTGGGCCGCCTGATCCACCTGGACGAGCCGGCCTCCGAGGACCACCGCCACTCGGTCCGCGAGGGCCTGGGCCTCCCCACGATCGTGCGTGACCAGCACCGCGGTGGTCCGACGCTGCCGCAGGATGCGCCCCATGTCCTCGATGAGCGCCTCGCGGGTCGGCTGGTCGAGGGCCGAGAAGGGCTCGTCCAGCAGCAGCAGCTCGGGCTCCAGCACCAGCGCGCGGGCCAGAGCGGCGCGCTGCGCCTCCCCGCCCGAGAGGGTGCGGGCTGGGCGACCGGCGAGGTGGGCGATACCGAGCTGCTCGAGCCACTCGGTCACCCGGGGGGCGCCGCGCCCGGCATCGACGCCGCGGAAGCGGAGGCCGAGCGCCACGTTGTCCCGGACCGTCGCGTCCGTGAGCAGCGGGTCCTGGAAGACGCTCGCCATGCGCCGGCGAATCGCGAGGCCGTCGGCCGGGCCGACGCGCTCGCCCTGAAACCGCACGCTGCCCGCGGTGGGCGCCTCGAGCAGTCCCATCACGCGGAGCAGCGTCGACTTGCCGGCCCCGTTTGGGCCGATCACGGCCAGGACCTCGCCCGCGTCCACCGCCAGCTCCGGGAGCTCGAGCACGGCCCGCCCGCCGCGGACGACGCGGATGCCGTGCAGCGCGACGACCGGCGGCCGCATCTTCAGGCGGAGGGCAGCACGTGGATCGCGCCGCGGTGCAGGGAGAACTGCCAGTGCCGATCCCGGTCGATCTCGAGGATCTCGTAGACGAGCCGGGGCACCTCGAGCTCGAGGTCGTAGTCGCCCTGCGCGGGGGTTCCCGGCTCGTCGAGGCGGAGGAAGAGCGTCCACGACGCGCCCAGGTCCACCTCGCGCACCACGGTGCCGGACATGAGGTTCATGTGATGCGCGCCGTCGACGTGGTCGCGGTCCTTGCGGATGAGGCGCACGTACTCGGGCCGGATGAAGAAGGCGAGTGGGGTGTCCGGCGCGGGCAGGTACGAGCGCGTCGGCGAGTTGACCGCCTCGAGCACCTGGCCGCGCCAGCGGAACTGGATGCGGTCCGCGGTGGCCTTCAGCGTGACCCCCTGCACGAGGTTCCGGATGCCCATGATGCGCGCCACGCTCCGGGACGACGGCTGCCAGAGCAGCTCGGCCCGTGGCGCGGCCTGGATCACGTGCCCCTCTTCATAGACCACGATGCGATCGCCCAGCCGGTAGGCCTCGGCGAGGTCGTGGGTGACCAGCACCGCCGCGGTGCCCCAGCCGGTGAGGATGCCGCGCAGCTCGTCGCGCAGCGCCTGGCGCAGCGGCAGGTCGAGCGCGGAGAGCGGCTCGTCGAGCAGGAGCAGGGCCGGATCGGTGGCGAGCGCCCGCCCGAGGGCCACCCGCTGGCGCTGGCCGCCCGACAGGTCGCGCGGGTGCCGCTCCGCGAAGGCCTCGAGGCCGAGGCGCGCCATCACCTCGTCCTCGCGACGCCGCCGCTCGGTCCGGCCCCGGTCGCGGAGGCCGAAGCCCACGTTGCCGCGCACGGTGAGGTGCGGGAAGAGCGCGTAGCCCTGGAACACGTAGCCGACGCGCCGCCGCTGGGGCGGCACGTCGATCCCGGCCCCCGCGTCGAAGAGCACGTGGCCGTCCACCACGATCCGGCCGGCGTCGGGGCGCACGAGCCCGGACAGGCACTGGAGCGTGAGGGTCTTGCCCGCGCCCGACGGCCCGAAGAGCGCGGCGACGCCGTCGCCCGCGCTCCACTCGACGTCGAGGGTGAAGCCGGGCAGCGACTTGCGGATCGCGACCTCGAGCCGGCTCGTCATGCCGCCCGGGCCCCCAGACGATTGGCCGCGATCAGCACCAGACAGGAGAGCGCGGTGAGCACCGCCACCAGGGCCAGGGCCTCGGCGCTCTCGCCGGTCTGCACCGCGGTGTAGATCGAGAGCGGCACGGTCGCGGTGCGCCCGGGGATGTTGCCGGCCAGCATCAGGGTGGCGCCGAACTCGCCGAGCGCCCGCGCGAAGGCGAGCACGAGGCCGGCCAGGATCCCGTTGCGGGCGAGCGGCAGGGTCACCTCGAGGGCGGTGCGCAGCTCCGAGCGGCCGAGGGTGTAGGCCGCGCGCTCGAGATCGCGGTCCACCGACTCGATGGCCGCGCGCACCGTGCGGACCAGGAGCGGCAGCGCCATCACGGTGGCCGCGATCACCGCCGCGTACCAGGTGAAGGCCACCGTCCAGCCGGTCAGCTGATAGAGCGGGGCGCCGAGCACGCCGCGCCGTCCCAGCAGCACGATCAGGTAGTAGCCGACCACGGTGGGGGGCAGGATCAGCGGAAGGGTCACGAGCAGGTCGACGAGGCTCCGGCCCCAGAAGCGCCGCCGCGCCAGCGCGTAGGCGATGGGGATGCCGACGAGCGCGTTGAGCGCCGTGGCCGCCACCGCCACCTGGAGCGACAACCGGAGGGCGGAGATGCTGTCCGGGCTCACGATGGATGTCCTGGGTGCCCCGGTAGTATGCCACGCCGGGACGCCACCGGACCCGGAACCGGGAGGCGGTCTACCGGGTCCCGGCCGGGGGAGGCTGAAAGCCGTGGCGCGAGAGCACGGCCTGGCCCTCGCGACTCAGGAGCAGATCGATGAACGCGGCAGCGAGTGCGGGCTGCCGGGCACCCGCCACCACCGCGGCCGGATACACCACGGGGCGGTAGCTGTCCTCGGCCGGCCGGAACGCTTCCTTGACCGCCCGCCCGCGGGCCGCCGCGTCGGTCGTGTAGACGAACCCCGCGTCCACCTCGCCGCGGGCCACGTACTCGAGCGCCTGGCGGACGTCCTCCGCGAAGACCAGCTTCGGCTGCAGCCGGTCCCAGAGACCGAGCGCGCGCAGGCTTTCCTCCGCGTACTGGCCGGCCGGCACCGTCCGCGGATTCCCCACCACGATGCGCCCCACACGGGCCTCGAGGAGATCACCCGGCTTCACGATGTCGACCCGGGAGTCGGCGGGCTTGATCACGGTGAGCAGGTTGCGCGCGATGACCTTCCGCGTCCCCGGCACGATCAGTCGGCGCGCCTCCAGCGCGTCCATCTGGAGCGCGGCCGCCGAGATGAAGACGTCGATCGGCGCGCTCGCCTCGATTTGCTTCTGCAGACTGCCGGACGAGCCCCAGTTGTAGAGCAGAGTCGCGCCGGGATGGCTCGCCGCGAAGCCGCGACCCAGTTCGCTCACCACGTCCTTCGTGCTGATGGCGGCAGACACCGTGATCGGCTGCGCCGCGGCGCTGCCCGCCGTGGCGAGGAGCACGAGCCCAAGGACACAAAGGTTTCGGCCGATCGCGCGCATGGTCATCTCCGGCGCTGCTGGATCACGCTCAGCGCCCAGTTCACGAGGAAGGTGATCAGCAGCAAGATCACCGAGAGCGCGATCGCCACGTCGAAGTTGCCCTTGCCGGTCTCGAGCACGGTGGCGGTGGTGAGCACGCGGGTGGAACCCTTGATGTTGCCGCCCAGCATCATGGACGCGCCCACCTCGGAGATCACCCCGCCGAAGCCCGCCATCACCGCGGCCAGCATCGGCAGCCGCGCCTCCTTCAAGAGCACCCAGATCATCTGACCGCGGGAGGCCCCGAGCCCCAGCAGCTGGAGCCGAAAGGCCTCCGGCACCTGCTGCACCGCGGCCAGGGTGAGCCCGGTCACGATCGGCGCCGCGATGACGAGCTGGCCCGTCACCATCGCGGTGGGCGTGTAGAGCAGCTCGAGGAAGCCGAGCGCGCCGTTGCGCCAGAGCAGGATCGTGACGAAGAGGCCGACCACCACCGGGGGCAGGCCCATGCCGGTGTTCACGAGGCTCACCACGACGGCGCGGCCCGGGAAGCGGGAGAGCGCCAGCAGCGCGCCCACCGGGATGCCGACGAGGAGCGACAGCAGGGTCGCGGTGGCGGAGACCTGGATGGAGAGCCAGGTGATCCGCCAGACCTCCGGGTCTCCGGTGACGAGGAGCCGGAGCGCCTCGACGACGCCCTCTGCGAACAGGCCCACGGGCGCGACCTCCGTCCTAGAGGTCTTCGTCCTTCTTGCCGGCCACCGGCACGAAGAGGGCCTGGCCGTACTTGTCCATCCCGAACTCCTTGATGACGGCCTGGGTCTCGGGCGCCAGCATGAACTCGGCGAAGGCCTTCCCGCCCGCCGTGTTCACGCGCGGGCCGTTGGCCGGGTTCACCTCCATCACCGAGTAGATGTTCAGCAGCGGGCGGTCCTTCTCGACCAGGATGGGCAGATCCACCCGCCTCTGGAACGCGAGGTACGTCGCGCGATCGGTCAGGGTGTAGGCGCGGCGGTCATTGGCGATGCCGAGCGTCTGGCCCATCCCCTGCCCGGACTCGATGTACCAGACGCCCTTGGGCTCGACGCTCGCCTGCTTCCACAGGGCCAGCTCGAGCACGTGGGTGCCCGACTTGTCCCCCCGCGAGACGAAGCGCGACTGGCTCTCCGCGATGCGCTTGAGCGCGTCGAACGCGTTGGGCAAGCCCTTGATCTTCGCCGGATCGTCGGGCGGCCCGATGATCACGAAGTCGTTGTACATGACCAGGCGGCGGTTGGTCATCTTGCCCTCGGCGACGTACTTCTTCTCGAGGCTCGCCGCGTGGGCCAGGGTCACGTCGGCCTCACCCCGGGCGGCCAGGGCCAGGGCCTGGCCGGTGCCGACCGAGATCGTCTTCACGGTGAGCCCGGTCTTCCTTTCGAAGAGCGGCACCAGCACGTCGAGCAGCCCGGAGTCCTGCGTGCTCGTGGTGGTCGAGAGGATCACGACGGTGGACTGGGCGAGGGCCGGGCCGGTCGAGAGCGAGACCGCGGCGACCAGCGCCACCCACAGGACCGCGACGAGTCGAGCTATCATGGTCACTATGCACGCGGCAGCATACAGGCTCCGCCGAGCATAGTCAACGTGGCCTCCGGCCCCGCGCGACTCGGTGTATCATGGCCAGCGCGCGCCAAACCCCCGGGAGACAACATGCGACGATTCGATCTCGTTCTGCCGAACACCCTCGAAGACTGCCTCAAGATCCTCGCCGAGCGAGGAGCGCAGGCCAAGCTGGTCGCGGGAGGCACCGACCTCCTGCCCCAGATGAAGAACGGCGCGCTCAAGCCCGCCGTCGTCGTGGACCTGTCCGGGATCGGCCGGGTCCGCCAGGTCCAGAACGGCAACGGCCTTCGCATCGGCGCCGCGGTCACCGCCCGCGAGCTCGAGCTGAGCCCCGCGCTGCGCGGGGCCTATCTGGCGATCGCGGAGAGCGCGGCCATGGTCGGCTCGCTGCAGGTGCGCAACCTGGCGACGGTGGGCGGCAACCTCTGCAACGCGGCGCCGTCGGCCGACATGGCGCCGCCGCTGGTGGCGCTGGAGGCCCAGGCGGTCATCGCGGGGCCGAAGGGCGAGCGGCGCGTGCCGATCGCCGACTTCTTCACCGGGGTCCGCACGACGGTGCTGGCCCCGAACGAGATGCTGATCGAGCTGGTGGTGCCGCCGCCGGGGGCCCACAGCGGCGGCCAGTACCTGCGGCACACGCCGCGGCGCGAGCTCGACATCGCGGTCGTCGGGGTGGCCTCGCAGCTCACCGTCGCCGACGGCCGCTGCACGAAGGCGCGCATCGCGCTCGCGTCGGTCGCGCCGACGCCGGTCCGCGCCACCGCGGCCGAGCGGTCCCTCGAGGGCCAGCCGGTGACGCCGGACGCCATCGAGCGCGCGGCCACGCTGGCGATCGAGGCGGCCAAGCCCATCAGCGACCAGCGCGGCTCCGTCGAGTTCCGCAAGCACCTGGTCCGCGTCCTCACTCGTCGCACGCTCACGACCGCGCTTCAGCGCGCGAACGCCTGATCCGGAGGCACATCCCAGTGGCCAAACACGTCCTGAGCTGCACCGTCAACGGCGAGCCGGTCGAGGTGCTCGTCCAGCCCTACGTGACCCTCCTCGACGCCCTGCGCGAGGACATGGGCCTCACCGGCCCCAAGGAAGGCTGCGGCACCGGCGACTGCGGCGCCTGCACCGTCCATGTGGACGGCAAGGTCGTCGCGAGCTGCCTGATGCTGGCCATGCAGGCGCGTGGCCGGAAGATCCGCACCATCGAAGGCCTGGCGGCCGCGGATTCCACCCTCCATCCGCTGCAGGACGCGTTCGTCCGCCATGGCGTGCCCCAGTGCGGCTTCTGCATCCCGGGCGTGCTGATGGCGGCGGCGGCCCTGCTCGAGGAGAACCCGCGGCCCTCGGAGGAAGAGATCCGCTACGGCATCGCGGGCAATCTCTGCCGCTGCACCGGCTACACCAAGATGGTGACCGCGATCAGCGAGGCGGCGGAGATGCTCGCCTCGCAGAGGAGCGCTCGATGAGCACGATGAAGACCACGCGCGACGTCAAGGGAGTGGGAGTCTCGATCCCGCGGCCGGACGGCCCCGAGAAGGTCACCGGCCGGGTCCAGTACGTGGCCGACATCCAGCCCAAGGGCCTGCTCCACGCCAAGCTCCTGCGCAGCCCGCACGCGCACGCCCGGATCGTCTCGATCGACGTGAGCGCGGCCAAGGCGCTGCCCGGCGTCCGCGCGGTGCTGACCGCGAAGGACATCCCGCACCTGAAGAAGAAGGCGCCCACCCGCGCGCATGCGGTCCTCGCCATCGACCGCGCGGTGTTCATGGGCCAGCCGGTGGCCGCGGTGGCCGCCGATGAGCTGTCGATCGCGGAGGAGGCCCTCGACCTCATCAAGGTCGAGTACCAGGTGCTGCCCGCCTCGATCGATCCGCTCAAGGCGATGCTGCCCGGCGCACCGCCGGTGGCCGACGCGGGCACCGAGGCCGACACCAGCGAGGCGCTCGCCCACTCCGCGGTGGCCATCGCCAAGAGCGCGGCGCCGGCCAAGGCGGTGAACATCTCCCAGCAGGCGCGGCTGCAGCGCGGCGACCCGGCCAAGGGCTTCGCCGAGTCCGATCACGTGCTCGAGAAGACCTACCGGGTGCCGATGGTGCACCAGGGTTATCTGGAGGCGCACGCGGTGCTGGCGGAGTGGGACCGCAACGGGCTGCTCACCCTGTGGGCCAGCACCCAGGGCTCGTTCAACACGCGCTCCGAGGTGGCCGACGTGCTCGGCATCCCCGAAAACCGGATCCGCGTCATCCCGGTGGAGTGCGGCGGCGGCTTTGGCGGCAAGATCCGCGCGCTCTGCGAGCCCATCACCGCGGTGCTCGCGCAGGTGACCAAGCGGCCGGTGCGCTACGTGATGACGCGGCGGGAAGAGCTGCAGGCGGGCATGCCCGCGCCGCAGGTCATCATCAAGCTCAAGACCGGCGTCAAGCGCGACGGGACGCTGATGGCCCTCGACGCGGAGACGGTGATCGACTCCGGGGCGTTCTCGGGCGCGGTACTCGCGGTGAGCGCGGTGTTCCTCGGCAGCATGTACAAGTGGCCCGCGTTCGACATCCGCGGCTTCGAGGTGCTGACCCACAAGCCGAGCGTGGCCGCGTATCGCGCGCCGGTGGCGCCCCAGACCATCTTCGCGATCGAGTCGCACATGGAGCAGATCGCGCGCGACCTCGACCTCGACTCGGTCGAGTTCCGGATGCGCCACCTCATCCAGGAAGGCGATCCGATGGTGAACGGCCAGCCCTGGCAGTCGAACGGGGCCAAGCAGGTGCTCGCCCGCATCGCCGAGCACCCGCACTGGAAGAGCCGCAAGCAGTGGGTGGCCGCCGGGGGCAAGAACGGCAAGCGCCGCGGGGTGGGCCTGGCGCTGGGCGGCTGGCTCGGCGGGCTCCAGCCCACCGGCGCGACCGTCCGCCTGAACCCCGACGGATCGCTCGCGGTGCTCACCGGGCAGGTCGATATCGCGGGGACCAACATCTCGCTGGCCCAGATCGCGGCCTCCGCCTATGGGGTGGACACCGACCTGGTGCGGATCACCACCGGCGACACCGACGTCGCGCCGATGACCGGGCTCAGCGCGGGCAGCAAGACCATCTACACCGTGGGCGCGGCGGTGCTGCAGGCGGCGGAGGACGCCCGGCGGCAGACGTTCGAGATCGCGGCGGCGGAGCTGGAAGCCTCCGTCCACGACCTCGAGCTGACGGACGGCAAGATCACGGTGCGCGGCATGCCGGACAAGGGCATCACGCTCGCCACCATCGGCAAGAAGGGCAACCTCTACATGTCGAAGACGCCGCCGGTGCTCGGCAAGGCGAACCCCGCGTTCACCCAGCAGGCGCCGGGCTTCGCGGCCCAGCTCGCGCGGCTCGAGGTGGATCCGGACACCGGTGAGGTGACGATCCAGGACTTCGTGATCGTCCAGGACGTGGGGAAGGCCATCAACCCGCTCGGGGTGGAGGGCCAGATGCAGGGCGGCGCGGTGCAGAGCCTGGGCATCGCGCTCACCGAGGGGCTCATGTTCGACGACAGCGGGCGGCTCACCAATCCGAGCCTGCTCGACTATCGCAAGCTGACCGCGGCCGACCTGCCGAACCTCGAGACCATCATCGTCGAGGTGCCCGCGCCGGCCGGTCCCTTCGGTGCCCGCGGGGTGGGAGAGCCGCCGATCATCCCGGCGCCCGCCGCGATCGCCAACGCCATCCAGAACGCGACCGGGGCGCGCCTGACCGAGCTGCCGCTGAGCCCGGAGCGCATCGCGCTCGCCCTGGTCAACGGCAAGCGCTGAGCCGCGACCGCGGACGGGCATGCGCTCGCCGTCCGCTCCCGGCATCCGGCACGACGTGGTCCTGGTGGGCGGCGGCCACGCCCACGTCCAGGTGCTCAAGCGCTGGGCCATGGCCCCGGTGCCCGACGCGCGCCTCACCCTCGTGGTAGACCGGCCGATCGCGGTCTACTCCGGAATGGTGCCGGGCTTCGTGGCCGGGCAGTACTCGCGGGAAGACCTCGAGATCGACCTGCGGCCGCTGGCCCTGCGAGCCGGGGCGCGCTGCATCGTCGCGGCGGCGACCGGCGTCGACCCGGACGCCTGCCGGCTCCTGCTCGCCGACCGTCCACCGATCACCTACGACACCGTCTCGTTCGACGTGGGCTCGACCGTCGCGGGCCTCGAGATCCCCGGCGCGCGCGAGCACGCGATCCCCACCCGCCCCATCGGGGAATTCGTGCGCCGGGTGGACGAGGTGCTGGCCGCCGCGCGGGGACGGGAGGCCTTCCGCGTGGTGGTGGTCGGCGCGGGCGCGGGCGGCGTGGAGGTCGCGTTCGCGCTCGCCGCGCGGCTCCGGGCCGAGCCCGGCCGGCGCGTCGACGTGCACGTGCTGGAGGCGGGGCCGCGCGTGCTGCCGGGCTACGCGCCGAGCGCGGCCCGCCGCGTCGAGACCGCGGCCGCCGCGCGCGCGGTGACGATCCGCTGCGGCGCCCCCGTCGCCCGAGTCGAGGCGCACGCGGTGCACCTCGCGGGCGGCGAGCGGATCGCGGCGGACGCCACCGTGTGGGTGGCGGGCGCCGCGGCGCTCCCGATCTTCACCGGATCGGGCCTCGAGACCGACGCGCGGGGATTCGTCCGGATCCGGCCGACGCTGCAGTGCCTTGGCCGCGACGACGTCTTCGCGGTTGGCGACTGCGCGGCCTGGACGGCCGGGCCGGCCCTCGCCAAGACCGGAGTCTACGCGGTCCGCCAGGGCCCGGTGCTCGCCCACAACCTGAGGGCCCGCGCCCGCGGCGGGCGCCTCTCCGCCTATCGCCCGCAGCGCGACTTCCTCTCGCTGCTCAACCTGGGCGACGGGCGCGCGATCGGCACCAAGTGGGGCGTGGCGGTCGAAGGCGCCTCGCTCTTCTCCCTGAAGAACTGGATCGACCGCCGCTTCGTCCGGCGCTTCCAGGTCCTCGGGCCCGACGACGCGGTGACGCCCGACTTCGCCGCGTCCCCGATGCCCGGAGGCGACATGCTGTGCGGCGGCTGCGCGGCCAAGGTGGGCGAGTCGGCGCTGACCCGGGCCCTCGAGCGCCTCGCGCCCGCGAGCCATCCGGCGGTGATCCTGGGTCTGGCCCAGCCCGACGACGCGGCGGCGGTCGAGACGGATCGCGGCGAGATCGTGGCCGCCACCGTCGACGGCTTCCGCGCCTTCTCCGACGACCCCTACCTGGTCGGACGCGTGGCCGCGATCAACGCGGTCAGCGACCTCTGGGCCAAGGGTGTGGTGCCGCGCTTCGCGCTGGCCCAGGTCACGGTGCCCGACGACGAGCCGGCGAGGGCCGAGGAGACGCTCTACCAGGTGATGGCCGGCGCTCGCGCCGGCCTGGATGCGGACGCGGTCACCCTGGTGGGCGGCCACACCACGACCGGACCCGAGCTGGTGGTGGGCTTCGCAGTCTGGGGGCTGGCCCTCTCCCCGGAGGCGCTGATCCGCCTCGGGGGTCTCGCCCCCGGCGATCAGCTCCTGCTGACCAAGCCTCTCGGCACCGGCGTGCTCCTGCAGGCCGACATGCGGGGCATGGCGCGCGGCGCATGGATCGAGGCGTGCTGCGCGTCCATGCTCCGCTCCAACGGCCCTGCCGCGCGGGCGGCCGGTCCCCTGCGCCCCTCGGCGGCCACCGACGTCACCGGCTTCGGCCTGGCCGGCCACCTCGGATCGATGCTGCGCGCGAGCAAGGTCTCCGCGGCGCTCGACCTCGCCGCGCTGCCGGCGCTGCCCGGCGCGCTCTCGCTGCTCGGCCGCGGCGTGCGCAGCACCGCGCACCCCGAGAACGCCAAGGCCCGGCGGGCGATGTGGGTGGACGAGGCGGCGGCGCGGCGGCCCGCGCTCGACCTGCTCTTCGATCCCCAGACGTCGGGCGGGCTGCTGCTCGGCATCGCGGCCGAGCGCGGCGAGGCGCTGCTCCGGGCGCTGCGGGGGGCCGGCGACCCGGCCGCCGCGATCATCGGGGTGGTGGGGACGCCGCGCGCCGACGGCGCGCTGATCGAGGTCGTGGCCAGGCGCTGAACGGCGCGGCCCGGCGCGCGGGGCGGAGCTCGACCACGAGCCCGTCGCCCCAGCCGTACTTGGCCTCCGAGCACCGGCGCACCGCACCGACCAGCTCCCGCTCCGCGCGGTGATCCACCACGCGGGCGTGCGCGCGGAAGCCGCGGGCGCCAACGCGCGCGCGGACCTCCGGTTCCGCGAGGAGGTTCCGCACCCACTGCGACCGCCGCCCGTGCTCGGAGACCAGGTAGTAGCGGCCCTCGTGGCGGGTGAACCAGATCTCGATCCGGCGCGGGCGCCCGCTGCGCCGGCCGATGGTCGTCAGGTAGAGGTACTTCGGCGCCGCGCTCACGCGCCGAAGGCGCGGTCGAACTGCTTGCGGGCCGCCTCGTCGAGGCCGCTCCGAAACCGCTGGTAGCGCTCGAGGAACCGCTTCCCGGCCTTGGTGAGGCGCATGCCGCTGTCGGGCCCGCCCCCCGGCACCCGCTCCACGAACTTGAAGCCGGCCGCCGTCTCCAGGTCGCGCAGGTAGCCCCACGCGTTGCGATAGGACATCTCCAGCTCCTGGGCCGCCTTCTTGAGCGAGCCGCGCGTGTCGATCAGCTCGAGGAGGCGGGCCCGCCCGTCCCCGAACTTGAGGTCCTCGCCGAACGTGACCCACACCCGGAGCTTGGGCTTCATCTGAGCCGAATCTACCCCAAGGCCGCCGGTCTCGGCCAGCCTCGCGGAGCGCCCCGTCTCCGCTAACGCGCCGCGCCAGGTCAAGACGCCATTGGCCGCCATTCGGGTCGAGTGGCTGCCGCGAGGCGGGCGCTAGAATGGGCTTATGAAGGACCCGATGTCCTCGCCTCAGCAGCCGGGCCCGCGGCCGCGCGCGAGACGCGCCCGCGTCCGGGCCACGCCCAAGGGACGCCAGGTCGATCCCCAGGCCCGTGAGGAGATCCGCGCCCTGCTCGAAGACGCGCCGCGTCGGCGCGACCTCCTGATCGAGCACCTCCATCGCGTGCAGGACCGGTACGGCCATCTCTCCGCCGCGCACCTGGTGGCGCTGGCCGAGGAGATGAAGCTCTCGATGGCGGAGGTCTACGAGGTCGCGACCTTCTACCACCACTTCGACGTGGTCAAGGAAGGGGCCGCGGTGCCGCCCGCGATCACGGTGCGCGTCTGCAACTCGATCGCCTGCGAGATGGCCGGCGCGAGCGATTTGCTGGCGAGCCTGCCGGGCAGGCTCGGACCGGACGTGCGCGTGCTCCACGCTCCCTGCATCGGCCGCTGCGAGACGGCTCCCAGCGCGGTGATCGGCCAGAACCCCCTGCCGCACGCGACGGTCGAGAAGATCGCGGATCTCGTGAAGACGCGGTCGGTGACTCATCCCCGGCCCGGCCCGGCGGCCAGGCACCCGCACCTCGAGGTCGTGAGCCCTCCCCACGTCGACTACGCGGCCTACCGGGCCGGCGGCGGCTACGCCCTCGCCGCGTCGTGCTGCGCCGGCGCGAGGCGGCGCGAGGACGTGATCGCGGTGATGGAGAGCTCCGGCCTGCGGGGCCTGGGCGGTGCGGGCTTTCCGGCCGGACGCAAGTGGAAGGCGGTCGCGGCGGAGCCCGCGCCCCGGCTGATGGCGGTCAACATCGACGAGGGCGAACCGGGCACGTTCAAGGACCGCTGGTACCTCGAGCGCGACCCCCATCGCTTCCTCGAGGGCGCGCTGATCGCCGCGTGGGCGGTCGGCATCGACGAGATCTACGTCTATCTCCGCGACGAGTACCACGGCTGCCGCGCCGTCCTGGAGCGGGAGCTGGCCGCGCTCCGGGCGAGCCCGCCGTGTCCGCTCCCCCCCATCCACCTGCGGCGGGGCGCGGGCGCCTACATCTGCGGCGAGGAGTCCGCGATGATCGAGTCGATCGAGGGCAAGCGCGGCATGCCGCGCCTGCGGCCGCCCTACGTGGCCCAGGTCGGCCTGTTCGGCCGGCCCACGCTCGAGCACAACATGGAGACGCTGCACTGGGTGCGCGAGATCCTCGAGCACGGGGCGGAGTGGTTCACGTCGCACGGTCGCCACGGACGCAAGGGCCTCCGCTCGTTCTCGGTGAGCGGCCGGGTGAAGAAGCCGGGCGTGCACCTCGCCCCCGCCGGAATCACCGCGCGGGAGCTGATCGAGGAGTACGCGGGCGGGATGCAGGACGGGCACCGCTTCTACGCCTACCTGCCCGGCGGCGCATCCGGCGGGATCCTGCCCGCCACCATGGCGGACATCCCGCTCGACTTCGACACCCTGAACCAGTACGGCTGCTTCATCGGGTCGGCCGCGATCGTGATCCTGTCCGACCGGGATCGCGCCACCACCGCGGCGCGGAACCTGATCGGCTTCTTCTCCGAGGAGTCCTGTGGCCAGTGCACGCCGTGCCGGGTGGGCACCGCCAAGGCGCTCCGGCTCGTGGAGAAGCCGCGATGGGACCAGGACCTGCTGAAGGAGCTGTCCCAGTCCATGATGGACGCCTCCATCTGCGGGCTCGGCCAGGCCGCTCCAAATCCGGTGCTGTCGGTGATGAAGTACTTCGCGAGCGAGATCGCGTGAAAACGATCGACTTCACGCTCGACGGCCGGGCCGTCGTCGGCCGCTCCGGCGAGACCATCATCCAAACCGCCCGGCGGTACGGCGTCGAGATTCCACACCTCTGCTACAAGGAGGGCCTGCGCCCCGACGGCAACTGCCGCGCCTGCGTGGTCGAGGTCCAGGGCGAGCGCGTGCTCGCGCCCTCGTGCTGCCGCCATCCGACCCCCGGCATGGAGGTGACCACCGACAGCGCGCGGGCGCGGACGAGCCAGAAGATGGTCCTCGAGCTCCTGCTCTCCGACGTGCCCGAGCGCCCCTACACCCTCGACTCCGAGCTCGCGCACTGGGCCCGGGCGCTGGGGGTCGGCAAGCCCCGCTTCCCGCCGAGGCTTCAGCCGCCGGCGGACCTCTCCCACGCCGCGATGGCGGTGAACCTCGCCGCGTGCATCCAGTGCACCCGCTGCGTGCGCGCCTGCCGCGAGGAGCAGGTCAACGACGTGATCGGCTACGCGTCCCGCGGGGAGCATTCCCGGATCGTCTTCGACCTCGACGATCCCATGGGCGAGTCCACCTGCGTCGCCTGCGGCGAATGCGTCCAGGCCTGCCCCACCGGGGCCCTGATGCCCGCGCGCGAGGCCGGCCTGGTCCGCGCCGACAAGACGGTGGACTCGGTCTGTCCCTATTGCGGCGTCGGCTGCCTGCTGACCTACCACGTCAAGGGCAACCAGATCCTCCGGGTGGACGGGCGCGGCGGGCCCGCGAACAGCAACCGGCTGTGCGTGAAGGGGCGCTACGGCTTCGACTACGTGCAGCACCGGCACCGTCTCACGAAGCCGCTCATCCGCCGGCCGGGCGTGAAGAAGCACAAGGACTTCGTCGTCGACCCGGACCACTGGGCCGAGGTCTTCCGCGAGGCGACCTGGGATGAGGCGCTCGACTTCGCGGCGGGCGGCCTGCGCGACATCCGGAACATCCACGGCAAGCCGGCCCTCGCCGGCTTCGGCTCGGCCAAGGGCACCAACGAGGAGGCCTACCTCTTCCAGAAGCTGGTGCGCACCGGCTTCGGCTCGAACAACGTCGATCACTGCACCCGCCTGTGCCACGCCTCCAGCGTGGCGGCGCTCATGGAGGGCATCAACTCGGGGGCGGTCTCGAACCAGGTGCGCGACGTGATGAAGGCGGCGGTGATCTTCCTCATCGGATCCAATCCGACGGTGAACCACCCGGTGGCGGCGACCTGGATGAAGAACGCGACCCGCGCGGGCGTGAAGCTCATCGTGGCCGACCCCCGCCGGGGCGACCTCGCGCGCCACGCGACCTACAACCTGCAGTTCAAGGCCGACACCGACGTCGCGCTGCTCAACGCGATGCTTCACGTCATCGTCGAGGAGGGCCTGGTCGACGAGGCCTTCATCCGCGACCGCACGTCCGGCTACGAGGCGCTGGTCGAGAACGTGAAGAAGTTCTCGCCCGAGGTGATGGCCGCCATCTGCGGCGTCGACCCGATCACCATCCGCGAGGTCGCGCGGCTCTACGCGACCTCGCGCGCCTCGATGATCATGTGGGGGATGGGGATCTCGCAGCACGTGCACGGGACCGACAACGCGCGCTGCCTGATCGCCCTCGCGCTCGCCACCGGGCAGATCGGGAGGCCGGGCACCGGCCTCCACCCGCTGCGCGG
>DATJIR010000248.1:0-6939 GCA_035493135.1 Verrucomicrobiia bacterium
AGGGGCCGCGACTGCACCGAGTTCGTGACGATCAGCGGCCACAGGAAGTTGTTCCAGTGGTAGCTCACCGAGACCAGCCCGTAGGCGATGTAGACCGGCCGCGCGAGCGGCACGTAGACCCGCCACAGCGTCTCGAGCGCGCCCGCGCCTTCCACCCGCGCCGCCTCGTCGAGCTCCCGCGGCACCGTCTTGAACGTCTGGCGCAGGAGGAAGATGCCGAAGGCGGAGGCCATGTAGGGCAGCCCGATGGCCAACAGCGTGTCGAGGAGGCCGAGCCGGCTCATGGTGCGGTAGTTCTCCACGATCAGGACGTCCGGCATGATCATGAGCTGGACGAGCACCAGCAGGAACGCGACGGTGCGGCCGGCGAAGGCGAAGCGGGCGAAGGCGTAGGCCGCGAGGGTGCAGAGCACGAGCTGGACGGCCAGGATCATCGCCACCAGCAGCGTGGTATTGACGAAGTAGCGCGCGAAGGGCGCGGCGGCCCACGCCTTGGCGAAGTTCTCGAGGGTCAGCGGCGCGCCCGGGACGAAGCGTGTCGAGTACTCGGCGGGGTGGAAGGCGGTCCACACCGCGTAGGCGAGCGGCAGGGCCCAGAGCAGCCCGAGCAGCCACGCCCCCGCCGTCTCGAGCGCGCGGCTCACTGGTAGTGCACCCGCCGGTCCAGGAGCAGGAACTGTCCCAGCGCCACCGCGGCGAGGATCACGAGCAGGACCAGGGTCAGGGCCGCCGCATAGGCCTGGTCCCAGAACTTGAAGCCCACGTCGTAGATGTAGTACAGCAGCAGCGCGGTAGTGTTGTCCGGCCCGCCCTTGGTCATGACCACGATGTGGTCCACCAGCCGGAAGGAGTTGATGACCGCGTTCACCAGCACGAAGAGCGTCGTCGGCATCAGCAGCGGGAACGTCACGCGGCGGAAGAAGTACCAGCGGCCGGCGCCCATCAGGGCCGCGGCCTCGCCCAGCTGGGGCGAGAGCGACTGGAGCGCGGCCAGGTAGAAGATCATGAAGAAGCCCGCCTCCTTCCACACCGTCACCACCACCAGGCAGCCGAGCGCGGTCTCCCGGCTGCCGAGCCAGTTGTGGCTCGGCAGCCCGAGGAGGCCGGTCAGCTGCTCGAGCAGGCCGTAGCCCGGGGTGTAGAAGAAGAGCCAGATATTGGCCACCGCGATCATCGGCAGCACGGTGGGCGTGAAGAAGGCGAGCCGCAGCAGCGAGCGCCCCGCGATCCGCCCGTTCACCCACACCGCCATCAGCAGCGCGAGCGCGATCGACACCGGAATGGTCCCCGCCGCGAACCACGCGTTGTTCCTCAGCACCTGCCAGAACACCGGGTCCTCCACCATCGCCCGGTAGTTGTCGAGCCCCACCCACACCGCCGCCCGACCCGGCTTCGGGTTGGACAGGAAGCTGTGATAGAGCGTCGCCACCGCCGGGAAGTGCGTGAAGGTCACCAGCAAGACCGCCGCCGGCAGCAAGAGCAGCCACCCCTGCACATGCACAAGCCACTGCCGCGGACTCGCAGGGCTAGAGCCGTGAACCGAAGCATCGGGGCGACCGGTGCTGATGTTCTTCGAGTCGCTCATTCCAACCCCAGTGCCGCGGGCGGGGCCGGCGGCGGGGGGGCGGGGCTCCCGGGAACCGTGTCTTCTGCGCGTTGCCGAAGCGCAAGACCAAGGTCTCGTGGCCCGTCATGAGTGCAGGCAAGGCATAGCGAGTCAGCGTGTTCCCGGGAGCCCCGCCCCCCCGCCGCCGGCCCCGCCCCCGCCCGCCCCACGCTCAACGCCGGTACGGCCGCAGGATGCGTTCGGCCTCCCGCTGCGCGTCCTTCATCGCCTGGTCGGCGGGCTTGGCGCCGGTGAGCGCCGCCTGCAGCCCGTCGTTGAGCGCCTTCGTCACTCGCTGATTGTCGTGGGTGGACAGCTCCGCCACCGCGTACTGGAGCTGGTCGCGCGCGACCGCGGCGGCGGGGAAGCCGGCCACGTACTGCTTCATGGCCGGCGTCTCCCACGCGTCGGGGCGCACCGCGACGTAGCCGGTGTCGATGCCCCACTGCGCGGCCCGAGCGGGCGAGGTGATCCACCTGATGAACCGGAGCGAGGCGGCCTGCTGGGCCGGCGTGCTCTTCTTGAAGATGTGGAAGTTGCCGCCGCCGGTCGGCGAGCCGCGCCGCTTGCCCGCGGGCAGCATGGCCACCCCGAACTCGAACTTGGCGTTGTTCTTCACGTTGGTGAGGTTGCCGGTGGTGGTCCACATCATCGCGGTCTTCCGCTCGAAGAAGTCCTTGGGCGTGGTGCCCCATTCAATGATGCCGGTCGGCATCACCTTGTGCTTGCCGCTCAGGTCCACCCAGTACTGGAGCGCCTCGACCACCGCCGGCTTGTCGTAGTAGGTCTCGGTGCCGGCCTGGTTCATCAGGAGCACGTCGTTCTGGGTGGTGAACCCCTGGAAGAGCCAGTACGGAAAGCCGGACGACGGAACCTCGAGGCCCCACTGGGTGACGTTGCCGCTTCCGTCGCGTCGGGTGAGCTTGCGCGCGTACTCGACCTGTTCGGCCCAGGTGGCGGGCGGCCGATTCGGATCGAGGCCGGCCTCCTTGAACGCCTCCTTGTTCCAGTACAGCACGATGGTGGAGCGCTGGAACGGGATGCCCCACGTCTTGCCCCCGGTCTGGCTGTTGAGCATGAAGGCGGGGAAGAAGCTCTTGAGCCAGGCCTTATCCTCCGCGCTGGTGGCCATCTCGTCGAAGGGCACGATCGCGTCCTCGTCGATCAGGGTGAACATGTCGGTCGAGAGCAGCACCGACATCTGGGGCGGCTCGCCGCTCTTGAGCGCGGTCAGCACCTTGACGATGGTCTCCTGGTAAGTGCCGGCGTAGATCGGCTTGACGTGGATGCCGGGGTTCTCCTTCTGGAAGTCCGCGGCGAGCCCGTCGATGATCTTGGTCACCGGACCTCCCACCGCCACCGGGTAGTAGAAGGAGAGCTCCACCGGGGCCTGGGCGGCCACCGGCGAGCCGCCGCCCGCGAGGGCGACGAGCAGCAGGCATGCGAGCAGTCTCGGGATCATGGATGGTCTCCTCGTCATCGAGAGATGGATGGAAGATCGGCGACCTCGTCACGACGGCGACCGGTCTCCGCGTCGAACACGTGAGCGGCGTCCGGCGCCCACGCGAGATGCACGCGGGCGCCGGGGGCGAGGGCGACCCGGCCCGGGGCCCGCACCGCCAGGGCCTGACCGCCGATCGCGCACATCAGGATGGAGTCGGCCCCGAGGTACTCGATGCTCCGCACCGCGGCCTCGACGGCGCCGGCCTCTTTCGCGCCCGCGACGCGGATGTCCTCGGGCCGCACCCCCAGCAGCCGGCGTCCGTCGTCGAGCGCGAGGACGTTCATGGGTGGGGTCCCGATGAAGCGCGCCGCGAACGCGGTCGCCGGGCGCGCGTAGAGGACGTCGGGTGGCGCGTCCTGCTCCACGCGCCCCTCGCGGAGCAGGATGACCTGGTCGGCCATGCTCATGGCCTCGGTCTGGTCGTGGGTGACGTAGACCATGGTGACGCCGAGGCTCTGCTGGAGCCCGCGGATCTCCCGGCGCATCTCGAGGCGGAGCTGCGCGTCCAGGTTGGAGAGCGGCTCGTCCATCAGGCACACCGGCGCCTCCGCGATCAGCGCGCGGCCGAGGGCCACGCGCTGCTGCTGTCCGCCCGAGAGCTGCGAGGGTCGGCGCTCGAGCAGCGCGGCCAGCCCGAGCAGGTCCGCCACCCGAGCGAGTCGCGCCTTCCGCTCGGCCGCCCCGACCCGGCGCACCCGCAGCCCGAACACGATGTTCTCCGCGACCGACAGGTGCGGGAAGAGCGCGTACGACTGGAAGACCATGGACACGCGGCGCTCGGCGGGCGGCCGGTGCGTGACGTCCACACCGCCGATGGCGATGCGCCCGGCGGTCGCCGCCTCCAGCCCCGCGATGAGCCGGAGCGTGGTGGACTTGCCGCAGCCGGACGGCCCGAGCAGGACCAGCATCCGCCCCGCGGCCGCCTCGAAGCTCACGTCGTCGACCGCCCGCGTCTGCCCCCACCACCGGCTCAGGTGCTCCACCGAGATCGCCGACACGCGGGCTCTCTAGGCGGCCGTCAGCGCCGCGCCGAGCCCGCTCACCCACTCGGCCAGCGGGACCGGCGCCGCCGGGATCCGGGTGAACCGGTCGTGCAGCGCGGTCAGCCCGGCTCGCTCCACGAGCATCTTCTCGTTGAGCACCCACTGGCGCGCGCGGCAGGCCCGGGCGTGTGCGACCTCGAGCACGGCCTTCGCGGCCTGGCCGGCCGCGCCGGTGACGTCCCCGCGCTCGGCCCTCATGCGGGCGTGCGCCAGGCTGAACTCGGCATGCGCGCGCCACCGACGCTCGCCGCTCTCGGCGAGGCGCGCGGGGTAGACGGGCGCCTCCGGCAGCGCGCCCACCACCGCCCGGCTCACCGCCAGCTCGGCGGCCAGCATGTAGGTCGGAGCGCCGGCCACGTAGCCCAGCAGCGCGTCGACTTCGTAGCGCCCCTGCTCCGCCTCCGCGGTCCAGTGCCGGACCACGTCGAGGTCGCGCAGCAGCACGTCGACCTTGAGCCCATCGAGGGCGAGCCACGCTCCGCCGTTCATGAGGCGCCCCCACGACCCCGGCGGGTGCACCTGGCCGTGGCGCGCGAGGGCCCCGAGATCGATCCCTCCGCGATAGTAGACGCCCAGATCCCAGTCGCTCGCCGCGTCCGCGGTCCCCGCCGCGCGTGAGCCGCCGAGGGCCACCGCCACCACTCCGCGCTGGTCGCGGAGCGCCGCGCAGAGGTCGGCGACCGCGCGGGGCAGCGGGATCATGCCGGCGCGACCATCGCGCGCGGCGGCCCGATCCCGAAGAGGCGGGCCGCGTTGCCCCAGCGGATCGCCTCCCGGTCGGCGGGCGGCAGGGCGAGCTGGTCGGGCCGCTCCGCGGTCACGGAGCGCGGGTCGGCGCCGTCCGGAAACCGCACCAGCGCCGCGTCGGGCAGGACGTGGGCGTGGCACTCGATGAGCGGGGCGGTCAGCGCGGGCAGACGAAGTCCCAGAGCGCTCCGGCGCGCTCGACCACCGCGTCGACGTCCTCGGCCAGCAGGTGCCGGTCCGCGACCATGGCCTGCGCGTCGCTCCGGACCCGGGCCAGGTAGCCATCGCGGTCCCCGTAGCGCTCCTCGAGCGACGGCCGCGCGTCGCCGCGCGCGGCCCGCTCGGTCGCGGTGCCCGCGAACGGCAGCGTGGAGCCCATCATGGACATGAGGTCCCCGGGCGCGCCCTGATCCGGATGGCGAGGATTCCAGCCGGTGAAGGTGGCGACCGGCACCCGCAGTTCGGGCGGCCGGACGCCGGCGCGGTCGTTGCCGTCGGCATCCACCGCCGACACCACCGTGACGTAGGGCGCGCCGATCTTGGGTGGCAGGTCGACGATGCCACGCTCGACCCGGGAACCGAAGTCGAGGCGCACCGGCCGCGGCACGCGGTCGGGGAAGCGCGCGCCCGGGATGGCGGCGTACACCGGGCGCGTGGTCTCGGCGGCCACCGCGGAGCCGTCGGCCAGCCGCGGGACCGCGCTCGACGGCGGCTCGACGCCCTCGCTCACCCACCGGTCGAGATTGACCAGCGCCGCCCGCAGGAGCGGGGAGTAGTCCACCACGCTGAAGAGATGGCGCCCGCGCCCGCCCGTGTTCGGGTCGGCGGGCGGCGGGGGGATCGCGCCGGGCGTGTGCTGGGTCCCGGCGAAGAAGTACTGGCGGACCCAGGGGGGCGGAGTCACGTCGCGGGTGGCCGCCACGTCGGTGTGCACGAGGGAGCCGTCGCCGCGCCAGTACTCGGCCGCGGTGTTGATCGTGAAGATGCGCGGGGGCCGCGGGCGGCCAGCCAGCCGGTGGAGCAGGGCTCCGCGCTGTCCGGTGATCGGGTCGTCCTGCTCCCCGTCAGTGAACGGGAACAGGCTGCCCACCGCGTGGACCGCGTTCAGCGAGGGCTGGCCGAAGCGGCAGTTGAACTCGCCGCGCCGCCCGCCCGCCACGTGCGGGATCACCGCGTCCCACGCGGGTCGGCCCGTCTCGTCCTCGTCGAGGCCGAGATAGAGCAGGTGCCGCAGGAAGCGGCCGCTCTGCGAGACCCCGAACACGTAGGCCCGGTCGATCTGCCCCGCGCAGGGGTTCCCCTCCCCCGCGGTCCCCCCGCGCAGGAAGGCCGCGGTGTCGCGCACCGCGGTGAAGCCCAGACCGACCAGCGGGGGGTTCTCGGCCCGGTAGTAGCACTCGTAGATCCGTCCGGGCTCGAAGCCGCCGTCGAGCGCGATCGAGCCCGCGTCGGGGAAGCGCCACGCCCCGCGCGGCAGCGTGACCGCGGACGCCTCCGCGTGCTCGCGCACGTGCAGCTCGGCTTCCGGATCGTCGAGGCGCGCCACCGGGTGCGGGATGTGGTAGCGGTCGGCGAGCGGCAGGGCGTCGACGCGCGTGTTCGGGCGGAACTCGCAGCGCACGCGCTCGGACACGCCGGGCACCCGCGGCACCGTGAGCGCCATCATGCCGTCGCGACGCGGCACGTCGGGTTGCCAGCCGATCCACGCCACCGCGTAGCCGTGTCGCATCAGGAAGCCGTTGCCGAAGTCCTCGCGGGTCGACGGGTCGTTCGACCGCGGCGCGCTGTTGAACATGCCCAGCGCGATCTTGCGCCCGCGATTGGGCACGTCCAGCAGCAGGCGGCGACTCCCGCCGCCCATCGGGCGCAGCAGGCAGAAGTCGGCCGAGGACTCCACGAGCCCACGCGCGTTGCGGGGGGCGAGCCCGAGGTCGGCGATCGGCTCGTGCACCCGCGCGGCCGGATCGACCGCGAAGTGGAGGACGCCCTCGATCTTCTCGTAGGGGCCAGCCGCGCCGAACGGCGCGCCGCCCAGCACC
>DATJIR010000249.1:0-7298 GCA_035493135.1 Verrucomicrobiia bacterium
CAGGCGACGGTGGACCGGGTGATGTTCGCCCCGATCATGGACCTGCGCGGCCTCATCGCGATCGGGCCCCGCGTGGCCGATCACACCATCAACGCGATCCCGGTGTACGCCTTCCCCGCGTACGAGGACATCCGCCTCAAGGCCCAGTAGCGAGGTGCCCGCTAGCCAGCTGATGAACGCCGGGCATCGCGCGATCTCCGCCCTCTACCAGGCGCTCCTGACCGGATTCGTCCTCACCCTGGTCACGCGCCGGGGCGAGGACCTCGCGGCGGAATTCGTCTTCCGCCTGTTCCGCCGCCAGCACCTCGAGAAGTTCCGGCCGGGCCTGGCCAAGCTCGGGCTCGATCGCCTCCCGCACGCGGTGGCGTGCGCGCAGTACCACTACCTCTCCAATCAGCTGGGCGGGGTGAAGACCGAGTACGCGCGGGAGTCCGATCGCAAGGCGTGGGTGCGCTACCCGCCGCCGCGCTGGATCTGGTCCGGCGCGGCGATCTGCGGCATCCCGAGCCGGGTGAATGCGGCGATGCTCCACGGCTGGCACGGCCACAACGGCGTGACGCTCGGCAACCCGCGGCTCGGCTTCGTCTGCACCGGCCAGACGGTGGACGGCCACGCCGGGCTCGAGGGCTACTACCTCGAGCACGACCGCGACCTGGCGCCGGACGAGCGAGTGCGGTTCGCGTCCGGCGAGACCATGCCGGCCTTCGACCCCGCCGCCGCCCCGCGCGTCGACCCCGCGGCGTGGCCGCCCGAGCGCCTCGAGACGGTGGTCGCGCGCTACGCCATGGAGTACGTCCGGACCGCGCTGCCGGTGGCCCTCGAGCTGCTGGGCCCCGCCGACACGCGCGCCCTCCTGGGGCACGCGGCCCGACTCATCGGCATGCAGCTCCACGACGAGACGGTGCGGGAGCTCGCGATCGAGAGCGCCGGGCCCGGGCCGTTCGCGCGCTACGTGGCCGCCCTCGCCCGGGCCCAGGGCGAGACCGTCGAGGTCGAGGACGGGAGCCCCGGCGCCTCGGTACGGCTGCGCGGCTGGCGTCTCGTGCGCGGCCTCGGGCCGCTCGACCCGGCCGCCTTCGAGGCCTGGAGCGAGCTGTGGCGGGGGGCGCTCGCGGCCCACGACCGGCGGCTCCGCCTCGAGGCCGTCCGCGAGCCCGCCGGTGACGTCGTGTTCCGGATCACGGCGCCGGCCGCGGCCTCGTCGTGATCCAACCGTAGCCGGCCGGTCATCGTGACGTCATCGCGCCCGGCTACGATCCGGCCAGGAGGTATCTCCATGCGAAGCGCAAGACTCGGCGCGCTCCTGCTCGGCGTGATCATCGCGTGCTCCGCCGCGGCCCCGGCCCGGCCAGCCGCTCAGGAGCGCGAGAGCCGGCCGCGGCGCAACGTCATCATCGTGGTCATGGACGGGCTCAGGTCCGAGGCGGTCAACCCGACCGACGCGCCGACCATGACCGCGCTCCAAACCCGCGGGGTGCACTTCGTGAACAGCCACGCGGTCTTCCCGACCTTCACCACCCCGAACGCGGCGGCCATCGCCACCGGGCACTTCCCGGGGGACACCGGCGACTTCGGCAACTTCCTCTTCCCCGGCCTCGCGATCTTCGACGGCCGGCCCGCGAGCTTCACCGGAAAGAGCCCGGGCACGCTCACGCCCTTCATCGAGGACGACCAGGTGCTCGGCGACATCGACGCCCACTTCCCGGGCTCGAACTTCCTGGGCGAGGAGGCCCTCCTGGCCCTCGGGCGCACGCACGGCTTCCGCACCGCTGCGGTGGGCAAGCTCGGGCCGACGCTCATCATGGACGTGACCCAGGGCAATCCGGTCGGCGGCGCCTTCGCGGTGCCGGAGACCGTGATCGTCGACGACCGCACCGGCACCGCCGCCGGCCTTCCGCTCCCGCCCGACATCGCGGCCCGCCTGCAGGCGGCCGGGCTTCCGCTCGCGGCGCCCCCGCGCACCCAGCCCGCGGGCAACAACGTGATCCCGGGCACGCGCGCGGCCAACGTCGCCCAGCAGCGGTACTTCGCCGACGCGATCACGCGCGCGATCCTGCCCGCGTTCGGCGAGGCCGGCGGCGGCTTCATCCTGGTCTACTGGTCGCGCGACCCAGACGGGACCCAGCACAATCAGGGAGATAGCCTCGGCTCCCTCGTACCCGGGATCAACGGGCCCACTTCCCGGGCGGCCATTCGCAACGCCGACGACAACCTCAAGCAGATCCTCGCCCACGTCGAGAGCGACCCGGCCCTGGCCGCCACCACCGACGCCTTCGTCACCGCCGACCACGGCTTCGCCACGATCAGCAAGCGCGACCTGGACGCCTCCGGCCGGCGGCGCACGCGGAGCTACGCCGCCGGCCGGACCTATCGCGACGCGAGCGGGCGGCAGGAGGTGGACCCGGGCGCCCTGCCACCCGGCTTCGTGGCCATCGACCTGGCCCGGGGCCTCGACCTGCCGCTCTTCGATCCCGACAGCCGGGTCACGGTGGACGGTCGGCCCATGTACCAGCGGGTGGACCTGACCATCGAGCAGGCCACCGCGACGGCGCGGGCGCGCCCGGTCAGGGGCAACGGCCTGCTCGGCGGCACCGGCCGCGTCGGCGGCCCCACGGACGCGCCCCCCGACGCCAGCATCGTGGTGGCGGCCAACGGGGGCTCGGACCTGATCTACCTTCCGGACCGCGACCCGGCGCTCCTCCAGCGCATCGTCGCGCTGCTGGCCGCGCAGGACTACACCGGCGGCATCTTCGTCGACGACGCCTACGGCGAGGTGCCGGGCACGCTGCCGCTCAGCGCCATCAGCCTCCGGGGCTCGGCCGCGCTGCCCACGCCGGCGGTGGTCCTGAACTTCCGTGGCTTCGCGACCGAGCCCGGCAATCGCTTCATGACCGGGGTAGAGATCGCCGACAACAACCTCCAGCAGGGCCAGGGCATGCACGGCAGCTTCAACCGCAGCGACACGTTCGACACGTTCAACTTCATGGCCGCGGCCGGACCCGACTTCAAGGAGGGCTTCGTGGACACCGCTCCGGTCGGCAACGCGGACATCGCGATCACCTTCGCCCACCTGCTCGGCCTCGACCTGAGGGCCAAGGGCACGCTCGCCGGCCGGGTGATCCACGAGGCGCTGGCCCGCGGACCCGAGGCGCCCCCGAGCGAGCGCTACCTCCGCGCCTCGGCCCGCGGCTTCGAGGAGGTGGTCACCGCGCCGGAGCTCGCGGCCATGTGCGCGGTGCCGACCATCCCCTGAGACTGCGCCGCTGCCTCTGGGCCGCCCGGCTACATGGCCTTCCAGTCGCCCGCCTGCTCGAACGCGTGGGCGGCGCGGTAGATCGTCGGCTCGTCCCAGTGCTTCCCCACCAGCATCACGCTCACCGGCAGCCCGTCGGCCATGCCGCACGGGATCGCCATCGCGGGGTGGTGGGTGATGTCGAACGGCGCGGTGTTGGTGATCATGTTGAGCGCGCCCCCGACGTACTCCTCGCGCGGTGCCCCCGGCGCCGGCATCGCCTGGGCCTTCATCGGGGTGGTCGGCATCAGCAGGAGATCGCAGTCGGCCAGCGCCGCGTCGTAGGCCGCGGTGAGCCGCCGGGTGATGTTCATGGCCTTGCCGTAGTAGCGCGTGCCGTGCTGCTCGTTGATGTAGGTGCCGAGCATCGTGAAGAGCTTGGCGGTCTCGGACAGCTCGTCGGCGCGCCGCCGCCAGCCGCGCTGGTGGTCCATCAGGCTGGTCACGTAGAGGTCCTGACGGCTCACCCCGTAGCCGTCGCCCCACATCATCGTCTGGGTGAGCCCCTCGACCCCGATCGGCAGCCAGAGGGCGCCCGCCAGCAGGTGCGCCGGGATCGAGACGTCGGTGACCGTCGCGCCGAGGCGCTTGAACAGATCCGCGGCCTGCCGAACCTTCGCGTCCACCACCGCCTCCGACTGCGGGTGGCCGAAGCCCTCCTTCACCACCCCGATGCGCAGCCGGCTCGCACCCCCGCCGAGCAGCTGGGTGTAGGGGTGGACCTTCGGCGCGAACTGCCGCGGGTCGTAGCCGTCCGGCCCCGCGATGACCTCCAGGAGCAGGGCGTTGTCGGCCACCGTGGCGGTCATCGGGCCGGTGTGGTCCACGTAGATCTCGATCGGCATGATGCCGGTGTAGGGCACGAGCCCGTGGGTCGGCTTCATCCCGTAGATGCCGCAGAACGAGGCGGGCATGCGGATCGAGCCGCCCTGGTCGCCGCCGATGGCCATGTCGGCCTCGCCGAGCGCCACCAGCACCGCGCTGCCCGACGAGGAGCCGCCCGCCGAGTAGCCCTTCTTGTAGGGGTTGTGCACCGGCCCCGTCGCGTTGGTGTGGCTGCCCCCGGAGAGGCAGTAGTACTCGCAGTGGGCCTTGCCGAGGATGGTGCCGCCCGCGTCGAGGATGCGCGTGACCACGGTGGCGTCGATCTCGGGGGTGTAGCCCTCGAGGATCGACGCCCCGTTCATCATCGGCACGCCCGCGACCATCACGTTGTCCTTGATCACGAGGCGCTTGCCCTTGAGCTTGCCCTGGGGCGCGCCCTCGATCTTCGACTTGTAGTACCAGGCGTTGTGCGCGTTCTCCTCGGGCTGGGGCCGGTACCCCGGCGTCCGCGGGTACTTCACCGTGGGCAGGTTGTCCGGGAGCTGGTCGACCACGTTGTAGCCGTCGATGCTCGGTTTCATCAGGCCGATGAACGACGCCACGTCGGCTTCGGTGAGCGAGAGGTTCATCTTCTCGGCGATGCGCTTGAGCTGGTCCGGGGTGGGCAGCGAGACGGGCATGGTGGTGTCCTCCTTGACGCTACACGAGCTGGCCGGCGGCGCGGGACGCTCCGGGCGCGGCCGGCGACGCGCTGAGCCCGGAGTAGAGGTGACAGGCGGTGAAGTGGCCGGGGCGCACCTCGCGCAGCTCCGGCTCGACGTCTCGGCAGACGTCGCCGATGTAGGCCTGGCAGCGGCTATGGAAGCGGCACCCGCTCGGCGGATTGAGCGGGCTCGGGATCTCCCCTCTCAGAATTATCTGCTCCCGCTCGCGCTCCACGTCCGGATCCGGGGTGGGGATCGCGGAGACCAGGGCCTTGCTGTAGGGGTGGAGCGTCTCGCGGTAGAGATCGGCGGTGCTGGCCACCTCGACGATCTTGCCGAGGTACATCACCACCACCCGATCGCTCAGGTACTCCACCACGCTCAGGTTGTGGGTCACGATGAGGATCGTGAGGTTGAACTCCTGGCGCACGTCCTTCAGGAGATTCAGGATCTGCGCCTGGGCCGAGACGTCGAGCGAGGAGACCGGCTCGTCGCAGAACACGAACTTCGGGTTGAGGGCAAGCGCGGCCGCGATGCCCACCCGCTGGCGCTCGCCCCCGCTGAACTCGTGCGGATACCAGCTCGCCTGGTAGCGGGAGAGACCGACCAGCTCCAGCAGCTCCCGGATGCGGGCGTCGCGCGCGGGCCCGGGGTAGGCGTTCTGGATCCGCATCGGATAGCCGATGATCGAGCCCACCGTCATCCGGGGGTTCAGCGACGAGTACGGATCCTGGAACACCATCTGCACGTGGCGGCGGTAGGCGCGCTCCTCCTCGAACGGGATGCCCCCGATCGACTTGCCCTCGAAGCGGATCTCCCCCGAGGTCGGGGCGATGAGCTTCATGATCATGCGCCCGGTCGTGGTCTTGCCGCAGCCGGACTCGCCGACCAGGCCCACCGTCTCGCCACGTCGGATGTCGAAGCTGATGCCGTCCACCGCGCGCACCGCGGCGGGCGGGCCGCTCGCCCACAGCCCGCGGCGCACCGGGAAGTGCTTCACCAGATTCTTCACCTCCAGCAGAATGGGCACCTCCAGCTCGGGCGGCGCGGCGATCGTCATCTCACGCCTCCGGGAACAGACAGCGAACCGCGTGCCCGCCGCCGGTCTCGACGAGCGGCACCTCGCCCGCCTCGCACTCCGGGCGGACCCGGTGGCAGCGCGGCGCGAAGGGGCAACCCGCGGGCAGGTTCGCGGGATCGGGCGGGCGCCCCTCGATCGGCAGGAGCCGCTGATCGGGGCGCCCGAGCTTCGGCAGCGCGTCGATGAGCCGGCGCGTGTACGGATGCCGCGGGTGCTTCAGCACGTCGTACACCCGGCCCTGCTCCATGACCTCACCCGCGTACATGATCACCACCCGGTCGCAGAGCTTGGCCACCACCCCGAGATCGTGGGTGATCCACAGCACGCCCATGCCAAGCCGGTCGCGCAGCTGCTTCACCAGGTCGAGGATCTGGATCTGGATGGTCACGTCGAGCGCGGTGGTCGGGTTGTCCGCGATCAGCAGCGCCGGGTCGCAGGAGAGCGCGATCGCGATCATCACCCGCTGCTGCATGCCGCCCGACAGCTCGTGGGCGTAGTTGTCGAGCCGTCGCTCCGGGTCCGGAATGCCCACCAGCCGCAGCAGCTCCCCCGCCTTGGTCCGGGCCGCGCGCTTGGACAGGCCCTTGTGGAGGATCAGGGCCTCCCCGATCAAGCTGCCCACCGTGTAGGCCGGGTCCAGGGAGTTCAGCGGGTCCTCGAACACCATCGAGACGGTCTGGCCCCGCAGGTCCCGCATCTGCCGGTCGCTCTTGGTGAGCAGATCCTCGCCCGAGAAGAGGATCCGGCCGCGCTCGATCCGCCCGGGGCTCGGCACCAGACGCAGGATCGACAGGCAGGCCACGCTCTTGCCCGCCCCCGACTCGCCCGCGATCCCCACGATCTCCCCGCGCTTGATCGCGAACGAGACCCCGTTCACCGCCCGCACCGTCTTGTTCTTGAGGTGGAAGTGGGTGTGGAGGTCGTCGACCTCGAGGAGCGTGTCGCTCACCGCGAGGCTCACTTGCGGAGCTTCGGGTCGAGCGCGTCCCGCAGCCCGTCCCCGACGATGTTGAAGGACATGGCGACCAGGATCAGCATGATCCCGGGCACCGCCGAGACGTGCGGCGCGACCGAGAGGAAGTTGCGCCCGTCGGAGCACATGATGCCCCAGTCCGGCCGCGGCGGGGTGATCCCGAGCCCGAGGAAGGAGAGCCCCGCCCCGAGCACGATCAAGATGCCCACCAGGGTGCTGCCGTAGACGATCACCGGGGAGAGCGTGTTGGGCAGGATGTGGTGGAACAGGATCTGGCGCGGGCGCGCCCCCGACACCCGCGCCTGGTCCACGAACAGCTCGCTCTTCACGGTGACGGTGGCCATGTAGGCGACCCGCGAGATGTACGGGATCAGCACGATGGTGAGCGAGAGCATCACGTTGAGCATGCCGGGGCCCAGCACC
>DATJIR010000250.1:0-17935 GCA_035493135.1 Verrucomicrobiia bacterium
CGCACAGGATCGTCACGTCGCGCCCCTGGGCGCGCGCCCAGCCCGCCGCCGCGCTCACGTTGGGGAGCGCGGCGAGCGCCGCGGCGGCGCCGGCGGCGGCCCGCATCATCGCCGCGGTGCCGTTGGTGGTGGTGAGGACCACGGTGCGCCCCTCCACCCGGGCCCGGGTGAACTCCTCCGGGGAGTTGCCGAGATCGAAGCCGGGGATCGCGTGGCCGCCGCGCTCGCCGGCCAGCACGACGCCGGCCCCGTCGCGCCGCGCCTCCGCGGCCGCCTCGTCCGGCACCGGCACCACCCGCCGGCAGCCCGCCTCGCAGGCCGCCACCGCCGCGCTGGTCGCGCGCAGGACGTCGACGGCCAGCACGGCGCGGCCGGAGACCGGGGCGTCGGCGAACTCGGACGGGCTCAGCGCCACGTGCACCCGCATCACGAGAGCGCCGGGCCGCCTACCGGACGCGGTCCCGCAGGGCCCGGATCTTCAGGCGGAGCGCGTTGAGATTGATGAAGCCCTCGGCGTCGCGCTGCCGGTAGACCTGGTCCGCCTCGAACGTCACGAAGTCGGTCCGGTAGAGGGATCGCGGCGACTTTCGCCCCGCCACGGTGACGGTGCCCTTGTAGAGCTTGAGGCGGACGGTGCCGGTCACGTCCCGCTGCACGGCGTCCACCAGACCCTGCACCGCCTCGCGCTCCGGGCTGAACCAGAAGCCGTAGTAGATCATCTCCGCGTAGCGGGGCACCAGCGAGTCCCGCAGGTGGAGCACCTCGCGGTCGAGCGTGATCGACTCCAGGGCGCGGTGGGCCGCGTGCAGGATGGTGCCCCCGGGCGTCTCGTAGACGCCGCGCGACTTCATGCCCACGAAGCGGTTCTCCACCAGGTCCACTCGGCCGATCCCGTGCTCACCGCCCAGGCGGTTCACCGCCTCGAGCAGCGCGGCGGGAGAGAGCCGCCGCCCGTCCACCGCGACCGGGTTGCCCGCCTCGTACTCGACCTCGACGTAGACCGGCACGTCCGGCGCCGACTCCGGGGAGTTGGTGAGCAGGAACATCTTGGGCGGCGGCTCGTTCCACGGGTCCTCGAGGATGCCGCCCTCGAACGAGATGTGGAAGAGGTTGCGGTCGGTCGAGTACGGCCGCTCGGTGCTCACCGGGACCGGGATGTCGTGGTGACGCGCGAACTCCATCAGGGCGGTGCGCGAGTTGAGGTCCCACTCCCGCCACGGGGCGATCACGGTCAGCTCGGGGGCCAGCGCCGCGTAGGTCAGCTCGAAGCGCACCTGGTCGTTGCCCTTGCCGGTGGCCCCGTGGCTCACCGCGTCCGCCGACTCTCTTCGCGCCACGTCCACCTGGGCCTTGGCGATGAGCGGCCGCGCGATCGAGGTGCCCATCAGGTAGGAGCCCTCGTAGACCGCGTTGGCCCGCAGCATCGGGAACACGAAGTCGCGAACGAATTCTTCCCGAAGGTCGACGATGTGCACGGTGGACGCTCCGGTGCGAAGCGCCTTCTCCTTCACCGGGATCAGCTCCTCGCCCTGGCCCAGGTCCGCGCAGTAGGCCACGACCTCGCAGCGGTAGGTCTCGATGAGCCAGCGGAGGATGACCGACGTGTCGAGGCCTCCCGAGTACGCGAGCACGACCTTCTTGACCGTCTTGTTCACGATTGGTCCCCACCCAGCAGGTTGAGAATGATGGCCTTCTGCGCGTGCAGGCGATTCTCGGCCTGCTCCAGGATCAGGCTGCGCGGACCGTCGAGCACCGCGTCGGTGATCTCCTCGCCGCGGTGGGCGGGCAGGCAGTGCATGACCAGCGCGTTGCCGGGGGCGAAGCCCAGGAGCCGGTCGTTGAGCTGGTAGCGCTGGAACGCCTCGAGCCGCTGCTCGCGATCTCCCTCCTGCCCCATGCTGATCCAGGTGTCGGTGTAGACGACGTCGGCGTCCTCGAGCGCCTCGCGGGCCTCGGTGGTGAGCCGCACGCGCCCGCCCATCGCGCGACAGGCCTCGAGCACCGCCGGGTCCGGCTCGTAGCCCGGCGGGGTGGCCACCACCGAGGTGGCGCCCAGCATCGATCCCACCAGCAGGAGCGAGTTGCACACGTTGTTGCCGTCGCCCACCCAGGCCAGCCGCAGCTTGGCCAGGTCCATGCCGCGCTCCCAGAGGGTGAAGAAGTCGGCCATGGCCTGGCAGGGATGCTCGAGGTCCGAGAGGCCGTTGATGACCGGGATGGAGGCGTTGGCCGCGAGCTGCTCGAGGGTCTTGTGCGAGAACACCCGGGCCGCCACCACGTCCACCCACCGCGAGAGGTTGCGGGCCACGTCGGGCACCGACTCGCGCTTGCCCATCCCGATCTCCTGCGCGGCCAGGTACACCGCCGCGCCCCCCAGCTGGATCATCGCGACCTCGAACGTGACGCGCGTGCGCAGCGACGGTTTCTCGAAGATGAGCGCCATCGTCCGACCGGGGAGCGGGGTCGAGCGATCGCGCGCCTTGGTCCGGGCCTTGAGCTCGGCCATGAGCGCGAAGAGGCGCGGGAGGTCCTCCCGCGCCAGGTCGCGGATCGACAGGAAGTGCTTCACCGCCCGAAGCCGGCCAGCGCCTGGTCGATGATCTCGACCGCGTGCCGCACCGAGGCCTCGTCCACCACCAGGGGCGGCGCGAGCCTCAGCGTGTTGTCGCCCGCGCTCAGCGCGAGCAGGCCCCGCTGGCGGCAGGCCGAGATCACGTCGCCGACCGGCGGCACCAGGTCCATGCCGACCAGCAGACCCCGGCCCCGGACCGCGGTCGCGACCTTGGGCTGGCGCGCCCGCACCGCCTCGAGCTGCTCGCGCAGGAGACGGCCGGTGGCGGCGGCCCGCTCCGGCAGCCGCTCCTCCATCAAGGTGGTGAAGACGGTGAGGCCGACCGCGGTGACGAAGGGGTTGCCGCCGAAGGTGGAGCCGTGGGTCCCGGGGGTGAACGCGGAGGCCACGCTCTCGGTGGCCAGGGTGGCGCCGATCGGCACCCCGTTGGCGAGGGCCTTGGCCAGGGTCATGATGTCGGGCTCGATCCCGGAGTGCTCGTAGCCCCAGAGCCGGCCGGTGCGGCCCATGCCGGTCTGGATCTCGTCCAGCACCAGGAGGATGCCGGCCTCGTCGCAGAGCTTGCGGAGGCCGGGCAGATAGCCGTCGTCCGGGATGTTGATCCCGCCCTCGCCCTGGATCGGCTCGACCATGACCGCGGCGGTGTGGCTGTCGATGGCCCGCTCCACCGCGCGCAGGTCGTTGAAGGGCACGTACTTGAACCCGCCCGGCAGCGGCTCGAACCCGTGATGGTACTTCTCCTGCGCGGTGGCGGTGACGGTGGCCAGAGTGCGGCCGTGGAAGCCGCCCCGCATCGTGATGATGTCCCCGCGGTCGCTGGCCCCGTGCTCCTTGGCCCACTTGCGCGCGAGCTTGATCGCGGTCTCGTTGGCCTCCGCGCCCGAGTTCGAGAAGAAGACCCGGTCCGCGAAGGAGTGGTCGCAGAGCAGCTTGGCGAGCTGGGTCTGCTGCGGGATGTAGAAGAGGTTGGAGACGTGGAGCAGGGTCGCGGCCTGCTCGCGCATCGTGCCCACCACCTTGGGGTGGCTGTGGCCGAGCGCGGTCACCGCGATGCCGCCGGTGAAGTCGAGGTACTCCTTGCCGTCGCTGTCCCACACCCGCACCCCTTCACCGCGCACCAGCGCCACCGGGGCGCGCTTGGCGGTATACATCAGGTGCTTGTCCGCCCACTCGATCAGCGTCTTGGTGTCCGTCATGGTCTCGGGCCTCGCCTTGTCATGTACACCGTCTGCGCGCCGATGCGATAACCCCGCTTCAAATGCGATCGCCTCGCCTTCGGCTGCGGCTCACAGAACTATTTCCGTTCCGATACCTGACTTGGTCAGCACCTCGAGGAGGATCGCGTGGGGGACCCGGCCGTCGATGATGTGGGCCTTCTGGGCCCCGCCGGTGAGAGCCCGCAGCGAGGACTCCACCTTTGGGAGCATGCCCCCGTCGATGACCCCCGCCTTGATCAGCCGCTCCGCGTCGCGCTTGGTCAGGGTCGAGACCAGTCGCCCGTCCTCCCCGTTGATGCCGGTCACGTCGGTCAGGTGGATGAGCTTCTCCGCGAACAGCGCGGCGGCCACGTCGCCCGCCACCAGGTCCGCGTTGATGTTGTAGGTCTCGCCGCCTTCTCCCACCCCGACCGGCGCGATCACCGGGATGAACCCGTTCTCCTCCAGCAGCCGGATCGGCTCGGGATTGACCGCCTCCACCTCGCCGACCAGACCGATGTCGGCGGTGGTGCCGTCGGGCAGCCGGTGCAGGCGCTTGCGGGCCCGCAGGAGACTCGCGTCCTTGCCGGAGAGCCCCACCGCCCGCCCCCCGTGCAGGTTGATCAGGCCCACGATCTCCTTGTTGATCTTGCCGACCAGCACCATCTCGACGATCTGGACCGTCTCCTCGTCGGTGACGCGCATGCCCCCCACGAAGCGGGGCTCCTTGCCGAGCCGCTTCATCAGCGCCCCGATCTGCGGCCCCCCGCCGTGCACGATGACCGGGCGGATGCCGACCAGCCGGAGCAGGAGCACGTCCTTGGCGAACTGCTCCTTGAGGTCGGCCTGCTCCATGGCCGCGCCTCCGTACTTGATCACGAGGGTCTTGCCCTGGAAGGCGCGGATATACGGCAGCGCCTCGATCAGCACCTCGGCGCGCTGGATCAGCTCGGGGTTAGCCATCGTCCGCTCGTTCGTCCTTATAAGATGTAGCGGGAGAGATCCTCGTCCTTCACCACGTCGGCGAGGTGCGAGTGCACGTACTCCGCGTCGACCACGAGCTCCTGCCCGCTCATGTCGGGTGCGTCGAAGGAGACGTCCTCCAGGAGGCGCTCCATCACCGTGTACAGGCGACGAGCCCCGATGTTCTCCGCGCGCTGGTTCACGGTGCACGCGATCTCGGCGATGGCCTCGACCGCGTCCTCGGTGAAGCGCAGCGCCACTCCTTCCGTCCTCAAGAGCTCCACGTACTGCCGGGTCAGGGCGTTCTGAGGTTCGCTCAGGATGCGGATAAAATCGTGCTGCGTCAAGGGCTCCAGCTCGACCCGGATCGGGAACCGGCCCTGCAGCTCGGGGATCAGGTCGGCCGGCTTGGCCACGTGGAAGGCCCCCGCCGCGATGAACAGGATGTGATCGGTCCGGACCATCCCGTACTTGGTGGTGACGGTCGACCCCTCCACGATCGGCAGGAGGTCCCGCTGCACGCCCTCGCGCGAGACGTCCGGGCCCCGGCCGCCCTCCCGGCCCGCGATCTTGTCCAGCTCGTCGAGGAACACGATCCCGGAGTTCTCCACCCGGCGGATCGCCTGGCCCACCGCCTCGTCGACGTCCACCAGCTTCTGGGCCTCCTCCTGGGCGAGGAGGCGCCGCGCCTCCCCGATCTTGACCCGCCGTCGACGGGTGCGCCCGGGCATGAGGTTCGCGAGCATGTCCTTCAGGTTGATCCCGATCTCCTCCATGCCCTGACCGGGAAACACCTCGAACATGGGCCCCGCCTGCGCCTGCACGTCCATCTCGATCGGGCGCTCGTCGAGCTTGCCGGAGCGCAGCTGGGCGCGGAGCTTGTCCCGGGTGGCGTCGCGCGAGGCGTCGGGAGAGACCTCCTCGAGCGTGCCGCTGACGAAGGCTTCCCCCGGGCGACGGGGCAGCAGGAGGTCGAGCAGCCGGTCCTCGGCCAGGCCCTCCGCCCGCTCCCGCACCGCGGCGGCCATCTCCGCCTTCACCATGGTCACGGCCAGCTCGGTGAGGTCGCGGATCATCGACTCCACGTCGCGCCCCACGTAGCCCACCTCGGTGTACTTCGAGGCCTCCACCTTGAGGAACGGGGCCTGGGCGAGCTTGGCCAGCCGGCGCGCGATCTCGGTCTTCCCGACCCCGGTGGGCCCGATCATGATGATGTTCTTCGGCGCCACCTCGTCCCGCAGCTCCGGGGGCAGGTTCTGCCGCCGCCAGCGGTTGCGGAGCGCGATCGCCACCGCCCGCTTGGCCTTCTGCTGCCCGACGATGTAGCGGTCGAGCTCGGAGGTGATCTGGACGGGCGTGAGGCCGGTCATCGGGCCCATCAGAGGGTGAGCACCGTGATCTGATCGTTGGTGTAGACGCAGATGCCGGCCGCGATCTTGAGGGACTGCTCGGCGATCTGGGGCGCGTCCAGCTCGGAGTGCGCGCACAGGGCCCGCGCCGCGGCCAGCGCGTAGGGCCCACCGGAGCCGATGCCGACCAGACCGTCGTCGGGCTCGATCACGTCGCCAGTGCCGGACAGGATGAAAGTCGACTCCGCGTCCGCCACCGCGAGCAGGGCCTCCAGCCGCCGCAGCACCCGGTCCATGCGCCACTCCTTGGCCAGCTCCACCGCGGCGCGGGCGAGGTTGCCCCGGTGCTCCTCGAGCTTCGCCTCGAAACGGGCGAAGAGCGTGAACGCGTCGGCGGCCGCGCCCGCGAAGCCGACCAGCACCCGGTCGTGATACATCCGGCGCACCTTGCGGGCGCCCGCCTTCATGATGGTCTGGCCCACCGAGACCTGCCCGTCCCCGGCCACCGCGACCCGCCCGCGGTGCCGGACGGAGACGACGGTGGTGGCGTGAATCACGGAGCCGGTGGACGTCATCGCTTCGAGCGGTTCCTCTCAGGTGGCCCGGGGATGCGCCGCATCGTACACCCGCATCAGGTGCTCCGGGCTCACGTGAGTGTACCGCTGAGTGGTCGAGAGGCGGCTATGGCCGAGCAGCTCCTGGATCAGCCGGAGGTCCGCCCCCTCCCCCAGCATGTGGGTGGCGAAGCTGTGGCGCAGGGTGTGGGGGGTGACCCGCTGGCCGAGGCCGGCCCGCCGGGCCAGGCCCTTGACGATGCGGAGAGCGCTCCGGGTGGTCAGGCGCCCCCCGCGGGCGTTCCTGAACAGGGCGCCGCGCGCCCGGCCCCGCATCGCCAGGTAGGCGGCCAGCGCCTCGAGCGCGGTCTCGCCCACCGGCACCACCCGCTCCTTGTCGCCCTTGCCGAGCACGCGCACGGTGCGGCGGCCCTCGTCGAGATCGTCCACGTCCAGGCCGCAGCACTCGGCGACCCGCAGGCCGCTCGCGTAGAGCAGCTCCACCAGGGCGCGGTCCCGCCGGCCCTCCGCCCCGGCCGCGGGCGCCGCGTCCAGGAGCTGGGTGGCCTCGTCCTTGGGCAGGAACGACGGCAGCCGGCGTCCCAGCCGCGGGCTCCTCACCTGGCGCGCCGGGTTCACCTCGAGCGCGCCGCGGCGGGCCATGAAGCGGAAGCAGCTGCGGACCGCGGCCAGCTTGCGCGCGATGGTGGCCTTGGACAGCCGGCGCTGGTGCAGGCGCGCCAGGTACGCCCGGACCGCCCGGGTGTCCGCCTCCGCGAGGCCGCCGATCTTCTCGTCGGCCAGGAAACGGGCGAACTCGGTCAGGTCCGTCGCGTAGCCGCGAAGGGTGTGGGGCGACGATCCGCGCTCCACACCCAGGTACTCGAGGAACGAGCCAACCGCCGCGTCCATCCGCCGCTCACGCGACCGTGGGCGCCACTTCCTGCCGGTAGCCGCACTCCTCGCGGAGGCACTGCCGGGTGATCTTCCCGCCCCGCGCGATCCGCTCGGTCAGGAACGGCGCCGCGCACTTGGGGCACGGCTCGGGCACCGGCCGCGTCCAGACCGCGAACGTGCAGGTCGGATAGTTCGTGCACGCGTAGAACGTCTTGCCCTTCCGGGTGCGCTTCTCCACCAGCTGACCGCCGCACCCGGTCTGCGGGCACGTGATCCCGAGCGTGACCGGCTTGGTGGTCTTGCACTCGGGATAGCCCGAGCAGGCGATGAACTTACCGAAGCGGCCGTGCTTGATGACCATCGGCCGGCTGCAGGTCGGGCAGATCTCGTCGGTGGGCTCGTCGGCCGGCCGCTCGCGCCCCCCGCTCATATCCTTGGTGAACTTGCAGTCGGGATAGGCGGAGCAGGCGAGGAACTTGCCGAAGCGCCCCCACTTCTCGAGCAGCGGCTTGCCGCACTCCGGGCACTCCTGCCCCGCGTCGATGCCGACCTTGACGTTGTCCATCTTCTTGCCGGCCTTGTTGAGGTCCTTGGCGAACTCCTTGTAGAAGGCCCCCACGGTCGCCTGCCAGTCCGCGTCCCCTTCCTCGATCTTGTCGAGGGATTCCTCGAGCTGGGCGGTGAACTCGACGTCCATCACCTCGGGGAAGTGGGGCACGAGCATGTCCGTCACCTGCATACCGAGCTCGGTCGGGTAGAGCGTGCCCTTCTCGCGGCGGACGTACTCCCGTTCCTGGATGGTCCCGAGGATCTGCGCGTAGGTCGACGGCCGCCCGATGCCGCGCTCCTCCAGCGTCTTCACCAGCGAGGCCTCGGTGTAGCGCGGCGGCGGCTGGGTGAAGTGCTGCTTGGGGTCGAGGGCGAGGAGCTTGAGCACCTCGCCGACGGTGAGGGGCGGCACCACCGCCTCCGCCTCCTCCTCGGGCTCCACGTCGGTGGCCTCGCGCGACTCGATGTAGACCGCGGTGAAGCCGGGGAACTTGAGGGTCGAGCCCTGGGCCCGGAACAGGCAGTCCCCGGCCTGGATGTCGGCGGCCACCGTGTCGTAGACCGCGGGCAGCATCTGGCTGGCCAGGAAGCGCTCCCAGATGATCCGGTAGAGGGCGAGCTGGTCTCGGCTGAGGAAGCGGGCCACCGCCTTCGGCTCCCGCGCCACCGAGCTCGGCCGCACCGCCTCGTGGGCCTCCTGCGCGCTCTTCTTGGCCTTGTAGGTGGGCGGCGTGTCCGGCAGGTACTCCTGGCCCAGGCGCCCGGCCACCCACTGGCGGGCCTCGTCCTGCGCCTCCGCGGCCACCCGCACCGCGTCGGTCCGCATGTAGGTGATGAGGCCCACCGCGCCTTCCTCGCCGAGCTCGACGCCCTCGTAGAGCTGCTGGGCCAGCATCATGGTCTTCTTGGCGCTGAAGTGGAGCTTGCGGCTCGCGTCCTGCTGGAGCGTGGAGGTGATGAAGGGCGGCGCCGGGTTCCGGCGTCGCTCGCCGCGCGTCACCGACTTCACCGTCCACGCCGCGCCGTGGAGCGCGGTCATCACCGCCATCGTCTCCGCCTCGTTCGGCAGATCCGCCTTCTGGCCCTTCACTTCCTTGAGGGTGGCCGTGAAGTCGGGCGGGTTCTTGCCCTTGAGGTGGGCGTGCAGCGACCAGTACTCCACCGGCACGAAGGCCGCGATCTCGCGCTCGCGCTCGGTGATGAGGCGCACCGCCACCGACTGCACGCGCCCGGCCGAGAGCCCCCGGCGGATCTTCTCCCACAGCAGCGGCGAGAGCTTGTAGCCGACCAGGCGATCCAGCACCCGCCGCGCCTGCTGGGCGTTGACCTTGTTGGTGTCGATCTTGCCCGGGTGCAGGAAGGCGGCCTTCACCGCGCGCTCCGTGATCTCGTTGAACATGATCCGGTGCGTCTTGCTCTTGCTGATCCCGAGCTCCTGGGCCAGGTGCCAGCCGATCGCCTCCCCTTCCCGGTCCGGGTCGGTGGCGATGTAGAGCGCGTCCACCTTCTCGGCCGCCTTCTTGAGCTCGTCGAGGACCTTCTTCTTGGCCGGCAGCACCTTGTACTCCGGCTTGAAGCCCTTCTTCTCGTCGACCCCGAGCTTGGACTTGGGCAGGTCGCGGACGTGCCCCATCGAGGCCTTGACGACGTACTTCGAATCCAGATACTTCTGGATCGTCTTGACCTTGGTGGGTGACTCGACCACCACCAGACTTCTCTTCGCCACCAGCGCGCCTCCTATGCCCGTCCGACTCGGACGAACCGCTTGCCCTCGATCTGTCGTACCCGTCCCTCGAGCTCGAGATCGAGCAGGACCGCCGACACCGGCCCGGCGCCGAGCCCGCTCCGCTCGATCACCTGGTCGATCTCCACCGGGTCGTCGCCGAGCAGCGACAGCACCTGCCGCGTCGCCGGGCCCGGTCGTGCCGCCGGCTCGTCGGGCGCGGCGCGACGCTCCCGCCCGGCCGCGCTCTCTCCCGCGGCTCCGATTGTCCCCCTCGTGTCGAGACAGGCCCTCCATCGCTCGGGCAGCGCGGCCACCACGTCCTCCCAGCCCAGCGCGAGCGCGGCCCCGTCCTGGATCAGGCGGTTGGCCCCGCGGCTCTCCGGCGCGGTGGCCCGGCCGGGCATGGCCAAGACCTCACGCCCCAGCTCGGCCGCGAGGCGCGCGGTGATCAGCGAGCCGCTCCGCTCCGCCGCTTCCACGACCACCACCGCGAGCGAGAGCCCCGCGATCACCGCATTGCGCGTCGGAAAGTGATGCGGCAGCGGCGGCATTCCCGGCGCGAACTGCGAGACCAGCGCACCGCGCTCCGCGATCTCCTCCGCGAGCCGCGCGTTCTCCGGCGGGTACACCACGTCCACGCCCGAGCCGAGGACCGCGATGGTGCGGCCGCCCACCCGCAGCGCGCCGCGGTGGGCCGCGGTGTCGATGCCGCGCGCCAGCCCGCTCACGATCGTCACCCCGCGCGCGGCCAGATCCGCGGCGAGCGTCTCCGCCGCCGCGAGCCCGTAGGGCGTCGCGCGACGCGATCCCACCACCGCGACCGCGAGGCTGTCGGCGTCGACGAGCGCTCCCCGCACGTGGAGAGTCGCCGGCGCGGTCGGCACCGCGCGCAGGTGCGCGGGATACTCCGCGTCGCCGCGCTCGATCGCGCGCGGCGCACTGGTGCTGCGCCCCGTCTCGTCGTGGATACACTCGTGCGTCACGTGTCTCGTCCGCCCCACACCTTCAGATGGCAGATCAGGGCAGTGCGTTTCAGTATACCGGACGAGGCAGGTGGGTCAAAACCACGCTCACCGCGACGGGCGACCGAGAGAGACGAGCAGCGCGCGCGCCTGCGTGGCCGCGTCGGACTTCGGATGCGACCGCACCACCTGCTCCCACGCTTCGCGCGCGCGCGGCACGTCGTGCAGCGCGCGGTAGCACATGCCCACCTTCAGGAGCGCTTCGGGCACCGACTGGCTCTGCGGGTAGAGATCGGGCACTTTCTGGAACTCGGCCAGGGCCTGGTTGAAGTCGCGCTGGCGGTAGTAGGCCTCGCCGATCCAGTACTGGGCGCTCGAGGCGAGCGCGTGCTTGGGAAACTTCTCGATGAGCTCGGTGAACTCGAGCACCGCCTGCCCGTGCTCCTCGGCGCGAAAGCTCGTCATCGCGGTGGCGAAGAGCTTCTCCGGGGTCGCGTCCTTCGCGGTGGGCGGCGCCGGCTTCGGCGCGACCGGCGTGGGCGGCGGGACGCTGAGCGTGGCCACCTTCTGGTTGGTCTCGTCGAGCCCGGACTTGAGCGAGCGCAGGGCCCCGTCCTGCTGCTGGAGCGCCGCCTTGAGCTGCTCTCGCTCCTGCGCGGAGGCCTTGGTCTCGCCCACCAGGAACGCGGCCTGCGCGTCGAGGGCCTTGAGCTCGCCGGACAGGCGCCCCACCTCGCGGCTCATCTGGTCCTGGCCCTTCTTCAGCTCGTCGACCTGCTTGACCAGCGCGGCCATCTCGGCTTCACGGCGGGCCTTCTCTCCGGTGCCGCAGCCGGCCATCGCCAGCGCCAGCACCGCGAGGGCGGCCACACCTCTCGTGCCCACAGTGAAGTCACGTCGCGGAGTCGACATGCTCTCGACCGTAGCACCTCCCTTCTTGAAAAGTCAATTTTCACGAGGCTTTGACTGACATTCCACAAACGACCACACGGCGGCCGATTCGCCACTCTGCGTCTCCCCCGGCGCCGGCCGGGAGAGCGGGGCTAGGAGGCGGAGCGGAGGAGGATCACCTTCACCGGCTGGTCGGGGGCGATGGTGGTCTGGCCCGGGACGATGGCGAGGCCGTCGGCCGCGACCATGGAGCGGAGCACGCCCGAGCTCTGGGTACCGGTGAGCCGGGCGCGGTAGCCGTCGTCCGCGGGCGCCAGGGTCACGCGAAGGTAGCCGCGCCGGCGGTCGCCGTTGCGGATCGGCCCCTCCGCTCGTGCGGTCACGGTGGGCCGATGCAGGCGAGCGTGCCCGGCCATGCGGAGGATGGCGGGGCGCACGAAGAGCTCGAAGGTCACCATGGCGGAGACCGGGTTGCCGGGCAGCGCGAACACCGCGAGCGCCCCCTTGCCGTCCTGCGGGATCGTGGAGAACGCGATCGGCTTCCCGGGCCGCATGTCGACGAGCCAGAGGTGCTGCTCGGCCCCGAGCCGGGCGAGCGCGTCCTTGACGAAGTCGTGCTCGCCGACCGAGACGCCCGCGGAGGAGATGAGGATGTCGCACCCGATCCCCCAGCGGAACCGGGCCTCGATGTCCTCGAGGCGATCGCCCGCGATGCCCAGGCTGACTGGCACCGCGCCCGCCTCGATCACCTGCGCGATCAGCGAGTAGCTGTTCGAGTTCGGGATCTGGCCGGGGCCGATCCGCCCCCCGAGGTCCACGAGCTCGTCGCCGGTCGAGAGGATCCCCACCCGCGGCCGTCGGATCACGCTCACCGGACTGCACCCGACGGTGGCCAGCAGCCCCACGTCGGCCGCGCTCAGGACCCGGCCCCGATCGAGGACCCGATCGCCTCGCCGCATGTCCTCGCCGCGCGGCCGCACGAAGTCCCCCTCCGGTACCGGTCGCGGGACCAGCAGCGTGGGCCCGTCCAGGCTCACGTCCTCCTGCGGAATGATCGAGTCGGCCTCCTCGGGCAGCGGCGCGCCGGTGAAGATGCGGAACGCCTCGCCGGGGCGGATCGGTCGCTCCGCCACGCCGCCCGCGGGCACGCGGCCCGCCACCGCCAGGCGGGCGGGCGCCGCGGCGGCGGCGCTCGTGGTGTCGGCGCTGCGGAGGGCGTAGCCGTCCATCGACGAGGCGGGCCACGGCGGCATGTCGCGCGGGCTGTCCACGTCCTCGGCGAGCACCCGGTGGAGCGCCCGAGGCAGCGGCACGCGCTCGTCGCCGAGCACGGCGACGCGCGAGAGGATGCGGTCGAGCGCTTCCTCGACGGAGATCACGCCCGACATTCTACCGCGGGGCGCGAGCGGGTCGGCGGGCTACTTGGACAGGTCGAGGATCGGCCGGTAGCGGGCCAGGAACCAGTTCCGGCTGAGCACGAACAGGGCGAAGAAGCCCAGGGTGACCAGGACCTCTACCGGTCCGATCGGCACCGTGTTGTCGCGCAGGAGCGCGGGGAAGACCAGCAGCATTCGCTCGAAGAAGATGGCGATCCATCCGAAGAAGAGGATGACCTTGAAGACCTGGTGCCGCGTGGGCGGACGGCCGGTGAGGCGCTTGAGCAGGTACGAGAACGGGATCAGCCAGCCGATGATGAAGATGGCCCACGCGATGTAACCCCAGGGCTGGCCGAAGAAGCGGCGGGCCACGTAGCGGGTCTCCGCCGGCACGTTGCCGTACCAGATGACCAGGTACTGCGAGAAGAAGAAGTACATCCAGAACACCGCGAGGGCGAAGGTGAGCTTGGCCACGTCCTGGATCGCGCTCGGGCTCACGTGGGTCGCCCCCCGCTCGTTGGAGCGGATCGTGAGATAGGTGACCAGGCCGAAGCCGGGGTACATCGACGTCACCACGTAGTAGCCGCCGAAGAGGCCGCTGTACCAGTACGGGTCGAGCGACATCAGGAGGTCGAAGCCCCACAGCGAGAGCACGACCACGTAGAGCACGAGCAGGACCGACGCGAGCCGGAAGCGTCGGTCGATCGCGGCCGGGGTGTCGTGGCCGGGCTGGTCCTCGACCAGCACCGACTTCACGAGGCGCATCGCGACCCAGTAGAGCAGGAGCGAGCCCAGCCCGATCCGCAGGGCCATGAACGGGACGTTGAGCCAGACCGCCTTGATCGGGATCGGCTCGGTCACCCACGGGTAGAGCGTGGCCCGGCCCCAGAAGAGCACCACGAACAGCACGAACGAGATAGGCAGGAAGCCCGCGGTGGTGAGCGCGACGCGCTTGATGCTCGGCGACCACCGCCCCTCGGTCACCTGGATCATGCCCGCCACCGCCGGACCGGTGATCGCCAGGCTCGACCAGAAGAGCAGGTTGACCAGGTAGATCCCCCACACGCGCGCGGGCGTCCCCTGGTTGATGCCGTACAGGAAGGCGACGATCCCGAGAACGGCCAGCAGCACGAGGAACGGGTGCATCGGTCGGGCCGGACTCGCGGGCGTGGCGGTGATCGTGCTCATCGCTTGGCCAGGGTGCGGACGAAGTTGACCACGTGCCACCGCTCTTCGGGAGTGAGGGCCTCCGCGTACGACGGCATCACCGCGCCGCCCGCCGACAGGTAGCTCTGCCAGTAGCCGTCCGTCCGCACCTTCTGCAGATCGGGATTGGTGAGGTCGGCGGGCGGCACGAACTTGGCGGACACCGGACCGTCGCCGCGCCCGGACGTGCCATGGCAGGGCGTGCAGTAGATCGCGAACAGCTCGCCGCCCTTGCGCACCGAGTCCGCGGTGGCGGCCACCGGGTTGCGTCGGGCCGCGGCCGCCTCGCGCTCCGCGGGCGAATGGTAGAGCTGGCCGCCGTTGCGGGGCAGGCTTCCCGTGGGCATCGAGAAGTTGTACTCCCCCGGCATCACCCGCTGCGTGTAGAACATGTTGTGCATCCAGCGGTATCCCACCGCCCCGGCCAGGACCGCCCCGAACCCGCCGATCAGCAGCAGGCAGAGCAGGAACACCCACTTCATCATCGCCGCACCTCTTCCGCCCCCGCGGTCGACAGCACCGACTGGACCGCGTCCACCTTCTCGGGCGGGCACGCCACCGCGATGCCGAACCGGTCCAGGGTGAAGCGTGGGTCATAGGTGGGCGACGGCTTCAGCTTGGGCAGGCGGCCGAGGATCAGGGCGGCGAGCGCGCTCGCGAGGCCGCCGAGGAGGATCGTCAGCTCGAAGGCGATGATCACGAATGGGGGGATCGACACCGGGGCCTTGCCCCCGGTGACCAGCTCCCACTTCATCGACGACCAGATGGTGATGAAGAAGCCGGTCGCGGTTCCGGTGAGGGCTCCGACCAGGGTGAACAGCCGCACCGCGGAGAGTGGCCGCACCTTCTCGACCTCGTGCTCGATCTCCTCCACCGGCACCGGGGTGTAGACGGTCAGGTCCGAGAAGCCCTGGGCCCGCAGATCGCGAATGGCTTGCACCGTGGTGTCGACGTGGGCGAAGACGCCCAGCACGCTCGCGGTGGCCATCAGTGGTGTCCCCCGTGGGAGGCGGCGTGCTTGAGCGGGTGGGGCAGCACTTCCTTCACCTCCACGATGGACAGCGACGGCATCACCCGGATGAAGCCGAGGAACAGGATGAAGAACCAGGCGAACGAGCCCACGATGATCGCGGAGTCGGTGACCGTCGGGTAGTAGGTGCCCCAGGTGTACGGGTAGAAGTCGTGCCCCAGGCCCGGGACGATGATGTTGAAGCGCTCGAGCCACATCCCGATCAGCACGAGGATCGACACCACGTACAGGACCACGGTGTTGACGCGCGCCTTGCGGCTCAGGAGCACGAGGGGCACGAGGCAGTTGCAGAAGTACATGCCCCAGTAGGCCCACGCGTACTCCTTGGTCGCCTTCGCGAACACGCTCGCCCGCTCGAAGTGCTCGCCGCTGTACCAGGCGGTGAACACCTCACAGATGTAGAAGTAGCTCAGGACCAGGCTGGTGACCAGGGTCAGCTTGGCCATCGCGTCGAGGTGCCGGTCGGTGATGTACGCGTACCAGTTGAACAGGTAGCGCATCGGGAGGATCAGCACCAGGACCATCGCGAAGCCCGAGAAGATGGCGCCGTCGACGAAGAAGGGGGGAAACAGCGTCGAGTGCCAGCCCGGGACGAGGGCCATCGCGAAGTCGAACGACACCACGCTGTGCACCGAGAGCACCAGCGGGGTGGCCAGCGCGGCCAGCAGGCCGTAGGCGCGACGGTAGTGGCGCCACTGCTGGTCGGAGCCCTCCCACCCGAGCGACATCACCGCGTAGATCTTCCGCTTGACCCCGGTCGCGCTGTCGCGCAGGGCCGCGATGTCGGGCACCAGGCCCACGATGAAGAACACCACGCTGATGGTCAGGTAGGTCGAGATCGCGAACACGTCCCACACCAGCGGCGACTTGAAGTTCGGCCAGAGGTAGCGCTGGTTGGGGTACGGCATCAGCCAGTAGGCGAACCACATGCGGCCGGCGTGGATGAGCGGGAAGAGCCCCGCGGTCATGACCGCGAAGACGGTCATCGCCTCCGCCCCGCGGTAGATCGCGGTGCGCCACCGCGCCCGGAACAGGTAGAGGACCGCGGAGATCAGCGTCCCCGCGTGGCCGATACCGATCCAGAACACGAAGGTGGTGATGTACATCGCCCACATCTGGGGCGTGCGCTTGCCGGCCGCCCCGATGCCGACCCAGATCTGCCAGGTCCAGGCCGCGACCCCGCACGCCAGCGTCAGCGCCACCAGGCACATCCAGGCGAAGTACTTCTCGCCCGGCATCCCGATGGTGCGGATGACGTCGCGGTTGACGTCGGCCCAGGTGGCCTGGGTCGCGCTCTGCGCGGGCGGCGCGCTCATGCCTTGTGCCCCGCCTCGCTCTTGTCGTGCCCGCCCGCCGGCTCGGCCCGGACGACCTTCTTCAGATACGTGACCGCGGGGGTGGTCCCGAGCTCCTCGAGCACGTGGTAGCTCCGGGTCGAGAGCGAGAGCCGCGAGACCAGCGCGCCCCCGTCCTTGAGGTTGCCGAAGGTGATGGCCTGCGTGGGGCAGGTCTGCTGACACGCGGTCTGCATGTCCCCGTCCTTCACGGTGCGCCCCGCCTCGCGGGCCAGGTCCTTGGCCGCCACCGTCCGCTGCACGCACATGGTGCACTTCTCCATCACCCCGAGCTGGCGCACCGTGACGTCCGGGTTCAGCTGCAGGTCGAGGGGCGCCACCCACGTGTAGTTGAACCAGTTGAACTTCCGCACGTGGTACGGGCAGTTGTTGCCGCAGTACCGGGTGCCCACGCAGCGGTTGTAGACCTGGCCGTTGAGACCTTCCTTGGTGTGGTAGGCCGCGTAGACCGGGCACACCGGCTCGCACGGCGCGACTTCACAGTGCTGGCAGAACATGGGCAGGAACATGTTGACCGGCTGGGCCGCGGTGCCTTCCTGCCAGCGTTCCACCCGCATCCAGTGCTGGATGCGGCCGTAGGCCACCTGCGCCTTGCCCACCGTCGGCACGTTGTTCTCGCTCTGGCAGGCCAGCACGCAGGCCTGGCAGCCGGTGCAGCGATCCACGTCCACCGTCATGCCCCAGCGGTACTCGGGATACTTGACCGGCGGGTACATGGTCGGGCGGCTGGCGTGCTCGGGCGCGCGGCCGCGCAGCTCGAGCTCGCGCGCGGAGCCGAGCCCGACCCACTGGGCGATCTCGCGCTCGTCCGGGTCGAACTGGGCCTGCGGGATGGCGAGGGGACGGCGCCCGCCGGTCTGGGCGCGGGTGACCTTGACCACCAGGTGCGGCAGACCGCCCGAGACCGGATCCGGGGCTCCGGGCAGCAGCTCGATCGGGTTGGCCCCCGCGTTGAGGTATCCGGCCTGGCTCGTGGTGCCGGTGGCCGCGTTGCCCTGGGTGGCGAACGCGCCCGGGAACTTGTGTCCCTGCCCCATCGCCACCGCGACCGCGCCGGGATGCACGAGATCGGTCGGATAGCCCGGCAGCTCGATGGAGCCGTGCGGAGACGTCAGCTTGACCAGGTCGCCGCGCTTGATCCCCATCTTGGCCGCGGTCTCGGTCGGGATCTCGACCCACGAGTCCCACGCCACCTGGGTGATGCTGTCCGGCACCTCGTGCAGCCATGGACGATCCGCGCCGCGCCCGTCGTAGAAGCGGCTCGACGGATAGACGATCAGCGCGTGCGTGCCGTCGCCCTGGAGCTTCG
>DATJIR010000251.1:0-5008 GCA_035493135.1 Verrucomicrobiia bacterium
CAGCGCCGCGGCGGACGCGTGGAGCTGCTCGCGCCCCAGCGGGGTCGCAAGCGCGACCTGGTGGGGATGGCAGAGGAGAACGCGGCGCTGGCGCTGCAGACGCACCTCCTCGCCCGCGGCAACCGACAGCAGGTGGTCCTCGAGGACATCGAGCGCTCGCTCGGCCTGCCCGGACCGCCGCACCGGATCGAGGCCTTCGACATCTCCACCCACCAGGGGAAGGAGACGGTGGCCTCGATGGTGGTGTGGCAGGACGGGGACATGAAGAAGGACGACTACAAGCGGTTCAAGATCCGCACCGTCGTCGGCACCGACGACTTCGCCTCGATGCAGGAGGTGCTGACCCGCCGCTACGGCCGCGCGCTCGAGAGCGAGGGCGTGATGCCCGACCTCATCCTGCTCGACGGCGGGCGCGGCCAGCTCGGCGCCGGCCTCAAGGCGCTCGAGGACCTGGGCCTCGACTACGTGCCGTTGGCCGCGCTGGCCAAGCGGGCCGAGGAGGTCTACACCCCGGACCGGCTCGAGCCGCTCGTGCTCGACCTGGGCTCTCCCGCGCTGCAGGCGCTGCAGAAGATCCGGGACGAGGCGCACCGCTTCGCGATCACCTATCACAAGAAGCTCCGGCAGAAGCGCGCCATCGCCTCGGTGCTCGACCAGATCCCCGGGGTGGGGCCGACCCTTCGCACGAGCCTGCTCAAGACCCTGGGCTCGGCCAAGGGCGTTCGCGAGGCCTCGGTGGCCGACCTGGCCTCGGTGCCGAAGATCACCCCGAAGCTGGCGCAGCGCATCTATGATTTCTTCCACCCCGCTCCGGGAGAGGGGGAACCTTCCGCGGGCCAGGGGGGTTAAGCGTGCAGGACCGAACCGAAAGGGGGTGAGTTCTATGAAGATGCTCATGATGGCGCTCGCGATCGTGGCGTTCGCGGTGGCGCCGGCGCTGGCCAACCAGTGCCCGCTCCTGATCAAGCAGATCCAGGACGCGACCGCCGGCAAGACCGACGACGCGTCGAAGAAGGCGCAGGCCCTGGCCGCGGAGGCCAAGGCGCTGCACGACGCCGGCAAGCACGCCGAGTCGGTGGCCAAGGCGGACGAGGCCGCCAAGGCGATCAACCTGACCCTGAAGAAGAAGTAGGCCCGCCCCCGGCCCCCGGGGGCCATCGGCCCCCGGGGAGCCGTTTCTTGCCTCCCCCGCCTAAGCGTGCAAAAATCAGAGCCAATATGCCCCTCGACGACCGGCCGGACCGCTACCCCTTCCCCGAGATCGAGGCCAGGTGGCAAAAGGCCTGGGCGGACGCCAAGCAGTTCAAGGTGAGCGAGGCGCCGGGCCGGCCCAAGTACTACTGCCTCGAGATGTTTCCGTACCCCTCGGGCCGGATCCACATGGGCCACGTGCGGGTCTATGCGATCGGCGATCTCCTGGCCCGCTACAAGTGGATGCGCGGGTTCAACGTGCTGCACCCGATGGGGTGGGACGCCTTCGGCCTGCCCGCCGAGAACGCGGCCATCGACAACGGGGTCCACCCCGCGGTGTGGACCTACGAGAACATCGACAACATGCGCACGCAGCTCAAGCGCATGGGCATCTCCTACGACTGGGACCGCGAGGTGACCACCTGCGATCCCGCCTACTACAAGTGGGAGCAGCTCGTCTTCATCCGCATGCTCGAGCGCGGTCTCGCCTACCGGCGGCGCTCGCGGGTGAACTGGTGCCCCTCGTGCCAGACCATCCTCGCCAACGAGCAGGTGGAGGCGGGACGCTGCTGGCGCTGCGACTCCGAGGTCGTCACCAAGGAGATCGATGGCTGGTTCTTCAAGATCACCGAGTACGCCCAGGAGCTGCTCGACTGGTGCGACCGGCTCCCCGGCTGGCCCGAGCGGGTGCTGACCATGCAGCGCAACTGGATCGGTCGCAGCGAGGGCGCCGAGTTCGCCCTGCCGGTGGCCGGGCGCCCCGACGTGAAGATCCCGATCTACACCACGCGCCCCGACACCTCGTTCGGCATGACCTACGCGGTCCTGGCCCCGGAGCACCCACTGGTCGACACCCTCGTCCCCGACGCAGAGGAGCGGCGCGCGGTCGACGCGTTCCGGGCCGAGGTGGCTCGCGAGTCGGAGATCGAGCGCCTCGCCACCGATCGGCCGAAGCGGGGCTGTCGCCTGCGGGCGCGGGCGATCAATCCGTTCACCGGACGGGAGATCCCGCTCTTCCTCGCCGACTACGTGCTGATGGGCTACGGCACCGGGGCGATCATGGCGGTGCCCGGCGAGGACCAGCGCGACTGGGACTTCGCCAAGACGCACGATCTGCCGATCGTCGCCACCGTGAAGCGCCCCGACGACTGGGTGGACGAGCAGGCGTACACCGGCGACGGGGTGAAGATCAACTCGGGCTTCCTCGACGGCCTCGGGATCGAGGAGGCCAAGCGACGGGCGATCGACTGGCTGGTCGCGCAGGGGATCGGCCAGGCCAAGGTCAACTTCCGGCTGCGCGACTGGGGCATCAGCCGGCAGCGGTACTGGGGCGCTCCGATCCCGGTGCTCTACTGCGAGAAGGACGGCATGGTGCCGGAGCGGGAGGAGAACCTCCCGGTGGTGCTCCCGCGCGACGTGCAGATCAGCGGCAAGGGGGGCTCGCCGCTCGCGGAGGTGGCGGGGTTCGTCAACGCGACCTGTCCGAAGTGCGGGGGCAAGGCCCGTCGGGACACCGACACCATGGACACCTTCGTGGAGTCGTCCTGGTACTTCCTCCGCTACTGCTCGCCGACCTACGACCGGGGCATGTTCGATCCGGCCGCGGTGGCGTACTGGATGCCGGTCGACCAGTACATCGGGGGCATCGAGCACGCGGTGCTGCACCTGCTCTACGCCCGCTTCTACACCAAGGTCCTGCGGGATCTCGGCATGCTCAAGGTCGACGAGCCCTTCCACGCGCTGCTCTCCCAGGGCATGGTCATCAAGGACGGGGCGAAGATGTCGAAGTCGAAGGGCAACGTGGTGGATCCCGACGAGCTGATCCGTCGCTTCGGAGCCGACACCGCGCGCCTGTTCTCGCTCTTCGCGGCCCCGCCCGAGAAGGACCTCGACTGGAACGACCGCGGGGTGGAGGGCGCCTCCCGCTTCCTGAACCGCGTGTGGCGCTTCGTCCACGCGAACCTGGCGGAGCTCCGGGCCGCGGCGCGCGCGGTCCCGGGGCCGGGGTCGGACGCGGGGCGCGCGTTCCGCCGGGTGATCCACGAGACGATCCGCAAGGTCACCCACGACATCGAGCACGATTTCCACTTCAACACCGCGATCAGCGCGGTGATGGAGCTGGTCAACGCGCTCCACGAGTTCGAGCGCGCCTCGCTCGACGGGATGCCGCGCGAGGAGCGCGCCGGGCTGCTTCGCGAGGCGGTCGAGGCCACCCTCCTCCTGCTGGGGCCGGTCTCGCCGCACATCACCGAGGAGCTGTGGGCCGCCCTCGGTCACTCCCAGAGCCTGTTCAAGCAGCGGTGGCCGGAGCCGGACCCCGCCGCGCTGGCCCGCGACGAGGTGGAGATCGTGGTGCAGGTCGACGGCCGCGTGCGCAGCCGCCTGACCGCCCTCGTCGGAGCGCAGGAGGCGGAGGTGCGGGAGAAGGCCCTCGCCGACGACAAGGTGCGCCCGTGGCTCGACGGCCGCCGCATCGCGAAGGTGGTGGTGGTGCCGGGCCGCCTCGTCAACATCGTGACCCGTGGCTGAGGCCCGGCGCGGTCTCGGGCTGGCCCTGGCCGCGATCCTCCTCGCCGGCTGCGGCTACAGCACCCGCGGCAGCCTGCCCGAGCACATCAAGACCGTCGCGGTCCCGATCTTCAAGAACCGGACCCTCGAGCCCGGGGTCGAGAGCGCGATCACCTCGGGCGTGGTCAACGCCTTCTCGAGCGGCGGGCGGGTGAAGGTGGTTCCCCTCGACGAGGCCGACGCCGTCCTTCAGGGCGAGGTGGTGGGCTACAGCCTCGACGGTTTGAGCTTCGACACCAGCGCCAACGTGCGCTCCTACCGGCTCCGGCTGGTGCTCAACGTGGAGTTTCGCGATGTGCGGCGGAGCGCGATGCTCTGGCGGCAGGAGGGCCTGTCGGAGACCTCGGACTTCCAGGTCGCGGGGCAGGTGTCGGACACCATCGCGCGCGGACAGGGCGCCGTGCAGCAGGCCGCGGCCGAGATCGGACGGAAGGTGGTCAATCTGGCGGTGGACCGCTTCTAGGTGGACTACGCGGCATTCGTCAAGGGGGCCGACGCGGGACGGGTGTCGCCGATCTCGCTGCTGCACGGCCCCGAGCCCTTCCTGCTCGACGACGCCGTCGCCCGGCTGACCCGCGCCCTCTTCCCCGGCCAGACCGAGCTCACGCTCGTCCGCGAGGTCCTCGACGCGCGCGCGGCGGGCGCGGAGGCGATCGTGCAGTCGGCCCTCATGCTGCCGTGGCTCGGCGACCGCCGCCTCGTGATCGCGCGCGGGGTCGACGCCCTGACCGCGAAGGCGGGCGAGCCGCTCGCCGCCTACGCGAAGACGCCGAACCCGTCGACCGCGCTGGTCCTGGTGGCCGATACCCCGCTCGACGGAGGGCACTGGCTGCTGCGCGCGGTCCCGCCGGCGGCGGTGGTGGCGGCGCCGGCGCCGACCGGCCGGGCGCTGGCCGGCTGGCTCCTCGCCCACGCGCAGGGGCTGGGCTACGAGCTCGCGGAGGACGCGGCGGTCCTGCTGGTGGAGCTCTCCGGCGACGACCTCACCCAGCTGGTCGGGGAGGTCGAGAAGGCGGCCCTCGCGGGCGGGCCCGAGAACCGGCGCGTCGACGTCGCGGAGGTGCGCGCGGTGGTCGGCGAGCACCGCCTGCGCCACGTGTTCGACCTGACGCGCGCGCTCTCCGCGCGTGACACTGGGACCGCGCTCGCCCTGCTCGAGTCGCTGCTCAACGCGGGCGAGGAGCCGCTCGCGGTGCTGGGCATGCTGGCCCGCGAGGCGCGCGCCACCTGGCAGGCCGCGGGGGCGCTG
>DATJIR010000252.1:0-3014 GCA_035493135.1 Verrucomicrobiia bacterium
TGACGAAGGGGAGCGAATGAACCGCGGGTGGAGAGTCTAGGCGCGCTTGGCGGAGGCGGCGGGCTTCGGCGGGCACATCTTGTGGACCCAGACCGACCCCAGCTTGACGTGGTTGCCATTCTTCCGGATCCGAAGCTTGCACTTGGGGCAGGTGCCCATGTCATTCTCCTTTGCGTCGAGCATTATACACGAGCCGGGAGGAGCCGTGACCGCGCCCTGCGTGTTCTGTCGCATCGCCGCCAAGGAAAGCCCGGCCGAGATCGCGTACGAGGACGACGACGTCCTCGCGTTCCGCGATCTGTATCCGAAGGCACCGATCCACCTGCTGATCATCCCGAAGCGACACATCGAATCCATCGCGCGCCTCGAGCCCGGCGATGCCCCGCTGATCGGGCGCTGCGTCCACGTCGCGCGCCTGCTGGGGGAGCGCACCGGCTACGGCGAGCGCGGCTACCGCCTCTCGTGCAACACCGGACCGGAGGGCGGGCAGGTCGTCTACCACGTTCACTTCCACTTCACCGCCGGTCGCCGGTGATCCGGGTCCGGGGCCTTCGCAAGGACTATCCAGGCGGCTCGCGAGCGCTGCACGACGTGGACCTCGACATCGGCCCGGGGGAGTTCGTGGCCCTGATCGGGCCGAGCGGCGCGGGGAAGTCCACGCTGCTGCGGTGCCTCAACGGTCTCGTGACGCCCACCGCGGGGCGAGTCGAGGTCGGCGGCGTCGCGGTGACCGGGGCGACCCCGGAGACCCTTCGCCGCGTCCGGGCCGGCGTCGGATTCGTGTTCCAGCAGTTCAACCTCCTGCGCCGTCTCACCGTGCTCGAGAACACGGTGCTCGGCCGGCTTTCCCATTCCGCGCGATGGCGCTCCCTCGTCGGATGGTTCGACCCGGCCGACCTGGCCCGCGCCCGCGCGACGCTCGCGCGCGTCGGCCTCGACGGCCTCGACACCCGCCGCATCGACACGCTCTCCGGCGGCCAGCAACAGCGGGTGGCCATCGCCCGGGCCCTGGTCCAGGCGCCCGCGGTGATCCTGGCCGACGAGCCGATGGCGAGCCTCGATCCCTCGCTGGCCCACACCGTCATGGAGCTACTGCGCCGGATCAACCAGGAAGACGGCATCACGGTGATCGCCTCGCTCCACGTGCTCGAGCTGGCGCAGGCCTACGGGCAGCGCATCATCGGGCTCCACCGGGGCCGCGTGGTGCACGACGGCGCGGCCGACTCGCTGGACGAAGCGGCCACCGCGCGCATCTTCGGCCCGGGTGTGACCGGCGGCGCGGCGTGAGTCACCCCGGACGCTGGGTGGGCTGGGCCGCGGTCGGGGCGGTGTTCGTCTGGTCCGCTGTGGCCACCGAGGTCTCCGTGGGGCGGATGGTCGAGGGCCTGCCGTTCATGTGGGATTTCCTGCGCCGGATGGTGCCGCCGGATCCCTCGGTGCTGGGCAACGCCATCCGCGGCGCGATCCAGACGATCCAGATCGCGATCGTCGGCACGGTAGTGGCCGCGGTACTGGCCCTCCCGGTAGGCTTCGCGGCGGCCCGCAACGCGGCCCCGCGCTGGCTCTTCTACACCTCCCGCCTGCTACTCAACGCCTTCCGCGCGATCGACACGCTGGTCTACGCGCTGTTCTTCGTGGCCGCGGTGGGGCTCGGACCGTTTCCGGGCGTGCTCGCGGTGATCGTCTACACCGCCACCGTGCTGGCCAAGCTCTACTCGGAGGCCATCGAGGCCATCGAGCCCGGTCCGGTCGAGGCGGTTCGGGCGACCGGCGCCACATCGCTCCAGGTGCTGCGCTGGGGCGTGCTGCCGCAGCTGGTGCCCCAGTTCCTCTCGTTCACGCTCTACCGGTTCGAGACCAACATCCGGGCCGCGGCGATCCTGGGCTTCGTGGGCGCGGGCGGTATCGGTTTCTACGTGCAGACCTACCTGAGGCTCTTGAACTATCCGGCGGCGGCCTCGGTCCTCCTCGTATTGGTCACGCTCGTGATGGTGGTCGATTTCGCGTCCTCGCGGCTGCGAGCGCGCCTCGTGTGATCCGGGGAAAAAGAAACGGCCCCGGGGAGTACCCCGGGGCCGTGGTTACCGTCGAATGCTACTTACTTCTTGAGCAGCTCCATCGCCGCCTTGGCCTTGTCGGCCGCCACGGACGACTTCCCCGCCTTGCACGCCGCTTCCGCCTCGCTCACGAGGGTCGACGCCTTCTTGAAGTCGGCCGAGCGGGGCGCCTGGATGTCCTGGCCACGCGGAGCCTGGATGTCCTGAGTCCGGGGAGCCTGAATCTCCTGGCTGCGAGGAGCCTGGATGCCCTGGCTGCGAGGAGCCTGGATCTCCTGGCTGCGAGGAGCCTGAATCTCCTGGCTACGAGGAGCCTGGATGCCCTGGCTGCGCGGGGCCTGGATCTCCTGGCTACGAGGAGCCTGCACGTCCTGCCGCGCACCCGCTAGCGAGCGCGGGGCCTGAATGTCCTGGCTCCGGGGCGCCTGGATCTCCTGGCTACGCGGCGCCTGCACGTCCTGCTTCGCACCCGCCAGCGACCGCGGGGCCTGCACGTCCTGGCTCCGGGGCGCCTGGATCTCCTGGCTACGCGGCGCCTGGACATCCTGCTTCGCACCCGCCAGCGACCGGGGCGCCTGCACGTCCTGGCTCTTGGCGGTCTGCGTCAGCATCGCCTTCGCCGACGCGACCTCGGGGGGGCAGGAGGTCTGCGCCTGCGCCATCCCGGCGGTGGCCGACAGCGAGAACATCGTTATGACACTCAAACCCGCGAGGACCTTTCTCATTGCTTCCGTCCTTTCTGACTGCGTTTTCACTCTGCGTTTCCCGCCCGTTTCGCCCGCTCCACCACTGGGCCCCCTGGGGCCCCGACTCGCGCCCTTAGGATGCAGAGGCGATGCCAGCAGGCTCACAGGCTCCAATAATCTGCAATATCAGCATGTTGCGGTTCGATTGCCCCACCGGCCGCCGTCCTCACATAGGCGTTCTGCCCGGCATCGCCTTGAGCCGGGGGCTGAC
>DATJIR010000253.1:0-9246 GCA_035493135.1 Verrucomicrobiia bacterium
CGCCGACGCTGGTAGACTCGCGGCCGGACCGTGAGGAGAGACCACATGGATGCCCGCTCGCCCGACGTGCCTCGCCGCGCCTTCATCGCGAGCATCGCGGGCGGCCTCCTCGCCCGGCCGCTCGCGGTCGGCGCGCAGCCGGCGCCGAAGGTGCCGAGGGTCGGCCTGCTCCTGCTGTTCGGCACGCCGGGGCAACCGAACTCCCTGGTAGATGCCTTCCGCGGCGGCCTGCGCGACCTCGGATACGTCGAGGGAGAGACGGTGCTCATCGACTACCGATGGGCGGAAGGACAGGAGCATCGCTTGGCCGACGATGCCGCCGATCTCGCCCGGCTCAAGGTCGCGGTGATCGTCACCCCCGGTACGCCCGCGACGATGGCCGCCAGAGCCGCGACGCGTACGATCCCCGTCGTGATGACGAACGTGGGCGATCCCGTCGGCAGCGGCATCGTGGCGAGCCTGGCCCGGCCGGGAGGCAACGTCACCGGGCTGAGCCTCCTGGACGCGGAGCTGGACGGCAAGCGGATCGAGCTGCTGAAGGAAGCCGTCCCGCACCTCTCGCGGCTCGCCATCCTCTGGAGCGCCAACGACCCGGGGATGACCCTCGCCTTCGGCCGGGTGGAGGCGGCGGCCAAGGCGCTGGGATTCGCGCTGCAGAACCTGGCGGTGCGCGAGCCCGCGGAGTTTCCCCGCGCCTTCGAGACGGCCCGCGCCGGGCGTGCCGAAGCCCTCTTCGTGACGGCCCAGCCGTTCACGAACCAGCACCGGGCCCAGATCCTGGACCTCGTGGCGAAGCATCGGCTTCCCGCGATCTACACGCTTCGGAGCTTCGTGGACGCGGGCGGCCTGATGTCATATGGGCCCAGCCAAGCCGACCAGTACCGTCGCGCCGCCAGCTATGTCGATCGCATCCTGAAGGGTGCCCGGCCGGCGGATCTGCCCGTCGAGCAGCCCACGAAATTCGAGCTGGCCATCAACCTCAAGACCGCCCGGGCCCTCGGCCTGACCATTCCCGTGGGACTGCTGCAGCGGGCGGATCAGGTGATCGAGTGAGGAGCCACGCCCCCGTCGTGCCGCATCCAACCGAGGAGGATCATCCATGAGCCGCTCCGAGACCCCGCCCCCCGACGGGCGCCGCTTCCCGCTCCTCACCGAGGCCACCATGACCCCGCGCCAGCGCGAGAGCTATCAGAAGATCGTATCCGGCCCGCGCAAGGGCGCCAGCGGTCCCTTCAATGCCCTGCTGCGTAGCCCGGAGGCGGCCGACCGCATCCAGATGGTCGGCGAGTACGTCCGGTTCCAGAGCAGCATCCCGGCCGCGCTCAACGAGATGGCGATCCTGATCACCGGACGCTTCTGGAGCGCGCAGTTCGAGTTCTGGGCGCACCGGCGCCTGGCCCGCACCGCCGGCCTGCCCGACCCGATCATCGACGCGATCGCGGAGGGGCGGCGCCCGGCCACGATGAGCGAGGATCAGCGCATCGTGTACGACTTCTGCACCGAGCTCTTCCGCGACCGGGCGGTCGCCGACGCCACCTTCGAGGCCGCCAGCGACCGCTTCGGCCCACAGGGCGTCATCGACCTGATCGCCGCGGCCGGCTACTACTCGATCGTCTCGATGGTCCTGAACGTCGACCGCTACCCGCTGCCCGCGGGCGAGGAGCCCCCGCTCAAGCCGCTCTAGGCCGTCTCGTGCGGTGGTCCTTGACAGGGCCCTTCCCGTCTCGTACCTTCCGTGGCCGTCGGGGGTTTTCGCGATTACCGGAAAGTCTCTTGTCATGATGAGCCCCGCTCCCCGAGGGAGAGGTGATGCGTGGCGCCGGACGTCCCCAGCCGGTTCGTGCGGGAGCCTACCGAGGCCGAGCGCTCGGAGCTGATCCGGCTGCGCGAGGCCGAGTCCGGCGCGGGCCGCGGGCGGGCCGCGGCCGTGCTCCTCTCCGCGACGCGCGTGCCGGTGCCCGAGATCGTGCAGCGGCTCGGCCTCTCGCGCCCCACCGTCGCCCACTGGCTCCGGCGCTTCGACCGGTCCGGCGTCGCCGGGCTGCTGGATCGCCCCCGCTCCGGGCGACCTCCCCGGATCTCCTCGGAGGTACTCCGTCACATCACCATGGTCGTGAGCGCCCGGCCCCGGGATCTGGGCATCCAGGGGGCGAGATGGAGTCTGGCGAGGCTGCGGCGGTATCTCGTCCAGACCGGTGCGGTGCCCGTGCTGTCGCTGGAGTCGCTCCGGATCACCCTGAAGCGGGCCGGGCTCAGCCTCGTGGGCTCCCGCGCCGGGCGGATCCAGAAGGGAGTCACCACGATGATTCCGGGCGTCTTTGAGTACCACGCTCCCAGCTCGCTCGGCGAGGCCACCGCGCTCCTCGCGAAGCTCGGCGACGACGCCAAGATCCTCTCGGGAGGGCAGAGCCTGATCCCGCTGATGAAGCTCCGGCTCGCGGCCCCGCACCACCTGGTCGATATCAACGGGCTGCCCGGCCTCGCCTACGTGCGCGAGGACGGCGGCGCGCTCCGCATCGGCGGGCTCACCCGCGAGGCCGACCTCGAGGAGTCCGACGTCGTGAAGAGCCGCTACCCGCTCCTCCTCGACACCTGCAAGGTGATCGCGGATCCGATCGTGCGCAACCTCGCGACGGTCGGTGGCAACCTCGCCCACGGCGATCCGGCCAACGACCACCCGGCCACCATGCTGGCCCTGGGCGCCGAGGTGGTGGCGGTCGGCACCGCGGGCGAGCGCAAGATCCCCATCGGCACGTTCTTCACCGGGCCCTTTAGCACCGCGCTCCGGCCCGACGAGATCGTGGTCGAGATCCGGGTGCCGAGCCCGAAGCCGGGCAGCGGTGGCGCCTACGTGAAGATGGAGCGCAAGGTGGGCGACTTCGCGACCGCCGCGGTGGCGGTGCAGCTCACCCTGACGGGCGGGGTCTGCCAGGACGTCGGCATCGGACTCACCAACGTGGGCTCGGTGCCCATCAAGGCGGTGAAGGCGGAGACCGCGCTCCGGGGCAAGCGGCCCGACGAGGCCGCCATCAAGCAGGCGTCCCAGCTCGCGGCCGAGGCGGCCGACCCGTCCGCGGACCTGCGCGGCTCGGTCGAGTACAAGAAGGACCTGGTGCGGGTGCTGACCGGCCGCGCGCTCCGCAAGGCCATCGAGCGCGCCCAGAAAGGGGCCTGAGCCATGCTGGTCAAGGTCGCGATCAACGGCGAGAAGCACGAGGCGGAGGTGGAGCCGCGCCTCCTGCTGGTGCACCTGATCCGGGAGAACCTGCGGCTCACCGGCACCCACATCGGCTGCGACACGAGCCACTGCGGGGCCTGCACCGTGCTGCTCGACGGGCGGCCGGTGAAGTCCTGCACCGTCTTCGCGGTCCAGGCCCACGGGCGCGAGATCACCACCGTGGAGGGGCTCGAGCAGGACGGCAAGCTCCATCCCCTGCAGGAAGCGTTCATGGCCGAGCACGGCCTGCAGTGCGGCTACTGCACGCCGGGCATGCTGATGACCAGCGTGGCCTTCCTCAAGAAGAACCCCCGGCCCACCGAGGACGAGATCCGCCACGCCATCTCGGGCAACCTCTGCCGCTGCACCGGGTACGTGAACATCGTCAAGTCCATCCAGCGCGCCGCGGGCACGCTCCAGGGAGGCGCATGATGCCACCGAAGACATCGCTCGAAGTCGGCGGGATGGGCCACTCCATCAAGCGGAAGGAAGACCCGCGGTTCATCCGCGGCAAGGGCAACTACGTCGACGACGTGGTGCTGCCCGGCATGCTCTATCTCGACATCGTGCGGAGCCCCTTCGCCCACGCCAAGATCAAGAAGATCGACATCTCCAAGGCGACCGCCATCCCGGGCGTGCTCGCGGTCATCACCGGCCAGGATCTCGCCAAGTACAACCTGCACTGGATGCCGACCCTGATGTCGGACACCCAGATGGTCCTGCCGGTGGAGAAGGTCATGTACCAGGCCCAGGAAGTCGCGGCGGTGCTGGCCACCACCCGCTACGCCGCCGCCGACGGCGTCGCGGCGGTCGAGGTCGAGTACGAGCCGCTGCCGGTGGTGGTCGATCCGAAGAAGGCGCTCGAGCCGGGCGCGCCGGTGCTGCGCACCGACAAGAAGGACAAGAAGGACAACCACATCTGGCACTGGGAGTGGGGCAACCGGGCCGAGACCGACCGCGCCTTCACCGAGGCGGACGTGACGGTCAAGCAGGACATCTACATCCCGCGCATCCACGTCGCCTCGATCGAGACGTGCGGCTGCGTGGCCCACTTCGACAAGGTCAACGGCAAGCTCACGGTGTGGATGACCACGCAGGCGCCCCACGCCATCCGGACCGTGTTCGCGCTGGTGGCCGGGCACGTGGGGCTGTCCGAGGAGAGGATCCGCATCATCTCCCCCGACATCGGAGGCGGCTTCGGGGGCAAGGTGCCGGTGTACCCGGGCTACGTGATCGCGGTCGCGGCGTCGGTGCTGACCGGCAAGCCGGTGAAGTGGATCGAGGACCGCATGGAGAATCTCCAGGCAGATTCCTTTGCCCGCGACTACCACATCACCGCGGAGCTGGCGGCCAAGAAGGACGGGACGCTGACCGCGCTGCGCATCAAGACCCTGGCCGACCACGGCTACACCGACGCGGCCGCGAACCCGTCCAAGTTCCCGGCCGGCCTCTTCCACGTGTGCACCGGCTCCTACGACCTCAAGGCCGCCCACGTCGAGGTGGACGGAGCCTACACCAACAAGCCGCCCGGCGGCATCGCCTACCGGTGCTCGTTCCGGGTCACCGAGGCGGTCCACACCATCGAGCGCATGACCGACCTGATGGCGCACCAGCTCGGCATGGACCCGGCCGAGTTCCGCATCAAGAACTTCATCAAGCCGGAGCAGTTCCCGTACAAGTCGGCGCTGGGCTGGGAGTACGACAGTGGCAACTACGCGGGCGCCCTGCGCAAGGCCATGGACACCATCGGCTACGCCGATCTCCGCCGCGAGCAGTCCGAGAAGCGCCAGCGCGGCGAGCTGATGGGCATCGGCATCTCGAGCTTCACCGAGATCGTGGGCGCGGGCCCCTCGAAGCACTTCGACATCCTCGGCCTCAAGATGTTCGACAGCTGCGAGATCCGCATCCACCCCACCGGCAAGGCCATCGCCCGCTTCGGGACGAAGTCCCAGGGCCAGGGCCACGAGACCACCTACGCCCAGATCCTCGCCGAGGAGCTCGGCATTCCCGCCAAGGACATCCAGGTCGAGGAGGGCGACACCGACACCGCGCCGTACGGGCTCGGCACCTACGCGAGCCGGTCGACCCCGGTGGCGGGCGCGGCGGCGGCCATCGCCTCGCGCAAGATCGTCGACAAGGCCCGGAAGATCGCGGCGCATCTCCTCGAGGTCGCGGCCGAGGACCTCGTCTGGGAGCCCGGCAAGTTCTCGGTCAAGGGCGCGCCCGATCGCTTCAAGACCATCCAGGACATCGCCTTCGCGGCCTACACCAATCACCCGCAGGGCATGGAGGCGGGCCTCGAGGCGGTGAACTACTACGACCCGCCGAACCTCACCTATCCGTTCGGCAGCTACATCTGCGTCGTCGACATCGACAAGGGGACGGGCGAGGTGAAGGTGCGCCGCTTCGTGGCCATCGACGACTGCGGCAACATCATCAACCCGATGATCGTGCAGGGGCAGGTGCACGGCGGGCTCAGCATGGGGTTCGCCCCCGCGCTCTACGAGGAGATCTCCTACGACGAGATCGGCAACGTCCAGGGCGGCAGCTTCATCGACTATCTCGTGCCCACCGCGGTGGAGACCCCGAAGTGGGAGACCGGCCACACCGTGACCCCGTCGCCGCACCATCCGCTCGGCGCCAAGGGCGTGGGCGAGTCCGCCACCGTCGGCGCCCCGGCCGCCATCGCCAACGCGGTGGTCGACGCCCTCTGGCACCTGGGCGTCCGCCACGTCGACATCCCGATCACGCCACCCAAGATCTGGCGCCTCCTCCGCGACAAGGGCGTCACCGAGTAGCCGCGCGTGCCCGAGGACCTGCTCGCGCTGGCCGCGGACCTCCGGCGCCGCGGCGAGCCCTTCGCGCTCGCCACGGTGGTCCGCTGCGAGCGGCCGACCTCCGCGAAGCCGGGCGCGAAGGCGCTGATCCGGCCGGACGGGCGCGTGGTGGGCTGGGTCGGCGGCGCCTGCGCGGAGCCGGTGGTGGCCCGCGAGGCGCAGGCCGCGCTGCGCGATGGTCAACCGCGTCTCGTCGTGCTGGTCGGTGACGGCGGGCCCGATCCGGCCCGCACCGAGGGCGTCGTGCACTTCCCGATGACGTGCCACAGCGGCGGCACGCTGGAGATCTACGTGGAACCCTTCCTGCCGAAGGCGTTGCTGGTCCTGGTCGGGCACGGCCCCGTGATCGAGACGCTCGCCACGCTCGGAGAGACCGCGGGCTTCGCGGTCTCGGTGCTGCCCGGCGAGACGGTGGCGGGAGCCCTGAACGGGCTCTCGCTCGACCCGAGTGCCTCGGTGGTGGTCGCCACCCACGGCGAGGCCGACGAGGAGGTCTTGACCCGGGTGCTCGCCACGCGCGCCGGCTACACGAGCCTGGTGGCGAGCCGCAAGCGCGCGGCCGCCATCGTGGAGACGCTGCGCCACCGCGGCGTGCCCCCCGGGCAGCTCGATCGGCTGAAGGCTCCCGCCGGGCTCGACATCGGCGCGGTCACTCCCGAGGAGATCGCGGTGAGCATCCTGGCCGAGATCGTCCAGAGCCGCCACCGTCGCCGGGCCGAGCCGGAGATGCCGCTCGCGGAGGCCGCGGCCGTCGCGGAGGCGACGGACCCCATCTGCGGGATGAGCGTCGAGGTGGCCACCGCGCGGCATCACTCCGACTGGGCCGGCCGCTCGGTCTACTTCTGCTGCGGACACTGTAAGGACATCTTCGACGCCGATCCCGCCCGCTACGCGCTGGCGCGCTCCGGCTGAGCGAGCTCCCGCCCGAGCGCGTCCGCTCCGTCGCGGCGGCCCACCCGGCCTGGAGTAAGATACCCGGGTGCCTCGGGCCAAGCTCATGTCCATGCGGGAGGCCGTCGCCCGCTTCGTGCCCGACGGCGCCTCGGTCTGCATGGGCACCGCGCTCGAGGCTCTCATCCCGTTCGCGGCGGGCCATGAGCTGATCCGGCAGCGACGGCGCGACCTCACGCTCATCGGGCCCATCTCGGACATCCTGTTCGATCAGCTCATCGGCGCCGGCTGCGCGCGCCGGGTGATCGCGGCCTGGGTGGGCAACGTGAGCGCCGGCCTGGGTCACAACTACCGGCGCGCGGCGGAGCAGCGGATCCCGGTCCCGCTCGAGGTCCTGGACCACTCGAACCTGACCATCGCCTTCGCGCTGCAGGCCGCTGCGCTCGGCGTGCCCTACCTGCCCACGCGCTCGCTGCTCGGCACCGACCTGCCGCGCTCCAACCCGACCTTCAAGGAGGCCGCGGATCCCTGGTCGGGCGCCCCGATCCTGCTCGTGCCCGCGATCGTCCCCGACATCGCCATCCTCCACGTGCAGCGCGCGGACGAGGAGGGCCACGCGCACGTCTGGGGCACCCTGGGCGTCACCCGTCCCGCCGCCTTCGCGGCCCGCCAGGTGATCCTCGTCGCGGAGGAGATCCGGCCGCGCGCGCGCATCCTGAGCGACCCGGGCCTCGTGCTGACGCCGGCGCTGAAAGTCGCGGCGGTCGTGCACCAGCCGTTCGGCGCGTTCCCCTCGCCGGTGCAGGGCTGCTACGGCCGGCACCACGACTTCTTCCACTGGTATCACGACGAGAGCCGCACGGTCGACGGCTTCCAGAAGTGGCTGGCGCACTGGGTGCACGAGGTTCCGGACTGGGCCGGCTTCCTCGCCCGTCTGGACGCGGGCGTCCTCGATGCCCTGCGCGTGAAGCGTCCGTTGCCATCCGAACCGCTCGACTACGGAGCCTGACCGCCATGAAGATCACCGCCATCGAGGCCGTGCCGCTCGCCATCCCCCTCAAGCCGATGACCCCGCCGTCGCCGTGGACCGGCGGCACCCGCAAGCAGATCTTCGTGCGCGTGCACACCGACGAGGGCGTCACCGGGCTCGGCGAGGCCTTCGCCTACGGCGCGCCGCTCGCGGTGGTGAGCGTCATCGAGGAGAGCCTGGCCCCGCTGGTGGTCGGCCACGACCCGCTGCGCATCGAGGCGGTGGTCGACCTGATGCACCGGGGCACCATGATCTACGGCCGGCGCGGGCTCGGCATGTTCGCGATCAGCGGCATCGAGATCGCGCTGTGGGACCTGCTCGGCAAGGTGCGCGGCGCGCCGGTCCACGAGCTGCTCGGCGGGGCCCAGCGCCCGCGCCTGCCCGCCTACGCGAGCCTCCTGCGCTACGAGACCCCGGAGGCGGTGGCGGGGGCCTGCCGGCACTTCGTCGGACAGGGCTTCCGCATGCTCAAGCTCCACCAGACCGACGTGGCCTCGGTCCGCGCGGCCCGGGAGGCGGTCGGGCCCGACGTGGAGCTGATGCTCGACACCAACTGCCCGTGGACGCCTTTCGAGGCCATCGCGATGGCGCGGGCGCTCGTCCCCTACCGCCTGTTCTGGCTCGAAGAGCCGGTGTGGCCGCCCGAGGACTACGCGGGGCTCGCGCGCGTCGCGGCCGCGACCGAGACGCCGATCGCGCTGGGCGAGAACGAGTCCACCCTCTACGGCTTCAACGAGATCGTGCGGCAGCGGGCGGGCGACATCCTGCAGCCGAGCATCACCAAGGTGGGTGGCATCTCCGAGTTCAGGAAGATCGCCGCGCTCGCCCAGGCCGCCAACCTGCCGATCGCGCCCCACTCCTTCTACTTCGGGCCCGGGCTCGCCGCCACGCTGCACGTGGCCGCGACCCTCGGCGGCCCGCTGCCCGTCGAGTTCCCCACCGGCGACCAGGAGACCCCGTTCCTCACCCGGCCCATCCAGGCCCGCGATGGCTGGCTCGAGCTGCCCTCGGGCCCCGGCCTGGGCGTGGAGATCAACGAGGAAGCGCTGCGCCGCCACCCGTTCGTCAAGAACGCGGCCCAGCCCTTCGTGCTCAGATAGCGCGGCGTGGACTTCACCGAGCGCGAGCTCATGGTCATCGCCGCGGCGCGGGAGATCCGCGACGACGATCTCGTCTTCGTCGGCATGCGGCTGCCGCTCATCGCATTCGCCTACGCCAAGCGCACCCACGCCCCCGGGGCCATCGGCCTCTTCGAGAACGGCGTCGTGCGC
>DATJIR010000254.1:0-2506 GCA_035493135.1 Verrucomicrobiia bacterium
CGAGCCGAGCGAATACCAGAAGAGAAGCATACGGTAGCAGCGGAAGAACGGAAGGTTCCCAGGAGGAACTGATGGCGCAGACCAAGATCGCGACGCCGTCCATCCGGCTCGACGCGGAGCTGGCGCGGCGGCTGCTCACCCAGATGGCCCTCATCCGGCGCTTCGAGGAGAAGGCGGCCGAGATGTACGCCCTCGGCAAGATCGGCGGCTTTCTCCATCTCTACATCGGGCAGGAGGCGGTCGCGGTCGGGGCCACCTCGGCCTGCCGCCCCGACGACTACGCGGTCTCGTCCTACCGCGAGCACGGCCACTGCCTGGCCAAGGGCTCCGACCCCCGCCGGATCATGGCCGAGCTGTTCGGGCGCATGGGCGGGCTGAGCAAGGGTAAGGGCGGCTCGATGCACCTCTTCGACCAGAGCGTCAACTTCCTGGGCGGCCACGGCATCGTGGGCGCGCACCTGCCGCTGGCCGCGGGGGCGGGCTTCGCGATCAAGTACCAGGGCGGCGACCAGGTGGTGCTGTGCTACTTCGGCGACGGGGCGGTGCCGGAGGGCGAGTTCCACGAGTCGATGAACCTGGCCGCGCTCTGGAAGCTGCCGGTGATCTTCATCTGCGAGAACAATCGTTACGCGATGGGCACCGCGATCCACCGGGCCCTGGCCCAGACCGAGATCTGGCGCTTCGCCGAGACCTACGGCATCCCCGGCGAGCCGGTGGACGGCATGGACGTGCTCGCGGTGCGGGAAGTGGTCGGCCGCGCGGTCGAGCGGGCGCGACGCGACAAGACCCCCGCGCTGGTGGAGGCGCGGACGTACCGCTTCCGCGGCCACTCCATGCGCGACCCCGCCGGGTCGGTCTACCGGACCAAGGAAGAGGTCGAGCGCGAGAAGCTGCGCGATCCGATCACGCTCTTCGGCGATCGCTGCCTCAAGGAGGGCGTCCTCACCGAGGCCGACCTCAAGAACGTCGAGAAGGCGGTGAACGACTTGGCCGACGAGGCGGTCGCGTTCGCGGAGGCCTCCCCGGAGCCGCCCGCGGACGAGCTGTTCACCGACGTGTACAAGGCCTGACGCCATGTCGGTGATGACCTACCGCGAGGCCCTCAACGTGGCGCTCCGCGAGGAGATGCGCCGGGACCCGCGCGTGTTCGTGATGGGCGAGGAGGTCGGCCTCTACGACGGCGCCTACAAGGTCACCCAGGGGCTGCTCAAGGAGTTCGGGGACAAGCGGATCATCGACACCCCGATCTGCGAATCGGGCTTCACCGGGGTCGGGGTCGGCGCGGCGATGCTCGGGCTGCGGCCGGTGATCGAGATGATGACGTTCAACTTCTCGATCCTGGCCCTCGACCAGATCGTCAACTCGGCGGCCAAGATGTGCTACATGTCCGGCGGCCAGTACAACATTCCCCTCGTGGTCCGCGGGCCCGGAGGGCCGGCGGCCCAGCTGGCCGCCCAGCACTCCCAGTCGATGGAGACGTATTTCTACCACGTGCCCGGGCTCAAGGTGGTCCGGCCCTCGACGCCGGCCGACGCCAAGGGCCTGCTCAAGTCGGCGATCCGCGACGACAATCCAGTCATATTTATCGAAGCGGAGACGTTGTACGCGGTGAAGGGCGAGGTGCCCGACGATCCGGACTTCCTGATCCCGCTCGGCCAGGCGGTGATCCGCCGCGAGGGGACCGACGTCACGGTGGTGGCCTACATGGGAATGCTCTACCGGGCGCTCGAGGTGTCGGAGGAGCTCGCCAAGGAGGGCATCTCGGTCGAGATCGTCGATCCTCGCACCCTGCGCCCCATGGACGCCGACACCATCATCGGGTCGGTGCGGAAGACGCACCGGGCGGTCGTGCTCGAGGCGGGCGCCGGCTTCGCGGGCATGGGCTCGGAGATCGCGGCCCAGATCACCGAGAAGGCCTTCGACGACCTCGACGCCCCCGTCGAGCGGGTGACCGGCGAGAACGCCCCGATGCCGTACGCCAAGAACCTCGAGCTGCTCAAGACGCCGTCCAAGGCCAAGATCGCGGCGGCCATCCGCCGGGTGTGCAATCGATGATCACCAAGGTGTTCATGCCGAAGCTGTCGGACGCCATGGAGACCGGCAAGGTCATCAAGTGGCTCCGGAAGGAGGGCGAGCCGGTCAAGGGCGGGGACGTCATCGCCGAGATCGAGACCGACAAGGCCAATGTCGAGATCGAGGCCTTCGGCACCGGCGTCCTGCGCAAGATCGTGATCCCCGAGGGCGGCCAGGTGCCGGTGGGCGATCTGATCGGCGTGATCGCGGATCCGGCGGAGGACATCTCGACCGTCACCACCGCGCCCGCCAAGCCGGCCGTGTCGGCCCCCGCCGCCGCGGCCCCCGCGCCGGGCACGACGTCCAGATGCGGCTGGAGATCGACCTGATCGACGCCGCCCGGGGCGCCACCAAGACCGTCGAGCTGACCCGGAACGAGCTTTGCGGCGAGTGCAAGGGATCGGGCGCCCGCAAGGGCACGATCGCCACGACC
>DATJIR010000255.1:0-21944 GCA_035493135.1 Verrucomicrobiia bacterium
GGCGCAAAGCGCCGCAATCTTACCCCAACGGGGTCAGGTCTTGCATTCCGGAATGCAAGACCTGACCCCGTTGGGGTAAGATTGCGGCGCTTTGCGCCGCCTTCGCCTTCTTCCATCGTGCGTCTTCGCGGGGAGACCCTCGCGTGCCTGAGGATCGGGCAGACCCCAAGGGCCTCGAGTCGCTGATCAAGAAGGGCGCGGTCGACACCGTGCTCACCGTCTTCGCGGACGGGCTCGGGCGCCTGATGGGCAAGCGGGTGGTCGGCCGCCACTTCCTCGACCACGTGCTGCACGACGGCGTCCACGCCTGCATCTACCTCTTTACGGTGGACATGGAGATGGAGCCGCTGCCCGGCTTCAAGCTCACCTCGTGGGAGCGCGGCTACGGCGACATGAAGCTCGTGCCCGACCTCACCACCTGGCGGGTGCTCCCGTGGCTGCCCAAGACCGCGCTCGTCTTCTGCGACGTCTACACCGAGGAGGGCGAGCCCCTCGAGGAGTCGCCGCGCTGGGTGCTGCGGCGGCAGATCGAGCGGGCGGTGCGGATCGGCTACCGGGTGAAGACGGCCTCCGAGCTCGAGCTCTACCTCTTCCGCGAGTCCTTCGACGAGGCCCGCGCCAAGCGCTACCACGGCCTCACGCCGGTCTCGAACTACCTGGAGGACTACCACATCCTCCAGACCTCCAAGGAAGAGCCGCTGGTGCGCGCGATCCGCAACGGCATGGAGGCGGCGCGGGTGCCGGTGGAGTTCTCCAAGGGCGAGTGGGGGCGGGGACAGGAGGAGATCAACCTCCGCTACGCGGACGCGCTCGAGATGGCCGACCGCCACGTGCTCTACAAGCACGGGGTGAAGGAGATCGCCTGGCAGCAGGGCTGCTCGGTGACATTCATGGCCAAGTACGACATGGGCGCGGCCGGCTCCTCGTTCCACCTGCACTCCTCGCTGTGGGACCAGGCCGGCCGCCGCAACCTCTTCGCGGCCAAGGGCGGCTCGCGCGAGGGGACGCCGGTCTTCCAGCAGTGGCTCGCGGGGCAGATGGCGATGGCGCGCGAGCTCGCCTACTTCTACGCGCCGACCATCAACGCCTACAAGCGCTACCAGGCCGGCTCCTTCGCCCCGACCCGCATCGCTTGGGGCTGGGACAACCGCACGTGCGGCTTCCGGATCTGCGGCGAGGGCGGGGGCTTCCGGGTGGAGAACCGCATCCCGGGGGCGGACGCCAACCCGTACCTGGCCTTCGCGGCCACGATCGCGGCCGGCCTGCACGGCATCGAGAAGAAGCTCGCACCCCCGGCCATGTTCGAGGGCAACGCCTACGAGGACGCCACGCTCCCGCAGGTGCCGAAGACGCTGCGCGACGCGCTCGGCGGGCTGGAGCGCTCCGAGGTCGCGCGCGCGGCCTTCGGGCCCAAGGTGGTCGAGCACTATCTCCAGCACGGGCGCCTCGAGCAGCAGGCCTACGACCAGTCGGTCACCGACTGGGAGCTGATCCGCAACTTCGAGCGAATCTAGACCAAGAGCCACCGGCAGAACGCACCGGCAGGAGAACGGTCGACCGCGGAACATGCAAGACATGCGAAGCCACCTTACAGAGGTCATCCCTCGGGATGACCGTTCAATCAAATAAAGGCCGTAGCCAAACAACCAAGGCAGGGAATGCAGGACGGAAGCACAACGGAGAACCAATAGATGCCAGGCAGGCTCCAGAACAAGGTCGTCCTCATCACCGGCGCCGGCATGGGCATGGGCCGGGAGGCCGCGGTGCTGTTCGCCCGGGAAGGGGCGCGGGTGGTGGTGGCCGACCTGAACGGCCAGGCCGCCGCCGAGACCGTGGACCTGGTCAAGAAGGCGGGCGGGGACGCCATCGCGGTGGTGGGCGACGTGGCGGTCGAAGCGGAGGTGAAGCGCATCATCGAGGACGGCGTGCGCCGCTTCGGGGCGCTCCACGTGCTCTACAACAACGCGGGGGTGCTCTGGAAGGACCGGGACCGGTCGGTCCTCGAGACCGACGGGGAGCAGTGGGACCGGGTCATGGCGATCAATCTCAAGAGCGTCTTCTGGGTCACCAAGCACGGCATCCCGCACCTGCGGGCGGCCGGCGGCGGCTCGATCATCCTGGTAGGCTCGGTGTCGGCCCTGGCCGGCTTCACCCGGGCCCAGGACGCCTACACCGCGGCCAAGGGCGCGCTGATCTCGCTCAACAAGTCGCTCGCGATCCAGTTCGCCAAGGACAACATCCGCTCGAACGTGATCCACCCGGGGATCGTCGAGACCCCCCTCCAGGCCCCGTACCTCAACGACGCGCTGCGGGCCGAGTTCAAGACCGGCATCCCGCTGGGCCGGATCGGCCAGCCCCGCGACATCGCGAACGCCGCGCTCTTCCTCGCCTCCGACGAGTCGTCGTTCATGACCGGGGCCGAGATGATCATCGACGGCGGCTTCATGGCCCAGTGATGACCCGCTCCCAGGCTCCTCAACCCATTTCAAGGAGGCGTCCATGCTGACCCGCGCGCGCCGCGCCCTCTTCCTCACGCTGGTGACCGCGCTGCTCGGCCTGGGGGCGGTCGCCCCCGCCGCGGCCCAGAAGCAGACGGTGGTCATCTACACCGCGATCGAGAACGAGCAGATCGTGGAGTACAAGAAGGCCTACGAGAAGTCGCTGCCGAACGTGGACGTCAAGATGCTCCGGCTCTCCACCGGGGACATCGCGGCCCGGTTCATGGCCGAGAAGGACAACATGCAGGCCGACGTGATCTGGGGCGTGGGGGCCACCAACATGCTCCAGTTCAAGAACGCGGGCCTGCTCGAGGCCTACGCCCCGAAGGGCCTGGAGCGCATCCAGCCGCTCTTCCGCGACAAGGCGAACCCGCCCGCGTGGGTGGGGCTCGACATCTACATGTCCGCTTTCTGCTTCAACACCGAGACCGGCAAGAAGCACAACCTGCCCAAGCCGGCGGGCTGGGCCGACCTCACCAACCCGGTCTACAAGGGGCACGTGGTGATGCCGAACCCGGCCTCCTCCGGCACCGGCTATCTCTCGGTGGTCTCGATCCTGCAGCGCATGGGCGAGGCCGAGGGCTGGAAGTACCTCGACGCGCTCGACAAGAACATCGCGGAGTACACCAAGTCCGGCTCCAAGCCCTGCAAGGACTCCGCCTCCGGCGAGCGCGCCATCGGCGTGTCGTTCGAGTACGTGGCCCACGAGATGATCAAGAAGGGCTCGCCGGTCGAGATGGTGCTGCCGAAGGAGGGCTCGGGCTACGAGATCGAGGCCAACGGGCTCACCAAGAAGGGCGCGAAGAACCCGGCGGCCAAGCAGTTCCTCGACTGGGCGATCACCGACGAGTCGCTCAAGATCGCTGCGCAGTTCTTCGCGGCGGTCAGCGTGCCGGGCTTCCCGGTGCCGGAGGGCCTGCCCAAGGACATCAGCAAGGTGGTCTTCCCGAACGACTTCGACTGGTCCGCGAAGAACCGGGACCGGATCCTGGCCGAGTGGCAGAAGCGGTACGCGAAATAGGGGGGGCCGACCTCGACGCCGGTCTCGCGCGGCTCGGCTACACCGCCTTCCGGCCGGGCCAGCGTGAGGCGGTGGAGACCCTGCTCGCCGAGGGGCGCCTCCTGCTGGTGGCGCCCACCGGGGGCGGCAAGAGCCTGAGCTACCAGCTGCCGGCCACGCTCCTGCCCGGCACCACGCTGGTCATCTCCCCGCTGGTGGCGCTCATGGCCGACCAGGTGCAGGCGCTCGAGGCCCGGGGCGTCTCCGCGACCTACCTGGCCGCCACCCTCGACGCGGCGGAGATGCGACGCCGCATGGCGCGCCTGGCCTCGGGCGCCTTCTCGCTGGTCTACGTGGCCCCGGAGCGCCTCGCGTTCCCGGGCTTCCGCGCCATGCTGCGCGAGCTCGACGTGCCCCTGGTGGCAGTGGACGAGGCCCACTGCATCAGCGAGTGGGGCCACGACTTCCGCCCGGAGTATCTCGAGATCGGCGGGGTGATCGCCGATTTCCCGGGCGCCCGGGTGCTCGCGTGCACCGCCACCGCGACGCCCATCGTGCGCGACGAGATCCTCGCGAGGCTGGGCCTGCCGCCGGACACGCCGCAGATGGTCCGGGGCTTCGCGCGGCCGAACCTGGCCCTGCGGGCGGTGGAGGTGGACGGCCGCCGTGAGCGGGAGCGGCTGGTGGACGCGGCACTGGCCGAGGCGCTCGGCGGACCCGGCCAGGGCCGCGGCACCGCGATCGTCTATGCCCCCACGCGGAAGCGGGCGGAGGAGGAGACGGAGCGGCTGGGCGGGCAGGGCTGGCGGGCCACCGCCTATCACGCCGGGCTCGACGGCCGGACCCGGGAGATCGCCCAGCGCGGCTTCGCCGAGGGCCGGATCGAGGTGGTGGTCGCGACCAATGCCTTCGGCATGGGCATCGACCGGCCCGACGTGCGGGCCGTCATCCACCTGGCGCCTCCCGGGTCGATCGAGGCGTACTACCAGGAGGTCGGGCGGGCGGGCCGTGACGGCGCGCCCGCCCTGGGCCTGCTCCTGGTCGGCGCAGGCGATCTGGCCCTGCGCCGCGCGCTGCTCGAGCGAGGCTCCGAGGGGAGCGTGCCCGACCCGGCGGTGGTCGAGCACAAGTGGGGAATGTTCCTCGAGCTGATTCGCTGGGTGGAGGGTGGAAGCTGCCGTCACGATGCGATTCTGCGCTACTTCGGCGATGAGGCCGAGACGCTGGCCGGCTGCGGCCGCTGCGACGTCTGCCGGGGGCTCGAGGCCGAGGGCGAGGCGGGCGATCCGGAGCGGGTCACGCTGATCGTGCGCAAGGCCTTGTCCGGGGTGGCCCGCGTCCACGGCCGGTTCGGGCTGCAGACCGTGATCAAGCTCGTCCACGGCGAGCCGGACGAGCGCCTCGAGCGGGGCGGCCTCACCCGGGTCCCGACCTTCGGCAACCTGAAGGAGCACTCCGCGCCCTGGCTGCTCGCGCTGCTCCGTCGCTGCGTGTCCGCGGGCTGGGTGAGCTTCAGCGGCAAGGACCGGCCGGTCGTCGTCCTGACCGACGAGGGGCGGGCGGTCATGAAGGGGGAGCGGCCGGCGCGGCTGCTCCTGCCGCCGGCGGCCGGGCGCACGCCGACCTCGACGGGCGCCGGCCGGAGCGGGGAGGCGGCGCGGCGACGGCCCGCCGCGCGCGAGGCGGCCGAGCTCGACGCGACCGCCCAGGCGCTGTTCGAGGCGCTGCGCCGCCACCGGCTCGCGGTGGCGCGGGCCGAGGGCCTCGCGCCGTTCATCGTGGCGAGCGACCGGACGCTGCGCGACATCGCCTCGCTCCGGCCGCGGACCCTGGCCGAGCTTCAGGAAGCCCACGGGGTGGGCCCGCACAAGGCGGAGCGATACGGCGCGGGCTTGCTGAGAATCGTGGCGGAAGAGACCGCGAAGACGGGGGCCTCGTGAGCGCGCCCGCCCCGTCCCGACCCGCGGCGGTGGCGCTCCAGGGCATCGCCAAGAAGTTCGGCCAGTTCGTGGCCCTGCGCGACGTCAGCCTCTCGATCTCGCCCGGTGAGTTCGTCTGCTTCCTGGGGCCGAGCGGCTGCGGCAAGACCACGCTGCTGCGGATCATCGCGGGGCTCGAGCGGCAGAACGCGGGGCAGGTCCTGATGGCGGGGCGCGACGTCTCCGGCCTGGCGCCCAGCCTGCGCAACTACGGCATCGTCTTCCAGTCCTACGCGCTCTTCCCCAACCTCACGGTGGCCCGCAACGTGGCCTACGGGCTCGAGACGCGCGGGACGCCGCGGGCGCGGGTCGAGAGCCGGGTGGACGAGCTGCTGGCCCTGGTGGGGCTCGCCGCCCACAAGGCCAAGTACCCGGCGCAGCTCTCGGGTGGCGAGCAGCAGCGCATCGCGCTGGCCCGGGCGCTCGCCCCGTCGCCCGCGCTGCTCCTGCTGGACGAGCCGCTCTCCGCGCTGGACGCCCGGGTGCGGCAGAGCCTGCGCCACGAGATCCGCGCGCTCCAGCGGCGGCTCGGCGTCACCACCATCATGGTGACCCACGACCAGGAGGAGGCCCTGGCCATGGCCGACCGCATCGTGGTCATGAACCACGGGGTGGTGGAGCAGGTGGGGACCCCGTTCGAGGTGTACACGCGGCCGCGGTCGCCCTTCGTGGCGCGCTTCGTCGGCCAGATGAACTTTCTCGAGGCCACCGCGTGCGAGCGCGCCGGCTGGGCGCGCATGGGCGGGGTGGAGATGCGCCACGGCGGGACCGCGCCCTTCGCGGCGGGCACGCGGCTCACCCTCGCGATCCGGCCCGAAGAGATCCTGGTCGGCGCCGCCGCCGAGGGCCGCGAGAACCGGCTGCTCACGCGCATCCGCGTGATCCAGTTCCTGGGACCCTTCACCCGTCTGAGCCTGGCCCTGCCCGACGGGTCTCCGCCGCTCGAGTGCGACGTGGCCGCGACCGCCTTCGCGGCCCTCGGCGCGGCGGAGGGCTCGCAGCTCGCGCTCTCCCTCCGCCCCGACGCGCTCCGGGTCTTCCCGGCCGCGGGCTAGCGTCGTGGCGTCCACGCTCCCGGGCGGCCTGCCGGCCGCGATCCCCGATCGCGTGATCGGGCACCGGCGGGGCGCCGAGGACCTGATCCGTTACGCGCTGGTCGTCCTGTTCGCAGCGGTGCTGTACCTCTTCGTGCTCTACCCCCTCCTGCAGGTGATCTGGCGCAGCCTGCTGGCCAACGACGGCACCTTCGTGGGCTGGGCCAACTACCGGCGCTACTTCGGCACCCCCGCCATCGCCCAGTCCATCGTGAACAGCCTCTTCGTTTCGGTGGTCTCGATGGCCATCACGGTGGCCCTGGCGTTCGTCTACGCCTACGGCCTGACCCGCAGCCGGATGCCCGGGCGCGGCCTCCTGCGGCTCGTGGCCATGCTGCCGCTCTTCGCCCCCTCGCTGGTGCAGGCGCTCGCCTTCATCTACGTCTTCGGCAACAACGGCATCGTCACCCGCACCACCGGGCTCAACGTGGGCATCTACGGCGCCAAGGGGATCGTGCTGGCCGAGGTGTTCTACTGCTTCCCCCACGCGGTGCTCATCCTGGTGGCCGCGCTCTCGGCCACCGACGCGCGCCTCTACGACGCGGCCCGCACCCTCGGGGCCGGGCCGCTCAAGACCTTCCTGACCGTGACCCTGCCGGGGGTGAAGTTCGGGCTGGTGAGCGCGTGCTTCGTGGTGTTCACCCTCGTGATCACCGACTTCGGCGCGCCCAAGGCCATCGGGGGCAAGTTCTCGGTCATGGCGACCGAGATCTACAACCAGGTCTCGGGCCAGCAGAACTTCACCATGGGGGCCACCGTCTCGGTGGTGCTGCTGATCCCGGCGGTGCTCGCGTTCCTGGTCGACCGCGTGGTGCAGCGCCGCCGCTACGCGCTGGTGACCTCCGCCTCGCAGCCGCTCGTCCCCGCGCGGCGTCCCGCGGCGGACTGGGGCTGCTTCGCCTACTGCGCGCTGGTGGCGGGGGCCATCGCGGCCATGTATCTCGCGATCGGCGCGTACTCGCTCGTCACGCGCTGGCCGTACAACTTCACGCCGACGCTGCGCCACTACCGCTTCGACACGGTGGGCGGCTACGCCCCGCTCTGGAACAGCGTCTACGTGGCCGCGCTCACCTCGGTGGTCGGCACCGTGCTCACCTTCGTGGGGGCGTACGTGGTGGAGAAGTGCCGCACCGCGGCGAGCGGGCCCCTCTACCTGCTATCTGTGCTGCCGGTCTCGATCCCGGGGATGGTGCTGGGCCTGGCCTACATCTTCACGTTCAACGCGGCGGGCAGCCCGCTCAACGCGCTCTACGGGACGCTGGCCATCCTGATCGTCTCGAACGTGATCCACTACTTCACGGTGGGCTTCCTCACCGCCACCACCGCGCTGCGCCAGATGGACGCCGAGTTCGAGAACGTCTCCGCCTCCCTGGGGGTGCCGTTCTACCGGACCTTCTGGCGGGTCACGGTGCCGATGGCCCTGCCGTCGATCGTGGCCATCAGCATGTACTTCTTCCTGAACGCGATGGTGACCCTCTCGGCGGTGGTCTTCCTGGTGGCCCCCGGCACCGAGCTGGCCGCGGTCGCGGTGCTCCTCATGGACGATGCGGGCGACACCGCGCAGGCGGCCGCGATGTCGGTGTGCATCGTCGGGATCGGTCTCGCCGTCCGCCTCGGCTACTGGGCGCTCATGCGCGGCGTGCACCGCCGCACGCAGGCCTGGCGCGAGCCCCGGGAAGCCCCGACCGGTTCTCCCACCGGAGCCCCATGACCCAGCCGCTCATCGACGTCGCCCGCCACAGGGGGCAGTTCTTCGAGGTGCTGCAGGAGACCGCCCGGAGCCAGACCGCGGTCATGACCATCGGCCCCGGGCAGGACGCGGGGCCGGAGGAGACGCACGCGGCCGACCAGATCGTCTACGTGATCGAGGGCGAGGCGATCGTGACCATCGAGGGCGCGGAGTACCACGCGAGGCCCGGAGCCTGCGCGCTGATCCCGGCGGGCTCGCGCCACCACGTGAGGAACCCGGGCACGGGGCCGCTCTTCTTCCTCTCGGTGTACGCCCCGCCGGCCTACTAGCGATGGCGCCCTCGGGGAAGACCGCCCTCGTGACCGGCGCGGCCCGCGGCATCGGGCTCGCCATCGCCACCCGCCTCGCCGCCGACGGCCTGCGGGTGGCCCTGCTCGACCAGGACGGCGACGCGGTGCGGGCGGCGGCCCGCGCGGTCGGGCCGGCCGCGCTCGCCCTCGTCGCCGACGTCACCCGCGCCCGCGACGTGGACGCCGCGGTGGCCCGCGCGGAGCAGGCGTGGGGCCGTCTGGATGTCCTCGTGAACAACGCGGGGATCACCGGGCGATCCTTCCCGATCTGGGAGCTCACCGACGAGGACTGGCAGCGGGTGATCGACGTGGACCTGACCAGCGTCTTCCTGTGCTGCCGGGCCGCGGTGAAGGTCATGCTGCGGCAGGGGAGCGGGCGCATCGTCAACATCGCTTCGATCGCGGGGAAGGAGGGCAACCCGACGCTCGTGCCCTACTCCACCGCCAAGGCCGGCGTCATCGGGCTCACCAAGGCCCTGGCCAAGGAGGTCGCGACCCGCGGCATCCTCGTCAACGCGGTGGCCCCCGCGGTGATCGGCACCGAGTTGCTCAAGCAGATGGAGCCGAGCACGGTCGATCTGCTGATCTCGAAGATCCCGATGGGTCGCGTCGGGACCCCCGAGGAGGTGGCCGCGCTCGTGGCGTGGCTCGCCTCCGACGAGTGCACGTTCAGCACCGGCGCGGTCTACGACCTCTCCGGCGGCCGAGCCACCTACTAGGGCGGGCGGCTTTTTGGGCCGCCTGCTGGGACGTTCTCCGCGTCGCGGCGAGGTCAAGGATGGAGGCCCAGGCGGAGGGCGGCGGCGAGGAGGGCGAGCTTGGAGACCGACTCGGTGATGCGGTCGTCGAGGGCCATCGCCACCGCCTCGCGGAAGGAGACGGCGCGGCGCTCGAAGAACTCGTCGTCGTCGGAGGCGAGCGGGTCCGCGACGAGGTCCTCTCCGAGGTAGCAGTACGCGGTCTCGTCGAGATACGCCGCCGACGGCAGGAAGCGGGTCAGGAACGTGAGGCGTCCCGCGCGGTAGCCGCCCTCCTCGCGCAGCTCCCGCTGCGCGGCCGCCTCCGGGCTCTCGCCGGGGAGCGCGCCGCCGCCGGGCAGCTCCCAGGAATCGGCGCGGGCCAGGTGGCGGAACTGGCGGACGAGGAGGACGCGCTCGCCGTCCAGGAACGGCACCACGCCCACCGTGGGGCCCACGTGCAGGATCGGGTAGCTCCGCTCGACGCCGGTGGGCAGGCGCCAGACGTCCTCCCGCAGCGTGAGCTTGCCGAGCCGCTCGCGGTCGGTGCTGCGGATGAAGCGCCACTCGCGGTTGCCGGCGTCGGGGGGCACGGGGAGCCTCGCCGCGCCAGTGTGCTATCGTAAAGCGCATGACGCAAGAGCGCCCCGCGGACCGCCTGATGGACAAGCTGCTCCGTGCCATCGAGCTGTCGATGAAGGCCGCCGAGGCCTCCCGCGAGGCGGTGCAGGAGATCCTGCGGCGCGGGGCCGAGACCGGCATCTTCTTCTCGGCCGCCCGGGGCGCCGAGGTCTCCGAGGGCTTCGACCTGACCGAGCAGGATCGCGACTTCCTCCGCTCGCTCTCGATCCGGCCCGACCCCCGCTGACCGCGCCATGCGCGCGCTGCTGATCCTGGCCTGCCTCGTCCTGGTCGTGATCGCGCTCTCCCGCCTGCCGTCGTCCCTGCGCGGGCGTCTGCCCTCCGCGCCGCCCCGCCGCGACGAGCTGGTCAAGGACCCGGTCTGCCAGACCTACGTGCTCATGTCGCGCGCGATCCGCGGGGAGGCGGGCGGGGCGCCCACCTACTTCTGCAGCCGCGAGTGCGCGGCGCGGTTCCAGCAGGGCGAGCGCCGGGCGTGAGTCCGGGCGGCGGGCGCGACGGCGCGGCGCCGGCCCGCTACGACCTGCTGGTCTGCGATCTCGACGGGACCCTGCTCGACGACTCGATGCGACTCGACCCCGCGCTCGTGGAAGCCTTCCAGCGCGCCGTCGCGCGCGGGCTCGCGATCTCGCTCGCCACCGGCCGCATGCCGGCCGCGGCGGACCCGTACCGCGACGAGCTCGGCATCACCGCGCCGGTCATCTACTACAACGGCGCGGTGGTGCGTGGCGCGCCGGGGGGGCCCGATCTCCTCTCGCTCACGCTGCCGCGCGGCGTGCTGGGCCGGGCGTGGACGGTGGTCTCGCAGGCGCCGGTGCACCCGATCTTCTACCGCGACGACCGGCTCTTCTGCGCGGAGCGGACGCTCGCGGTGCGGCGCTACTGCGACGAGGAGGGGCTCACCGTCGACGTGGTCCCGGACCTGGAGGAGTTCCTGGGCCTGGGCTCGTTCATCAAGAGCCTGCTCATCGGCCACCCGCGGGACCTCGACATCGTGCGGGGCGAGCTCACCCCGATCGTGGCCGAGCACGGCCGCCTGGTGCGAACCCGCGGGGACTACCTCGAGATCATCCCGGTGGCGGCCTCGAAGGGCGCCGCCCTCGGCCCGCTCGCTGCGCACGTGGGCGTGACGGTGGACCGGGTCGTCGCGGTCGGCGACGAGGAGAACGACATCGAGATGCTGCGCGCGGCCGGGCTCGGCATCGCGATGCCGCACGCGCCGGAGGCGGTGCGGCGGGCCGCGGACCGCGTGGCGCCGTCCCCGGCGGAGGGCGGCCTGCTCGGCCTGCTCGGCGAGCTGTTCCCCGAACACTTCGCCTGACGCGCCGGCCATGGCCCTCCATCCCGATCCGTGGCGGGCCATCGACCGCCAGCCCGATCCGGCGCGCTACGTGCGCATGATGGAGTCGCGGGGTCGCACCCCGACCCAGGCACGCCTGCGCCGCCGCTTCCTGCGCTTCTGTCGCATCGCCGCGGGCTGGAGCGTCGTCGAGGTGGGCTCGGGCAGCGGGGTGGTGGCCCGCGACGTCGCCGCGATGGTGGGGCCGCGCGGGCACGTCACGGGGGTGGACCGTAGCCGCGTGCTCATGGCCGCGGCCCGGCGGCGGGCACGCGAGGAAGGGCTCGACCGGCGCCTGGACTTCCGGTGGGGCGACGCAGCCGCCCTGCCGTTCCGGGCCGGGCGCTTCGACTGCGCCCTGGCGGTGACGGTGCTGCTCCACGTGGCGCGACCGCGGGCCATGCTCCGCGAGCTCGTGCGGGTGACCCGGCCGGGCGGGGTGGTGGGGCTGCAGGACCAGGACTTCGGGACCCAGGTGCTGGATCACCCGGATCGCGCGCTGACCCGCCGCATCTTCGACGGCGTGGCCGCCCGGATGTACCCCGAGCCCTACTCGGGCCGGACCCTCGTCCGGCGGCTGGTGGAGCTGGGTCTCGAGCGGGTGCGGCTCCTGGCCGACGTCTACCAGGTGCGAAGCCTGGACCCGTTCACCCACAACCTGCTGAAGCGACGGGCCGAGATCGCCGTGCAATTCGGGCTGATCGGTCCCCGGCGGGCCGCCCGATGGCTGGCCGCCATCGAGCGCGCCGACGCGGCGGGGCATTTCGTCTTCACCTTCAACTACTACGGGGCGACCGGCGTCAAGCCGGGCCGGCGCTGACGCGGGCCGGCCGGCGGCTCCCCGGGGCCTCTGGTTGGCGGTCTTCGCGGGCCTCCGGCATATACTGGATCTCACCCCATGGAGAGCCACAGCGCCCGCGGCCCGCGCCCGGGCCGCCCGGGAGATGAGGCGGGCTCCGGGCCCGTCGAAGGCGACGACGGGCTCGAATCGCGACTGCGCGAGACCGCCGCCCTGCTCTCGGTCGCGCGTGTCGCCAGCTCGACCACCGACTTCGTCGAGGCCCTCCGGCTCATCTGCCGGGAGCTGGCCCGGTTGACCGGCGCCGAGACCGTCGCGGCCTACGTTCGGCAGGCGGACGGCGCCGAGCTGAGCCCGATGGCCGCCTACCACGTGCCCAAGCACGCGCTCGAGGCGCTGGCCCGGGCCAAGCTGACCGCCGCCGACCAGCAGGGATTCGACGCGGTGTTCCGGAGCGGCCAGGTCATCTGGAGCGACGACCTGCCGTCCGACCCGCGGTTCGCCATCGGCCTCTTCCGCCGCTTCCCGCACCAGTCGGGCCTGATCATCCCGCTCTTCCTCGACGGCGAGGTCGCGGGCGCCTTCTACCTCGTGTGGTGGCGGACGCGGCGGCGCTTCGAGGAGGCGGACCTCGCACCGCTGGAGGCGATCGGCGAGCAGGCCGGCGTTCTCCTGCGCAACGCCCGGCTGCACGACGCGCTGAACAAGCGGGCGACCCGCCTGAGGACCCTCACCCGGCTCAACCAGCTCGTGTCCTCCTCGCTCGAGCCGGACGAAGTGCTGGCCGGGATCGCCGCCGCCGCGGCCGAGCTGATGCAGATGCCGGTGGTCTCGGTGTGGGTGGTCGACGCCGCGCTCAAGCGCCTCGACGCGCGTGCCTTCGCGGGCCCGATCGGGGTGCCCGACTTTCCCCGGCGCTCGTTCGATCTGGGCGAGGGCGACGTGGGCTGGGTCGCGTCCCATCGCCGCACCCTCCAGATCGACGACGTGACGGCGGACGCCCGGGTGACCAACCGGGACTGGTGGGACGCCCACGGCTTCCGCAGCTTCCTCGGCGTGCCGATCATCTTCCAGGACCTGCTGCTCGGGGTACTCGTGATGGGCGGGCGCGCGCCGTTCCGGATGGCGGCGGACGACCACGAGATGCTGGACATCTTCGTCACCCAGTCCGCCTCCGCGATCGCCAAGGCGCGCCTCTTCCAGGACATCCAGGATCGGCGGCGGCTCACCGAGGACCTCTACGCCCTGACCCAGGCCATGGACCGCTCGATGGACCTGCAGGAGCGCGTCGAGATCTTCGCGGACGCGGCGGGCCGCGCGCTCAACTTCGAGCGCCTCAACGTCTGGCTCGCGGAGGCCGACGGCGCCACGCTCCGGCTGATCGCGGGCACCGACGTCGGGCGCGACGTGCCCCGCCTCGTTCCCCTGCGGGAGGTGGGCGGCTTCGAGGCGGTGTGGGAGTCGGGCATCACCCTCATGGTGTCGGACGACGAGCAGCTCGCCCGGGTGCCTCCGCTGCCGACGCGGTGGCATCGCCACCCGATCCTGCGCGCCCGGCGCTTCGTCCTCGTCCCCCTGCTCGTGCAGGGCCGCCCGATCGGGGTGGTGAGCGCCGACAACAAGCCGAGTCGCCGGTCGGTCACCCGGCGCGGGGTCGCCCACCTCGAGCTCTTCTGCCAGCAGCTCGCGACCTCGGTCAACAACGCGCGGCTGTACGGCGAGACCCGGCAGCGGGAGCGCGACGCCACGCTCCTCCTCGAGGTGACCCGGAAGCTCTCGTCCACCCTCGAGCTGGACGCGGTGCTCGACCTGGTGGCCGACGGGACCATCGAGGCCCTCGGCTGCGCGGCGGCGGGCTTCTACCGCTGGGACCCCGCCCGGGGCGGCCTCGTCTTCGTCCGCGGCCGCAACCACCCGGAGAGTTTCTCGCGCCCGCTGCTGATGCGGGCGGGGGAGGGGATCACCGGGCGCGCCTACGCCGAGCGGCGCCCGGCCTGGACCAACGACCGGCTCGCCGACACGACTGTCGCCTACGCGGCCGACAACGCGGAGACCATGCGGCGCGAGGACGCGCCGCGCGCGTATCTCGCGGTGCCAATCATGATCCGCGACGAGGTCTTCGGGGTCCTCGGCGGCTCCTACTTCACCCCGCACGTCTTCACCGAGCGCGAGGTGAACCTGCTCTCGAGCCTGGCCGCCCAGGGCGCGGTGGCCATCGAGAACGCGCGCCTCTACTCGGCCACCCAGAAGAACCTGGCCGGCGCCGCGCTGCTCAACGCGGCGGCCCGCACGCTCCATCGCACCCTCGACGTCAAGCGCCTGCTGCCCGAGGCGGCGGGGACCCTCGGGCAGACCTTCGGAGCGAGCCGCGTCGGCATCGTCCTGTTCGAGGAGCCCGGCGCGGCCCGCGGCGAGGCGATCGCCTGGGGCGACTGGCCCCGCGAGGCGGTCCGCGCGCTGGCCGAGCCCCTGCGGCGTCGCGAAGTCCCGCTGCTGATCCCCGACACCGCGGCCCGCGCGGACCTGCTCCGGGCCGGGCTCGTCGAGGGGGGCGGGGGACTCGCCGGCTTCCCGGTGCGCGGCCGGAGCCGGGTGCTCGGCGGCCTCCTCCTCCAGTTCGCGGGCCCGCGCGCGCTCACCGAGGCCGAGACGCGCCTCCTGGCCGCCTACGCGGACCAGCTCGCGATGGCGCTCGACAACGCGACCCTCTTCGAGAACGCGGAGAATCAGAAGACCCAGCTCGAGCAGGTCTTCGCCTCCACCTCGGACGGCTTCCTGGTCCTCGACCTCGACCGATCGGTGATGGCGCTCAACCAGCGCGGCGGCGCCCTGCTCGGGGTCGAGCCGCGCGCGGTGATCGGACGGCCGTTCGGGCACCTGGTGGAGACGCTCGCGCGCGCGGTCGACTGGGAGGCGGCGGGCGGGCCCGCGCTGACCACCGCGCTCGCGCGCGCCGGGGAGGCCGCCGACGGCGACCTCGAGCTGGCGGGACCCGAGCGGCGGACGCTCCGCTGGATGATCACGCCCACCCACGATCTCCTGGGGGGCGTGGTCGGGGTCACGGTCACCCTGCGCGACGTCACCCGCGAGCGGGAGATCGACCGCATGAAGACCGAGTTCGTCTCCACCGTCTCCCACGAGCTACGGACGCCGCTCGCGTCCATCAAGGGCTCGCTCCACCTCCTGCTGTCCGACGAGCAGCTCGTGCTCGACGAGACCCAGCGCCACCTCGTCGACATCTCGCTCAAGAACACCGACCGGCTCATCCGGCTCATCAACAACATCCTCGACATCTCCAAGATGGAGGCGGGCCACATCCACCTGGATCTGGAGATGCACCGCCCCGCCGACTTCGTCGAGCTCGCGGTGGACGGCATCCGCGGGTTCGCGAACTCCCGCCGGATCTCGATCGAGGCCCAGGTCGAGGACGGCCTGCCGCCGATCCGCGTCGACTTCGACCGGATGGTGCAGGTGGTGACCAACCTGCTCTCCAACGCCATCAAGTTCTCCCCCGAGCTGGAGCGCGTCACGGTGGGAGCCCGCCGCGCCGGCGCGGAGGTGGAGATCTGGGTGAGCGACCACGGGCCGGGGATCGCGCCCGAGGACGTGGGGCGGCTCTTCCGCAAGTTCCAGCAGCTCGACGGCAGCAACGTGCGCGCGGTCGGCGGGACCGGCCTCGGCCTCGCCATCTGTCGGGGAATCGTGGAGGAGCACGGCGGGAGCATCGCGGTGGACAGCCGGCCCGGGGCCGGGGCCACGTTCGCGGTGCGGCTGCCGGTGCCCGGCGCCGCCGCGGTCGCGCCGGGCGACGAGGCCCCCGCCGAGCGTGCGGACCAGGCCCCGCTGGTGCTGGTGGTGGACGACGAGCCCGACGTGCGCGCGCTGATGCGCGACGTCCTGACGGTCTCGGGCTTCCGGGTCATCGAGGCGGGTCGCGTCCTGGAGGGCGTGGAGCTCGCCCGCCAGAAGCATCCCGACGTGATCACGATGGACCTCATGCTGCCGGACCTGGACGGCTTCGAGGCCATCCGCCTGCTGCGGGAGCAGTCCGAGACGCGCGACACCCCGGTGGTGGTGCTGAGTGCGATCGAGGTCGAGCCCGGCGATCCGCGCGCGCTCGGGGCCACCGTGTGCCTGACCAAGCCGTTCAGCTCGGCCGTCCTGCTCACCGCGATCCGCTCGCGCCTGCGGCCGGTGAACGGGGCCGGGGCGTGACCGCCCCGCGCGTCCTCGTCGTCGACGACGAGGCGACATCAGCACGATCCTCACCGTGACCCTGCCCCGCGCCGGCTACGAGGTCGCGAGCGCGGCCGACGGGCTCGAGGCGGTCGAGGCGATCCAGCGCCAGACGCCGGACCTCATCCTGCTCGACGTGATGATGCCGCGCTCCGACGGGCTCGAGACGCTCAAGCGCATCCGGCAGCACCCGCCCACCGCGCAGGTGCCGGTGATCATGCTGACCGCGCGCTCGGGGCTCACCGACAAGATGGCCGGCTTCGAGCGGGGCGCCGACGACTACGTGGCCAAGCCCTTCGAGCCCGCCGAGGTCGTGGCGCGGGTGTCGGCGCTGCTCAAGCGCTCGGCGCACGCGCGCGTGATCAGCCCGCTGCTCAGCGTGCTCGGCGACTGGTTCACCGCCGAGCGCATGGCGCAGCTCGGCCGCGATCTCGAGGCCGCGCGCGACATCCAGGAGCGCCTGCTGCCCCCGGTGCCCGCGACGGTGGCCGGGCTCGAGGCGGGCGCGGCGCTGCGCTCCTCCACCGTGGTGGGGGGCGACTTCTTCGACGTCGTCCCCATGGGCGAGCGCCTGGGGATCGCGGTCGGCGACGTCTCCGGCAAGGGCATCCCGGCCGCGCTCCTGATGGTGATGGCCCGGACGCTCCTGCGCGAGCTCGCGCGGGGCCTCGAGGAGCCCGGCCCGGTGCTGGCCGCGCTGAACCGCTCGCTCTGCCGCGACATGCCGGCGTCCATGTTCGTCACCCTGATCCTCGCGGTGCCGGACGGGAGCGATCCCGGGCGCGTGCTCCTCTCGAGCGCGGGACATCCGGACCCGGTGGTGGTCCGCGCGGACGGCGACGCCCGGGTGTCGGGGCTCGGCGACGCGGCGGGCCCCCCACTCGGGATCTTCGAGGAGTCGCGGTTCGGACACACCGCGCTGCGTCTCGGCCGGGGCGACGCGCTGGTGCTCCTGACCGACGGCATCCTTGAGGCTCCCGAGCAGGACGGGCAGCGGCCCGGGGTGCGGGCGGTGCTGCCCTTCCTCGCGCGGGAGCACGCGCGGCCGCCCGCGGCCCTGGCCTGCGCCCTCTGCGAGGACGTGCTCCGCCGCGGCGGCGCGCGCATCCAGGACGACATGACCGTGTTCGTGGTGCGAAACCCGGGAGGCCTCTCCTCATGATCCGTCTGCTCGTCGTCCTCCTCGCGCTCACCGCGGACGCGGCGTCCGCCGCCGCGCAGCCCGCGACCCGCGAGGTCGTGGTGCTCACCTCCTTCCCCAAGGAGCTCTTCGAGGCCTACAAGCAGGCCTTCGAGCAGAAGACGCCGGGGGTGAAGGTCGTGGTGAAGCAGCAGCAGACCAACCAGGCGGTGACCTATCTGCGCGAGACGCGGGCACGGCCGGAGGTCGACGTGTTCTGGGTCTCCGCGGTCGACGCCTTCCAGACCCTCAAGGCCGACGGGCTGCTCGACCGGGTGACCCTGCCGCGGGAGACGCTCGCGCGGATGCCGGCCAAGGTCGGGAGCTTCCCGCTGCACGACCCCGACGGCACCTACTGGGGCTTCGCGGTCTCGGGCTACGGGCTCATGTGGAACACGCGCTACCTCGCGCTCCACAAGCTGCCCGCGCCGCGCGAGTGGACGGATCTCGCCGACCCGCGCTACTTCGGTCACCTGGTCATCTCGGCCCCGTCGCGCAGCGGCACCACGCACCTCACCATCGAGGTGATCCTGCAGGCCTACGGGTGGGAGAAGGGCTGGGGCCTGCTCTTGCAGATGGGCGGCAACATGGGCGCGATCACCGAGCGGAGCTTCGGGGTGCCGGAGGCGGTCGTGTCGGGCCAGTACGGCGTCGGGGTGGTGATCGACTTCTTCGGGCTCTCGGCCATCGCGTCGGGGCAGCCGATCGACTTCGCGTACCCGTCGCTCACCGCGGTGGTCCCCGCCTCGGTGGCGGTGGTCCGGAGCGGCCCCAACCCCGCCAACGGTCGCGCGTTCGTGGAATACCTGCTGAGCGACGAGGGCCAGCAGAAGCTCTTCGCGCCGGAGATCGGCCGGCTCCCGGTGGTGCCGGCCCTGTACGCCCGCGCCCCCAGGGGCTATCCCAATCCGTTCGTGATGAAGCTCGGCGGGGTGGACTTCGACGACAAGCTCTCCTCGAGCCGGCGCAACGTGGTCAACTCGCTGTTCGACCACGTGATCACCTTCCGCCACGCGGAGCTGCGGGCGGCGTGGGGCGCGATCCACGCCGCCGACGCCCAGGTGGCGGTCGCGCGTCGGGCCGGCCGCGGCGTCGATGCGGCGGTCGCCCAGCTCGCGGAGGCCCGACGGCTGGCGGGCGCGGTGCCGCTCGACGCCGCGCGCGCCTCGGACCGCGAGGTCAACGGCGCGTTCCGCGACAAGCCCGACGTGAAGTCGCGCCTCGAGACCGAGTGGGATACCGCGGCCAAGGCCGCCTACGCCAAGGCCCGCGAGCTGGCCGAGGGCGCCCCCGCCCGCATCCGCTAGCGGCGCGGTCGGCGGGTCAGGGAGTCCGGGCGCGGATCGCGCGCGCCTGCGCCTCGAGCGGGCCGGCCTCGGCTTCGCGGTTGGTCTGCTTGAGGAGCGCGGCGTACTCCTCGAGGCTCAGCGCGACGTCGGGGTGCTCCGGCCCGAGCGACTTGCGCTGCAGGGTGAGCGCCCACTGGTAGAGGGGCTCGGCCTGGGCGAAGCGACTCTGGTCGCGGTAGAGCGACGCCATGTCGACGATGCTGGCGGCGACCTGCGGGTGCTCGGGCCCGAAGACCTTCTCGGCGATGGCCTGAGCCCGACGGAACACGGGCTCGGCCTGGGCGAACCGGCCCTGTCGGCGATAGAGCGTGCCGAGCCCGCCCAGGTCCAGCGCCACGCGCGGCGACTCGGGCCCGAGGCGCTTCTCGTCGATGGCGAGTGCGCGCTGGAACGACGGCTCCGCCTCGGGGTAGCGATTCTGCATCGCCTGGGCCTGGCCGAGGACCCGCAGGCTCCGGGCCACGTCCGGGTGCTCCGGTCCGAGCGCCTTCTCCTGGACCGCGAGCGCGCGCCGGGCCAGGGACTCGGCCTGGGCCGCGTTCCGGCGGAGGACGGCCAGCTCCGCCTGGTCGTCCACCGCGGCGGCGACGTCGGGATGCTCGGGGCCGAGCGTCTTCTCGCGGATGGCGAGCGCGCGCCGGCCCAGCGCGTCGGCCTCCGCGTAGCGACCGCGCTCGCGCGCGAGGCCGACGAGCGGCTCGAGCGCGGTCGCCACGTCGGGATGCTCGGGGCCGAGCGCCTTCTCGGCGACCGCCAGCGCGCGGCGGGCGAGCGGCTCGGCCCGGGCCCAGCGGCCCTGCTCGGCGTAGACCAGGGCGAGCGTGACCAGGGGCGCGACCACGTCGGGATGCTCGGGGCCGAGACGGCTCTCGCGGATGGTCAGGGCGCGCTGGGCGAGCTGCTCGGTCTCGACGTAGCGGCTCTGCGGCGAGTAGAGGGCGGCGAGCCCGGCGAGGCTCGTGGCCACGTCCTGGTGCTCGGGCCCGAGCACCTTCTCGCGGATCGCGAGCGCGCGGCGGCTCCGCACCTCGGCGTCGGGGTAGCGCCCCTGCCGGCGCTCGAGCGAGGCCAGGGCCTGCAGGGTCTGGGCGACCTCGGGGTGCTCCGGGCCGAGGACCCGCTCGTCGATGGCGAGGGCGCGGCGGAGCAGGGGCTCGGCCTGGGCGTAGCGCCCCTGCGCGGTGGCGAGACCGCCGACCGCGGTGAGGGAGGCGGCCACCTCCGGGTGGTCCGGTCCGAGCGCGCCCTCCGAGATGTTGAGCGCGCGGCCGAGCAGCGGCTCCGCCTTGGCGAAGCTGCCCGCCGCCCGGTACGCGGAGGCGAGCAGCCCGAGGCTCAGGGCCACCCGCGGGTCCTGCGCGCCGCCCGCGCGCTCGGCGCGCTCGAGGGCGGCGGCGAAGAAGCGCTCCGCCTCCGCGTAGTGCCCCAGCTGGAAGGCACGATCGCCCGCGGACATGGGCGACTCCCAGCCCTGGCTGTCTCCGGTGGACTGGGCCGAGGCCGTCGCGGCGACCAGCAGTACCGCGAGTGCGGCGGGCAGGGGGCGCACGGCTAGTTGCGCTTGCCGGCCTTCGTGAGCGGCAGGGCGCCCTCGAGCTCGCCCTTCAGCATGGGATGCTGGTTGCCGCCCACCGCCCGCGACTTCCGGCTGACCTCCTGGGTGAGGTACTCGTAGAGCTCCTGGAGCGAGACGATACCGTCCCGGTTGAGATCGGCGTAGCCCTCGAGCCCGCGCACCAGGTAGTAGGTGAAGATGCCGTGCCCCAGCTCGGGCAGCTCGACGGACAGCTCGGACGGTCGTGAGGCGGTGACGATCGCGCGGCCCTTCGAGCGGGTCAGCCGCTCGAGGAAGATGTCGTCCACGTTGACGGTGCGCGTCTTGGTCGACGCGAAGGTACGACCGCCCGCGGCACCGCTGTAGCAGGCGTCGAGGAAGACGGTCACCCGCTCGGCCTCGATACGGGCCAGGACGTTCTGCATCTCGTCCATCGGCAGCGCGGTCGAGTAGAGGTCGTCGGGATCCGCGTCGACCGGCACCAGGTACTTGGAGAGACCGTCGCGCTCGACCCCGCGCTGATCGACCTCGGAGGCCCCGTGGCCCGCGAAGTAGATCACCACCAGGTCGGTCTTGTGCGCCGAGCGCGCCAGGAACGTACCGAGTGCCCACTTGATGTTGCGGAGGGTGGGCTTGCGCTCGGTCTTGTCGGTGAGCAGGAGGATGTTCTCCTTCTTGAACCCGCCGGAGGCGATGAGGGTCCGGTACACCGCGTCCGCGTCGGCCACCGGGTAGCGGAGCTTCGGCACCGCGGTGCTCTCGTAGCCGCCGACCCCGATGATCACCGCCCACTGGGTGGAGGGCGGCGGCGGAGCCGGCGCGGGGGCGGCCGCGGGCGCCACGGGCTTCGGCCGCTCCAGGATGACGGTGCGGATCTCCTGCCGCGCGGCGCCGTCGGGCTCGAGCGCGGTGATGACGATGGCGTTGGGGCCTTCGCGCAGGGTGAGCGGTGCGCTGACCGCGACCGACCGCTGCGGGCTGCGCTCGTCCTGCCGGTGCACCTCGGAGCCGTTGAGCGCGACGGTGATCCGGCTGATCCCCTTGCTCGACCGCGCGACCGCGGCCACCACGCTCGCCTCGTCGGTCACCCGCGAGCGGTCCTCGGGGTAGCGCACGTCGACCGCCAGGGGGACCGGCTTCTCCAGGTAGACGGTGCGCATCTCCTGGTGCATGGTCCCGTCGATCTCCGCCGCGGTCACCACCAGCGTGTTCTGACCCTCGACGAGCTTCACCGGGAGGTTCACCGCCATCGCCGGCTGCTGCGAGCGGTTGTCCTGTCGCCACAACTCGACCCCGTTGGCGCTGACCAGCACCTGGCGCACGCCGGTGCCGCCGTGGACGAGGCCGGCGAACGTCACCATCTCCTGGTCCACGCGGGCCTGGTTCGTGGGCGTCGAGATCACGATGCGGAACACCGGCGCCGGGGTCCCGGGAGGAAGCGAGGCGACCACCGGGGAGGCCGGGGCCGGAGTCGGTGGGCCGGGCTGGGTGGCCCG
>DATJIR010000256.1:0-29684 GCA_035493135.1 Verrucomicrobiia bacterium
CGAAGCGTCCTCGTTCGATCTCGCCGCGCGACGCGTCCGGTCGCGCCGCACGCGCGCTCACCGGTACCACAGTCGGTTCCAGCGGCCGAGGGCCTGATCGAGGAATCGACCCCGACCCATCAGCGGCCAATCCTGTTCCGCACCCGTAGCCAGGATCCCCGGCCCACGCGTCATTCCGGCTGCAGCTTGAACGTTGCGGTGACCCACTCGACCCACTAGTCCAGCCCCTGTTGAGACAGCAACGGCACCCAGGCCACCTCCTGGAAGGAGCGGCCGCCCTCGAGCGGGCGATCGAGCTCGTCGAGCTCGGCCATCCGCTCCGCGAAGGCCAGCATGGCCTGCTGTGCCGCGGAGCTGCGCGATCAGCTGCGGCAGCTCGGCCTGCACCACTCGATCGCCCCGCTCGATGACCTCGGTCCGCTGCATCCTGGCGGCGCTCGTGGCCACCAGCTGGGCCTCCTCGAGCTGCTCCTCGGCGACGGCCACCCGGTCCTCGGCGTCAACCAGTGCCCGCCGCGCGCGCCAGCGGCCGAGCGGGCCCACATGCTCCGTCTCCACGTGCGGCACGTCCGCGTCAACTACCTCGCCGCGGCCCGTCTGTCGGGCGGCTCGCTGTTCATCATCGGCTAACCCGCGCGCGGGAATCGATTGCCAAATCGATGGCCAAACGATAGCGGCAACCGGCGGTTTTCGGGGGGAGTCGGGGGCGTGCTCCAAGAGCGCCGATTTGCGAGGGAAACGCCAATTTCCCTAGGAGATCGGGCTGGTGGCCCCAACGGGATTCGAACCCGTGTTTCAGCCTTGAGAGGGCCGTGTCCTAGGCCTCTAGACGATGGGGCCGCCCGACTACCGCGCTACGCGCGCCTGAGACCTACCCCGGACGCGGGAAGCGAAAAATGGCTGGGGGAGGAGGGCTCGAACCCCCATTACCAGGGCCAGAACCTGGCGTCCTACCATTAGACGATCCCCCAGCAGCGAGCGCCATTGTACGGGGCGCCCACGACGGGTGTCAAGGCAGGAAGGGCGCGGAGTTAGCGAACGGCGACGCTACTGCAGGTGATGCTTGAGCGAGCGGCTCGGCCGGAAGCGTGGGACCCGGCAGGCCGGGATCTTGATGGCCTTGCCGGTGCGCGGGTTGCGACCGTTGCGCTCGGCCCGGCGGCTCACCAGGAAGGTGCCGAAGCCACCGATGGTCACCTTGCGGCCCCGTCGCAGCGAGTCGAAGACGTTGTCGAGCAGCGCGTTGAGGGCTTTCTCGGCGGATACCTTCGAGCCGCCGGACGCCTTGGCCATCGCGGTGACGAGATCCGCCTTCACCATGGAGCCCCCTTAGTACGCGAGGGCTCGGGCCGAAGTCAAGCGCCTCTCGCCGAGCTCCCCGATGACACCACCGGTGCCGGCGCCTCCAGCGGCGCGGCGGCGGGCAGCTCGAGCGTGAAGACGCTGCGACCGGGCCGGCTCTCCACCGAGAGGCGCCCACCGTGCCGCTCGACGATGCCGTACGAGACGCTGAGCCCGAGCCCCACCCCCTGCCCGATCCTCTTGGTCGTGAAGAAGGGCTCGAAGATGCGCGGCAGCACCTGGGCCGGGATACCGGGGCCGTTGTCGGCGACCTGCGCGATCACCCAGGTGCGGTCCCCCTCGGCCCGCGTGCTCGTGCTCACGCGGATGCAGTCGCCGGCGCGGCGGGCGCCCACGCCGCTGCCCAGGATGGCCTGCTCGGCGTTGAGCACGAGATTCAGGAACACCTGCCGGAGCTGGTGGGGATCGCCCTGCACCGGCGGCACCGTGGCGTCGAGCTCGGTCTCGAGGCGGATGCTCGCGACCGCGAGCTGCGTGTCGCGCAGGGCCAGGATCTGCTGGATCACCTCGCCCAGGTCCACCGGCCGGCGCTTGGGCTCGCGCTGGCGGGAGAAGAGCATCAGACTCTGGACGATCTTCGCCATGCGCGCACCCTGCGCGACGATCGCCTCAATCGGGCGGACCGCCTCGTCCGGCACGCCCCGGCTCAGCAGGAGCTGGCCGTAGCCGATCACCACCGAGAGCGGGTTGTTGAGCTCGTGGGCCACGCCGGAGACGAGCTGGCCGACCGCGGAGAGCTTCGCGGCCTGCACCAGCTGGGCCTGGGTGGCCAGCAGCTCGCGCACGCGCTGCTGGGCCTCCTCGTAGAGGCGGGCGTTGTCCGCGAAGAGCCACGCGTTACGCATGGCCACCGCCGCCTGCGAGGCAAAGGACCGGAGCATCTCGCGCTCGTGGCCCTCGGGCCGACGGCCGCGCTTGAACGACGCGCCCGCTACCAGTGGCAGCGTCACCACGAGCACGAGCCGTCGGATCGTCCAGCGCATCGCTCGGAGCGCGGCCAGACGGCAGCCGACGCTCGGTCAGTATAGCCCACCTGACGTATAATGCCGCCATGCCGCGGGGCGGAGTGTTCGACGTTTCCTTCCTGATCCTCTCCTCGCTGGCCGTGGTGTTCGCGGTCGTGGCCTACGCGAAGGACCCGAGCCTCCCCGCGGTGGGCGCCCGGAACGGGCTCGCCCTGCTCTGGTTCATCATCCCGCGCCTGGTGCCCGCGCTGATCCTGGCCGGCATGATCCAGGTCGTGATCCCGCAGGAGACGGTGGGCCGCTACTTCGGCCAGCAATCGGGGCTCTCCGCCATCTTCATGGCCAGTGCCGCGGGAGTGATCACTCCGGGCGGGCCCATGGTGAGCGTTCCCCTGCTCGTGGTCTTGTCGAACTCGGGCATGGCGCTGGGACCGCTGGTGGCCTACATGACCGCGTGGTCCCTCTTCGGCGTCCAGCGCATCATCGCGTGGGAGGCGCCGCTCATGGGCTGGCGCTTCGTCGCGGTGCGCACCGCCTCGAGCCTGGTCTTTCCGATCGTCGCCGGCTGGCTCGTGAAGATCTACTTCCACGAATAGGGCCACGCGCGCCGGCATGGCCTTCGGCGACCTCCGGGAGTTCATCGCCCACCTCGAGAAGCACGGCTGGCTCCGGCGCGTGAGCGCGCCGGTCTCGCGCGACCTCGAGATCGCCGAGATCACCGACCGGGTGTCCAAGAGCGCGGGAGGCCGCAACGTGGCCCTCCTGTTCGAGAACGTGCGCGGCTCGGAGATGCCGGTGCTCATCAACGCGTTCGGGTCGCCGGAGCGGATGGCCGCCGCGCTGGGCGTGGAGCGGCTCGACGAGCTCTCGGCCCGCGTGGCCAAGCTGCTCGACTTCCGCATGCCGGGCTCCGTCTTCGAGAAGCTGCGCAAGCTCGGCGACCTCTTCGACCTCGTCAAGGCCGGCCCCAAGCGCGTGCGGTCGGCCTCCTGCCAGGAGGTGGTGGAGACCGATCGGCCCTCCCTCGCCGCGCTGCCCATTCTGCGCTGCTGGCCGGGTGACGGCGGCCGGTACATCACGCTGCCCATGGTCTTCACGCGCGACCCGGTCACCGGCGCGCGCAACGTGGGGATGTACCGGCTGCAGGTGTTCGACGACCAGACGCTCGGCATGCACTGGCAGATCCACAAGGGCTCCGCCGAGCACCAGCGCCTGGCCGAGGAGCGGCGGGAGCCGATGGAGGTCGCCATCGCGCTGGGCGGCGACCCGTGCGCGATCTACTCGGGCTCCGCGCCCTTGCCGCCGGGCGTCGACGAGATGGTGTTCGCGGGCTGGCTGCGCGGCTCGGGCGTGCCCATGGTGGCGTGCAAGACCGTCCACATCGACGTGCCGGCCGAGGCCGAGATCGTGCTGGAGGGCTGGGTCGACCCGGCCGAGCGCCGGCTCGAGGGCCCCTTCGGCGATCACACCGGCTACTACTCGCTCGCGCGCGACTACCCGGTGTTCCACCTCAAGGCGGTGACGCGGCGGAAGAGCCCGATCTACCCGACCACCATCGTGGGGCGGCCGCCGCAGGAGGACTACTGGCTGGGCAAGGCGACCGAGCGCATCTTCCTGCCCATCATCCGGATGATGCTGCCGGAGGTGGTGGACATGAACATGCCGGCCCAGGGGGTCTTCCACAACCTGGTGATCGTCTCGATCAAGAAGCGCTACCCGGGGCACGCCCGCAAGGTGATGTACGCGCTCTGGGGCCTCGGGCTCATGATGCTGGCGAAGAACATCGTGGTGGTCTCCGATCACGTCAACGTGCACGACCTCTCGGAGGTGGCCTGGCGCGCCACCGGCAACATCGATCCCAAGCGCGACCTGGTCGTCGTCGACGGGCCCATGGACGACCTGGACCACGCGGCGATGCGTCATCGGTTCGGCGGCAAGCTCGGTGTCGACGCGACCGAGAAGACCGAGGCCGACGGGATCGGCCAGCCGTGGCCCGAGGAGATCGTGATGAGCGAGGATATCCGCGCGCTGGTCACGCGGCGCTGGGCCGAGTACGGGCTGTAGCGCGGAGCGCGCGGTGACCGCCGTCCGCCACTTCCTCGACGCGATCAAGTTCGAGCACACCGTTTTCGCGCTGCCCTTCGCCTACGTGTCCATGGTGCTGGCCGCCGACGGCTGGCCGGGCTGGCGCACCGTGATCTGGGTGACGCTGGCGATGGCGGGCGCCCGCACGCTGGCCATGAGCGTCAACCGCCTGGCCGATCGCTTCATCGACGCGGCCAACCCCCGCACCGCGCGCCGCCACCTGCCCGCCGGCCTGCTGACGACCGCGCAGGTGACGGTGGCCGCCGTGATCGGGGGCGCCCTCCTGCTGCTCTCGGCCTCCATGCTGAATCCGCTCTGCCTGGCCTTGGCCCCGCTCGCCGTCCTCTTCCTGGTGGGCTACTCCTACACCAAGCGCTTCACGTGGCTCTCACACTGGATCCTGGGCTTCACCGACGGCATCGCGGCGGCGGGCGGATGGATCGCGGTGCGGGCCGCCTTCGCTCCGCCGGTCTACGTGCTGTGGTTCGCGCTCACGGTGTGGATCGCGGGCTTCGATCTCATCTACGCCTGCCAGGACGTCGAGTTCGACCGCGGCCATCGGCTCCACTCGGTACCGGCCCGCTTCGGAATCCCGACCGCGCTCGCCACCGCGCGCGCCTGTCACGTGCTCACCATCGCGGCCTTCGCACTGCTCGGCTGGATGATGGGACTCGGGTGGCTCTACTGGGTGGGGGTGGCGGTGGTGGCGGGCCTGCTCGTCTACGAGCACTCCCTCGTCTCCCCGGGCGATCTCTCGCGCCTCGACGTCGCGTTCTTCAACGTCAACGGCTACATCGCGGTGATCCTGTTCCTCTCCGTGCTGGCGGGCCGCCTGGCGTGAGCGAGGCCCTCGGAGGCGTCGACAAGGCCCGCTTCGTCAGCGCCATGTTCTCGCGCATCGCCCGGCGCTACGACCTGATGAACAGCCTCATGACCTTCGGCATGCACCACGCCTGGCGCGCCCTGGCCGCCCGGCAGACCATCGCCTCCCCCGACGGCCCCGCGCTCGATCTGGCCACCGGCACCGGCGACCTGGCGCTCGAGCTGGCCGAGCTCCACCCGCACCGCACCGTGATCGGCGCCGACTTCTCGCTGGGCATGCTCGCGGTCGCGCGGGACAAGATCCGCGGGATCGAGGAGGCGCGCCGCGTGCGCCTGATGGCCGCGGACGCGCTGGCCCTGCCCTTCGAGACGCGCACCTTCGCCTGCGTGACGAGCGCATTCCTGCTGCGGAACCTGGCCGACCTCGAGCAAGGGCTGCGGGAGATGCGCCGGGTGAGTCGGCCGGGCGGCCGGGTGGTGGCGCTCGAGATCACTCAGATGACCGCGCCCGGCTTCTCGGCGCTGTTCCGGCTCTACTTCCACCACGTGGTGCCCCGCGTGGGTCAGCTGGTGGGCGGCGACCGGGAGGCATACACCTACCTGCCGCAGTCGGTGGACCGCTTCGTGACGCCGGGCGAACTCGTCGCCCTGATGGAGAAGGTGGGACTGCGGGGCGTAAGCTACCGGCGGCTCGGGCTCGGCACCGTCACCGTGCACACCGGCATCGCCTGAGCCGCCCTACCACTCGGGGCTGGAGTACTCGTCCCAGACGCGCCGGACCACGCGGATCTGCTGCGCGCGCCCGTCCTTGTGCTCGAGCGTGACGATGTCGCCGGGGAAGAGGCGCTCGAGATCGTGGCTGGTGCCCTCGTCGGTCACCACCAGGGCCTCACCGCAGCTGAAGTCCGTGCAGGCCTCGGACTCGCCGCGCACGCGAAGCGTCCCCGCCGCCGTGTCGACGGCCACCACGTGGAACCGGTTGTGCTTGAGGGAATCGGTCAGGCTGTAGGCCATGGGGGTCCTCCTTTCCGATCTCGCCAGTTATATCAAAGGCCTCCGGGGCGCGGCAAGGCCCTTCTGCTAGACTTCGAGATATGCGCCGGACCGCCTGGCTGCTCCTGACGACCGTCCTGGCCTGGGCCACCCCGCTGGGGACGGCGGCGGTCCCCTCGCCGGTCGGGGCCGAGGAGCTGCGCACGGTCACGCTGCGGGTGGCGGCGGACGAGACCTATCGAACCCGGGCCGACTGGGAGGCGACGATCCGCTCCGCGGTCGGCACCGTCTCCGACATCTACGCCAAGCACTTCAAGATCCGCTTCGTCATCCGCGACATCGTCCCGTGGACGCTCGGCGAGGCCGGCTCGGTGCGGGAGATCATCAGGCGCCTGCAGGCGGAGGTCCCGGGCGGCGATGACGTCGACGTGGTCGTGGCCTTCACCCGCGGCCGGTGCGTGCCGCTCGAGTACGGCGCGGCCCTGCCCTTCGACCGCGTCGCGGCCATCCTCACCGGCTGCCCCGGCCCGAACAGCCCGGGGCTGGTGCCGACCGAGGTGATCCTCTCCCACGAGATGGGACATCTCTTCGGCGCCTTCCACGTCCTGGCCGGCGCCCCCACCGTCATGCGGGGCGGACCGGCGGACCGGTTCGACGCCCAGTCGAGCCGGGTGATCGGCCTGATGCGTGGCTTCGACTTCCGCCAGGGGGTCCTCGGGCTCGACGAGCCGACTCGTCGGGCCTGGAGCGCCATCTACGCGGAGGGCCACGAGCCGGGCGGCCCGAATCCCCTGGCCGCCAAGATCGCCATCGCGGCAATGGAGGCCTTCCGTGCCGGCCGGGCCGCCGACGCGGAGGCGGCGTTGCGGGTCGCGCTGAACCTGGCACCCACCGACGCGGTCGTGCGCGCCAATCTCGGGCTCCTCCACCGCGCGCGCGGCCGGCTCGAGGACGCGGTGCGGGAGCTGGCGGAGGCGCGGGCGCTGAACCCGGCCCTAGTGGAGGCGCGCACCGAGCTCGGGTTCGCCCTGTACGACCTTCACCGGGACACCGAGGCCTTCTCGGAGTTCCGGGCGGCCGTGACCCAGGATCCGCGATTCGCGCGGGCGCGGGTGGGTCTCGCCGCGGTGCTGGCGCGAGGGCAGCGGCTCCCGGACGCCATCAACCAGCTCCAGCAGGCCGCGCAGCTCGAGCCGCACAACGGCAACACCCAGTACGGTCTCGCGGTGCTCCTCTACCGGGCCGGCTACTACGACGAGTCGCGGCAGGCAGTACAGCGCGCGCAGAACCTTGGCCAGCAGATCCCACCCGACTTCATCCAGAGCCTGGAGCAGAAGGCTCCCTCCCGCTAGCCGTGCCAGTGCTTCCCACCGTGTCGGGCTTCCGCGGGCGCATCGCCGAGACCTTCTACTCGATCCAGGGGGAAGGCGTCACCGCGGGGCGGCCCGCCGTCTTCGTGCGCCTGCAGGGCTGCTCGGTCGGCTGCGGCTGGTGCGACACCAAGTACTCGTGGGATCCCGCCGCCGGCCGCGACGTGACGCTCGACGGGCTGCTCGACGAGATGGCCGGCTTCCCGTGCCGCCGCGTGGTCGTCACCGGCGGCGAGCCCCTCGAGTCGCCGCTCTTCACCCCCCTCGTCGGCGCGCTCGCGGGGCGCGGCTATGCCGTCGAGGTCGAGACCTCCGGCACGCTCGCCCCGCCCGCCGACGCCCCCCCGGACATCCAGTGGAACGTCTCGGTGAAGCTCGCCGGCTCGGGCGTGGCGGAGGAGCGGCGGATCAACGCGGGGGCGATCCGTGCATTCCTCGAGCGCGACGCCTGGTGGAAGCTCGTGGTGAGCGAGCCCGGCGAGCTCGCCGAGGTCCTGCGGCTGACCGAGCGGTTCGCGCTGCCGCGCGAGCGGGTGCTGCTGCAGCCGGAAGGCCTGAGGCCCGAGGAGCTGGCGGGCCGCTCGCCCTGGATCGTGGAGGCCTGCAAGGCGCACGGCTTCCGCTTCTCGCCCCGGCTCCACGTCCTGATCTGGGGCGCCCGGCGGGGAGTCTGATGGCCGGCCGGCGGGCGGTGATCCTGCTCTCGGGCGGCCTCGACTCGGCCACCACGCTCGCGATCGCGCGGGTCGAGGGCTTCGACACCTACGCCCTGTCGTTCGACTACGGTCAGCGGCACGACCGCGAGCTCGACTCCGCCCGGCGCGTGGCCGCGGCGCTGGCCGCCAGGGAGCACCTGGTGCTGCGGCTGGACCTGCGCGCCATCGGCGGCTCGGCCCTCACCGCCGACATCCCGGTGCCCAAGGGACGCAGCGTGGAGGCGATGGGCTCGGGCATCCCGGTCACCTACGTCCCGGCCCGGAACACGATCTTCCTGAGCTACGCGCTCGCCTGGGCGGAGGTGCTCGAGTCCCAGGACATCTTCATCGGGGTAAATGCGCTCGACTACAGTGGATATCCGGACTGCCGCGCGGAGTTCATCGAGGCCTTCGAGCGGATGGCCGACCTGGCCACGCGGGCGGGCGTCGAAGGCACCAGCCGGCTCCGGATCCACACCCCGCTCATCCGCCTGACCAAGGCGGAGATCGTCGAGCGCGGCACGGCCCTCGGCGTGGACTTCGCGCTCACCTGGTCGTGCTACGAGCCGCGACCGGACGGGCTCGCCTGCGGCCGCTGCGATTCTTGCCTTCTCCGCGAGAAGGGCTTCCGCGAGGCCGGCCTGCGAGATCCCGTCCCGGTCGCGCCCTAGGGCACGGCCCGCGCGCCCGGGCCCACGTAGTCGGCGCGGGGGCGGATGAGCCGGTTGTCCGCGTACTGCTCCATGGCGTGCGCGCACCACCCGGCCACGCGGCCCACCGCGAAGATGGACGTGCAGAAGTCGGGCGGGATGCCGAGCGCATCGTAGACGACCGCCGAGAAGAAGTCCACGTTGACCGGCAGGCTCGTCCGGGCCTTCATCGCGTCGTAGAGCCGCTCGGCCACCTCGAAGAGCTTGCCCCGCCCCGTCGCCTCGGCCATCGACTTGGCCATGCCGCGCAGCACCCGGGCCCGCGCGTCGTCCACCTTGTAGACCCGGTGGCCGAAGCCGGGCATGCGCGTCTTCGGGTCGGAGCGCTCGCGCTTGGAGAGTGCCGCCCGCGCGCCCAGCCGGGCCTCGACGAAGGCCTCCGCGCGCTCCGGCTCGCCGATCTCGAGCAGCATCGCGAGCACGTCCTCGTTGGCGCCGCCGTGCCGCGGCCCCTTGAGGGTGGAGATGGCCGCCACGATCGCGGAGTGCAGGTCGGCCACCGTGGCCACGGCCACGCGGGCCGCGAAGGTGGAGGCGTTGAACTCGTGGTCGGCGTGCAGGGTGAGGATCACGTCGAGCACCCGGGCGACCTCCGCGGAGGGCTCGCAGCCGTCGAGCAGGGTCAGGAAGTGGGCCGCGTGCGAGCCCTCGGCCCGCGCGGTCACCGGCTCGCGGCCGGTGCGGAGGCGCTGCCAGGTGGCCACCGTGGCCGGCACCAGGCTCATGAGCCGCCAGGCCTTGCGCAGGTTCGCGTCCGGCTCGTTGGAGCGCACGTCCGGATCGGTGGCCGCCGCGAGGGACACCGCGGTGCGGAGTGCGTCGAGCGGGTGGCAGTCGCGCGGCAACCGGCGCAGCAGCTCCAGCACCGGCGCGGGCAGGGCCCGGGCCTCGCCGAGCCGCGCCGCGAAGGCCGCGCGCTCGGCCGCGGACGGCAGCTCGCCGAACCACAGCAGGCGCGTCGTGTCCTCGAAGCTCGCCGCGCGGACTAGGTCCGCCACCTCATAGCCGCGGTAGTAGAGGCGGCCCGCCTCCCCGTCCACCCGGCAGATCGCCGAGCGCGCCGCGATCACGTCCTCGAGCCCGTCCTTGTACGCCGTCCCGGATGCCGTCGCCATTGGCGTTGTCCTCCTGAGTTGATTATACTTGATTTACCTTGATTAGACTAGACGGAGCGAGATACGGCAGCACCGGGCCGCGCCCCGACTGATAGCATGAGGGGCATGGTCCTGCTGGACGGCGAGGAGTACCTGGCGGGCGAGGAGGCGGCGGCCTTGCTCGGCGTGAAACGCGAGACCCTCTACGCCTACGTGAGCCGCGGCCTGCTCAGGAGTTACCGGCAGGGCATCAAACGCCAACGGCTCTACCGGCGCACGGAGATCGAAGCACTGCTCCGCCTGGCTCCCTCCTCCGCGGACACCGCCGCCCTGGCGACCGCGGCGCGCCCCGTCCGCCCCGCGGAGGTTCCACTCGCTGAGTCCTGGATCAGGGAGTAGGCCGGCTCAGGCCTGGAAGGCGGCCAGCGCCTCCCGCAGGCGCTCGGCGTCGGGATCGTGGGCGCCCACCGATCGGCCAAAGCGCGCGCCGCACGGACAGATCACGGCCAGCCGGAAGCCGCCGCCCTCGATCGCCTTGGTGGCGCCGCGGAGCACGCCGCACTCACGATGCGTGAGGACGAAGCCCCGCAGCTCGGCGTAGACGCCCATGGCGCCCGATAGTAACAAACCCCGCGGATCCGACCGTCTGATACACTTCCGGGTCCGTCCGATCAGGCGGACGGGATCGGCTGACTCAAGAACTCATCCAGCGCCTCGCCGAACGCGTCGGGCGCGTCGAGCACCAGATGGTGATACGTCCCGGGAATCTCCACCAGTCGGGCGCGCGGCAGGCGCGCGAGCATGTCGGCCGCCATCTCTCGCGGCAGAATCGGGGAGTGTTCTCCGCGCACGAGCAGCGTCGGCGCGGTGATGCCCTCGAGCAGCGCCCACCCGTCGGCGGGACGCCGCCGGCCGTTGCAGGCCGGATCGAATCGATAGAGGAACCGGCCGTGGCGCTCGGCGATGCCCTCGCGCGCCAGGTGCTCCAGCAGCCGTGCATCGGCGACCGTCTCTCGCGGCAGGAGCCGGAAGCTCGCGAGCGCGGACTCGAGCGTGGCGTGGCGCATCGGCCCGCGGTCACCGCGCCGGTGCATGGTCTGCAGCCGCTCCGCCGGGATCGAAGGCCGGCTGTCCACCACGACCAGGCGCTCGACGCGCTCCGGGTACCAGGCCGCGAACGCCATCGCGTTGTGGCCGCCCATGGAGTGGCCGACCACGGTCATCCGCGCCCAGCCCAGGGCATCCATGACGCCCACCAGGTCACGGGCGAAATCCTCGGTCGCATAGGCCGGGTCGGGCGCCCACTGGCTGGCCCCATGGCCGCGCTGATCGAGCGACAGCACGTGGTAGCGGTCGACGAAGGCGGGAACGACGGCGTCGAACCAGTGGGCATGGGCGGAGCCGCCGTGCAGGAAGCAGAGCGCCGGGTGGCCCGGCTCGCCCCATTCGAGGGCGTGGAGGGCCAGGCCCCCGATCGGGAGGGTGCGCTGCCGGGCCGTCGCGCAGGCGAAGCGGGTCGGGTCGGTCATAACGCCGCATTGTACTCAGGCGGTTGCTCGGTTGTGACGAATCGCGTTGTCAACTGGCGGACTTTGTCAGCCGTCGGACAGGGTCAGGAGGTGGGCGGGGAGCCGGCGACCACGTTTTCAGTCACTTGCCGGAGTGACGAGATGGCAAGCGGGTTGCTCGCATTTTTGTCGTCTCGCGGAATTCCCTTGGCCCAACGAACCTCCTAACGGGATAGTCAGGAAAGAAGAATGAGCCAAAGCTCGATACCCCGCTCGCTCTCCTGGACCTCGCTCTTCATCCTCACGCTGGTCGCCGCGCTGCTGGAGTCGCTGATCCTGTTCCCGTCGACGCTGGTCCCGGGCACCCGCCTGGCGGCCGCCCTGTCGTGGGACGCCAGCAATCCCGGCTACCCCGTGCCGGAGACCCCGGCGGTCGAGACGCCAGCCCCGGCGGAGACCCCCGCCGCCACGGCTCCGGCCCCGGCGCCCGCCGCGCAGGCCCCGGCGCAGCCGGCGACCGAGCCGGCCGAGCCGCGCGGGGAGCCCCGCGTGGTCACCGGCCGCGTGATCGACGCCGCCACCGGCAGCGCGCTGCGGGGGGTGTCGATCTGGGCGGGTTCGGTCGAGGTCGTGACCGACGCCGAGGGCCGCTTCACCACCACGCCGGTGGTGCCGGGGAGCACGATGTGGGTGAAGACCCCGGGCTACGAGCGGCGCAAGCTCACCGTCGCAGCCTCCGAGGTCAACGTGAAGCTGCCGCCCCATCCGATCCGCGCCGCCTACCTCACCTACTACGGGGTGGCCGACCGCGGCATCCGCCAGCGGGTGCTCGACCTCGTGTCGCGCACCGAGCTCAACGCGGTGGTCATCGACGTCAAGGGCGACCGCGGGATGATCCCGTACCGCACCTCGGTGCAGGCCGCGATCGACGCGGGCGCGCAGGGTCCGGTCATCATCAAGGACTTCGACGAGCAGCTCGCCTCCTGGAAGGCGCAGGGCATCTACACCATCGCCCGCATCGTGGCCTTCAAGGACAACCTCCGGGCCACGACCCGGCCCGACCTCGCCGTCATCGACACCCGCACCGGCAAGCCGTGGACCGACCGGGAGAACCTCGCCTGGGTCGACCCCTTCCGCGAGGAGAACTGGAACTACCTGATCGCGGTGGCCAAGGAGGCGGTGGCCAAGGGCTTCGACGAGGTGCAGTTCGACTACGTGCGATTCCCCACCGACGGCAAGCTGTCGGCCGCGCGTTACTCGCAGCCGAACAACGCGGGCACCCGCCTGCCCACCATCGCCGCGTTCCTGGCCAAGGCCCGCCGCGAGCTCGGTCCCACCGGCGCGTTCCTGGGCGCGGACGTCTTCGGCTACACCGCGTTCAACTCCAACGACACCGACATCGGGCAGCGCATCGAGGAGCTCTCGGCGCACCTCGACTACATGTGCCCCATGGTCTACCCGTCGGGCTACCACCTGGGAATCCCCGGCTTCCGGAACCCGGTGCAGCATCCCTACGAGGTCGTGAAGGAGAGCGTGCGGCTCACCCGCCAGCGCTCCCAGAACCCGGCCATGCAGGTCCGGCCGTGGCTGCAGGACTTCAAGGACTACGCCTTCGACAAGCGCATCTTCGGGCCCGGCGAGGTCACCGCCCAGATCCGTGCCGCCAATGACGCGGGCGCGGCGGGCTGGATGCTGTGGAACCCGCGGAACGATTACACGGCGGCGGCGCTGCGGCCCAAGACCTCCGCCCTGACGAAGTCGACCCAGTAGCCATGCGCACCGTCGTCGCGACCCTCCTGCTCGGAGTCTGCCTCGGCGCGGCCGTTCTCGCGGCCGCCCAGGCGCCCGCGCTGCCGCCCAACGAGATCGGCCGCGTGATGGTCCTCGAGTACCACAAGATCGACCACCCCGAGGCGCGCTGGACCCGCACCCCCGAGAACTTCAAGCGCGACCTGGTCCGCCTCTGGGAGCGCGGCTATCGCACGGTGGCCCTGACCGACTACCTCGACGGCAAGATCACCCTGCCCGCCGGCACCACCCCGGTGATCTTCACGTTCGACGACTCCTCGCCGGGCCAGTTCCGCTACGTCCAGAAGGGCAACGAATGGGTCATCGATCCCGAGTGCGGGATCGGTATCTTCGAGGCCTTCGCGCGCGAGCACCCCGGCTTCGGGCACGCCGCCACCTTCTACGTGCTGCCGGGCGCCAAGGCTCCGAACGACCTCTTCAACCAGAAGGACCTGGCGGGCCGCAAGCTCCAGTACCTGGTGAGCCAGGGCTACGAGATCGGCAACCACACGCTCTGGCACGCCGAGCTCGGGCGCTACCCAGAGGCGACCGTCCGCGACCAGCTCGCCACCGCGCAGGCGTGGGTGCAGCGGCACGTCCCCGGCTATCGGTTCCGCACCATGGCCCTTCCGCTCGGCAGCTATCCCAAGGAGCTCGCGTGGGGAGTGTCGGGCGAAGCCAAGGGCATGACCTACAAGCACGACGCCATCCTGATGGTGGCGGGCGGGGCCGCGCCCTCGCCGTACGCGAAGAACTTCGACCCGCTCCACCTGCCCCGCATCCAGGTGGTCGACCGAGACTTCGATTACTGGCTCGCCTACTTCGATCGGAACCCGGGCGAGCGCTACGTGAGCGACGGGGACCTCGCCACCGTCACGGTGGCGAGCGGCAGCACCGGGAAGCTGGGCGCGGTGAAGTCCGCCCGGGTGATCGAGCGACGGTAGGCGCCGGAGCGCGCGCCTACTTGTAGATCAGATAGGGCGCGCGGCGCTGCAGGAAGCTGGCGCGCGCGCCGTCGGCCCAGCCCACGATCCGCGCGAAGGGGTCCCCGCGCAGGATCGACCACATCGTGACCCGGTTCACCAGCAGGTTCTGGATCGCCGCCGGCCGGAACTGCGCCGGGTAGCGCTCCATCAGCTCGCGACCCAGCGCGAGGCCGACCGTCACCGGGCGGATCGCGTCTCGGTTCGTCACCTCCAGCTGCACCCCGCCCGCCACCTGACCCGCGTAGACGCTCGAGGTCGGCGTGAAGAAAACACCCTGGAACCGCACGCCGGTGAGGCCACGGGCGTTCATCGCGTCAGCCAGGTTCTGGGGGTCGATGATCCACGGGGCGCCGACCACCTCGAACGGCGTGTCGGTGCCACGTCCGACCGAGACGTTCGTCGCCTCCAGGAGCCCGACCCCCGCGTAGAGCAGGGCCTGGGTCTGGGTCCGGATGTTGGGGGACGGGTTCACCCACGGCAGCCCGGTCTCGTCGAACCACTGCCCGCGCTGCCAGCGCTCGAGCGGCACCACGGTCAGCTTCACCGGTAGCTTCCGCTCCGCGACCACCATCTGGGCGAACTCCCCGATGGTCATGCCGGTCCGGACCGGGATCGTGTGCGGGGCGGTGAACGAGCGCATGTCGGGGTCCATCAGCGGCCCCTCGACCACGCTCCCGGTGATCGGGTTGGGGCGGTCGAGCACCATCACGTGGATCCCGCGGCGCCCGCCCTCCTCCAGCGCGTAGACGAGGGTAGTGAGGTACGTGTAGTACCGGACGCCCACGTCCTGGATGTCGAAGACGAGCGTGTCGATGCCGTTCAGCATCTCGGGGGACGGGCGGCGCGCCGGGCCGTACAGGCTCCAGATCGGGAGCCCGGTGGCCGCGTCCCGGCCGTTCGGCACGTTGGCGTCCACCTGCCCGGTGATGCCGTGCTCCGGCGAGAACAGCGCGCGCAGCCGTACCCGCGGCGCGGCGGCGAGCAGGTCGACGCCTCGCCGCCCCTGGCCGTCCACGCCGGTCTGGTTGGTGATGAGCCCGACCTGGCGACCGGCGAGCGGCGCGAAGTCGTCCGCGACGAGCCGGTCGAGCCCGGTGATCGTGGGCCCCTCCGGGCGCGCGGGCCCATCCGCAGCCGGCGCGACGGTCGGGCTCTCGACCGCGGCGGGCGGGGTGACCGGCGGCTCCTCGCGTGACGCGAAGCGCGTGCCGACGGCTGCGCTCACGCGGCGACGCAGCTCGGCCACATCGCCCTTGCCGTAGGGATGCACCCGGTTGGTGAGGAGGATCATGTAGACCTGGCTCGGCGGATCCATCCAGATCGCGGTGCCGGTGAAGCCGGTGTGGCCGATCGAGCCGATCGGGAAGTAGGAGCCGAGCGTCCGGGAATACGGCGAAGCGATGTCCCAGCCCAGGCCGCGCGTGGTCTCGCCGATCACGTGCGGCGCGAACATCGCGCGTACCGTCGCCTCCCTGAGATAGCGCCGGCCGCCCAGCGCCCCGCCCGAGAGCAGCATGCGGCAGTAGCGGCTCAGGTCCGTCGCAGTCGAGAAGACGCCCGCGTGCCCCGCGACACCGTGCAGGAGGCGGGAGTTGCCGTCGTGCACCACCCCGCGCAGCGGCCCGTGCGCGTTGACGACCTCGGTCGGGGCGACGCGCTTCTGCCAGGACTGGGGCGGCGCGAACGCGGTATCGCGCATGCCGAGGGGCGTGTAGAAGTTGCGCTGGGCAAAGCGGTCGAGGGGCTCGCCGCTCACCCGCCGCACGAGCTCGCCGAGCAGGATGAACCCGGTGTCGCTGTAGAGGAACGTCGTCCCCGGCGCCACCGAGAGCCCGGCCTTCGCCTGCAGCCGCGCCGCGTCCGGGAACCCCTTCGCCATCGCCTCCCTCGAGGGCAGGTCGGGCATGCCCGCGGAGTGCGTGAGCAGCCGCGCCACCGTGACGTCCTGGAAGGCGGGGGTGTTGAACTCCTTGAGGTAGTGCCCGAGGGGCGCGTTCAGGTCCACCTTGCCCAGCTCCCACAGGCGCAGGACGGAGGGCGTGGTGGCCACCACCTTCGTCAGCGAGGCGATGTCGAAGATGGTGTCGGCGGTCATCAGCTCGGGATGGGGCACGGTCGCGCGCCAGCCGAGGACCTTGCGGTGCAGGATCTGATCGCCCTGGCCCACGATGAGGACGGCGCCGGGGACTTCCGAGGCGGCGACCGAGTCCCGCACCGCCTCGTCGACCGCCTGCATCCAGGCCGCGGGCTGCGCCATCACCGCCATGGGTGTGAAGGAGGTCAGTAGCGCTACCAAGAACGTCACTGCGCGACCGCGCATACCCCATGATACGAGGTTGTCGACCGAGTGCGGCGCGAAAATCGCGATGCCCCGTGCTACGCTTCGCCTCGTGGCGCAGCGCGTATTCGTGACCGGCAGCACCGGCTTCGTCGGCAAGCACGTCGCTCGCGCACTACTTGCGCAGGGATTTCTCGTCCGCTGCCTGGTGCGGCCGGGCTCCGAGCACGACCTCAAGGGCTTCGCCTCGATCGACCGCGTCCCGGGCGACGTGCTCGAGCCCGACGGCCTGACGCCCAGCATCGAGGGCTGCGCCGCCATCGTGCATCTCGTCGGCATCATCCGCGAGCAGCCGAGCCGGGGCGTCACCTTCGAGCGCCTGCACGCGCAGGCGACGCGGAATATGCTCGAGCTCGCGCGCAAGGCCGGGGTCCCCCGCTACGTGCAGATGAGCGCGCTCGGCACCCGGCCGGGCGCCCGCGCCCACTACCACCGGACCAAGTGGGAAGCCGAGGAGGCCGTCCGGGCGAGCGGTCTCGACTGGACCATCTTCCGCCCGTCCATCATCTTCGGGCGGGGCGACGCGTTCGTGTCGGTCCTGGCCCGGGTGATCAAGCGCCTTCCCTTCGTGCCGGTGCTCGGAACCGGTCGCTACCGGCTTCAGCCGATCCCGGTGGAGCAGGTCGCCGAGGGCTTCGCACGCGCGATCCGGATGCCCGCGGCCGTGCGGCAGACATACGACGTGGCGGGCCCCGCGCCCTACGCCTTCGTGGATCTGCTCGACGAGATCGCGCGCGCGCTCGGACGCGCCCGCGCCCGGAAGCTCCACGTCCCGCTCGGCCCGGTGCGCCTCGTGACTCGCGGGCTCGAGTGGCTACCGTTCTACCCGATCTCCTCGGACCAGCTCACGATGCTGGAGGAGGAGAGCGTCACCGATCCGTCGCGCTTCTTCGCCGACCTCGGCCTCCAACCCGAGCCACTGGCGGTCGGGCTGCGCCGGATGCTCGGCCACTCATGAGCGAGTGGCCGCACCGGGGCGCCTTTCCCCACCAGCACGGCGACGCCCGGGGCCTGCTCGAGCGCATCGAGGCCCAGCTCCGCGAGCGCATCGACGAGGCGATCGAGATGGCAGCCCTCAAGCTGATGGTCGACACGCGCGCGCAGGCGGGGCGTCCGGCCCCGGAGAGCACCAGCGCGGCCGACCGCGCCGAGTTCGAGAGCACCGCCCGGGCCCTGCTCGTCCGGCTGCGCGAGCGCTTCCTCGCCGAGCTGGCCGTCGAGCTGCGGCCCCGCTACGAGCAGGCGGAGGCCGCGGTGGCGGACGAGGCGGCGCGGCCGCTGGCCGGTCAGGTCTTCCTTGCGCGCCAGCTACCGGACTACTGGCAGCGCTTCGAGCGCTATCAGCAGGAAGACGCCCGGGACCGCCTGGCCGTGCCGGTCAAGCCCGGCGGCTGGCTCCGCCGGCTCTTCGGCCAGGGCTGAGCGGGTCGCCGCCGCTCGCCCTCAGGCGGCCCGGAGCTGCGCTGCCGCCTCCGGGGCCTCGCGCCTGAGCCCGGCCAGCGCCCAGAGATCCTCGCACTCCTCGATCGCCCGGGCCCACTCGGCGTAGCCTTCGAGCAGCGCCGCGCGGAGCACGGTCAGGCGGTCCTCCGAGCGCTCGATGCGCGTCCTGAGATCCGACTTCAGCCCCGCGACGGTGTCCTCTCCCGCGCGCACGGCGATTCGATCGACCAGGCGGTTCAGATCGTCCTGCAGCAGTCTCTCGAAGTGGTTCATCCCTATACCTCCCTGTGGGACTCACATACTACACACATGAAGAGTTGCCCTGTCAAGCCGGACGGCGCCAGCCGCTTGACGGCGTGAAACAGGTAGCGTACTGTCTGCAACATATGTTGCAGACCTGGCTCCTGCTGCTGAGCCTGCCGCCTCGCGTCCTCGCCGAGATCGTCCACGAAGCCGACCTGAAGGACGGCAAGTATGCGCGCGAGGAGGCCCGCGGCATCGACCTGGCCATGCGCGCGCTGCTGAGCGCGATCAAGGACGACCACGAGGCCCTGGCCCACGGCGTCGCCCTGTTCGACGGCCTGTACGCGACCATCGGAGAGCGGGCATGACCGATCCTCGGACCACGTGGGGGCTGATGCGCTACTTCCTGTACCTGGGCAGCCTCGGCTTCGGCGGACCGGTGGCGCTCATCGGCTACATGCAGCGCGACCTCGTCGAGCGGCGGTGCTGGTTCAGCAAGGACGACTACGTGAAGGGCCTGGCCCTCTCCCAGCTCGCGCCGGGCCCCCTGGCCGCGCAGCTGGCCATGTGCCTGGGCTACGTCCACGGCCACGCCGTGGGGGCGACGCTGATCGGGCTGGCGTTCATCCTCCCCTCGTTTCTGATGACCCTGGCGCTGGGCGTCCTCTACGTGGGCTACGGCGGGCTCGGCTGGATGCAGGCCGCGTTCTACGGCGTCGGCGCGGCGGTGATCGGCATCATCGTCCGCTCGGCGTGGAAGCTCCTGCGTCTCACCATGGGCGCCGACCCTCTCCTCTGGGCGGTGGCCGTCTTCATGGCGGTGGTGACCGCCTGGACCGGGACCGAGGTCGGCAGCCTCTTCATCCTGTGCGGCGTCGCGGTGCTGCTCGTCCAGGCGCCGCCGCGCCGGCTGGTCGCGTGGACCGGATCGACCCGCGGCCTGCTCGGGGTCGGCTGGCCGCTCCTCCTGCTCACCGGGCTCGCCGCCCCGGTCACCGCGGGCGGGCTCGGCCAGATTCTCTGGTTCTTCACGAAGGCGGGCGCGTTCGTCTTCGGCAGCGGCCTCGCCATCGTGCCCTTTCTCCACGGCGGGGTGGTCCAGGAGCACGGGTGGCTCACCGACAAGCAATTCCTCGACGCGGTCGCGGTCGCCATGCTCACACCCGGCCCCGTCGTGATCACGGTGGCCTTCATCGGATACCTCGTGGGCGGGCTCGCGGGCGGCACCGCGGCCGCGGTCGGGGTCTTCCTGCCGACGTATCTCTTCGTCGTGATCCCGTATCCCTGGTTCGACCGGTTCAGCGGCAACCTGCAGGTCAAGGCCTTCGTCGGCGGCGTCACCGCGGCCGCCGCCGGCGCGATCGCGGGCGCCTGCTTCGTGCTCGGTCGGCGCGCCATCTTCGACGGACCGACCGCCCTCCTGGCGCTCGGCGCGTTCGCCCTGCTGTGGCGATTCAAGGTGCCGGAGCCGGTGCTGATCGCCGGCGCCGGGGTCGCCGGCGTCCTGGTCCTCTGGCTGCGGGGCGCGCCGTGAGGCCGCCCCGGTTCCTCGCCGCCGCGGCGGCCCTTGCGATGGCCGCGATGACGCCCGCGCACGCCGCGGGCGGGTGGCTCACCGGGCAGACCGGCCGCGGCGCCGCCCGCTGGAGCCGCCACGGCGAGACGCTCACCTACGAGGGCGGAGCCGCCTTCGGCTGGGCGGTGCGCGAGCGCCCGCCGGACCGCGACGGCTGGGTGGAGGCGAGATTCAAGCCGGTGGCGGGTCGCGAGGATCGGGCCGGCGGCGTGGTCTGGCGGTGGCGCGACGCGGACAACTACGACGTCGCCCGCGCGAACGCGCTCGAGGGCAACATCGTCGCCTACAAGGTCGTGGCGGGCCGCCGCACCGATCTCACCCCGGTGGACGCCCGGCCCGGAACCTACGGGATGAAGGTCCCGGTGGCGACCGGGGCCTGGCACACGCTCCGCGTCGACTTCACCCGCGACCGCTTCGAGATCACCTGCGACGGCCGGCGCCTGTTCGCCGTCCGCGACGAGACGTTCCCCGACGCCGGCCGGGTGGGAATCTGGTCCAAGGCCGACAGCGTCACCGAGTTCGACCAGTTCCGAGAGGAGGAAGCACGATGACCACGAATCGTCCGGTTCTCTTCGTCTGCCTGCACGGCGCGGCCAAGAGCGTCCTCGCCGCCGCCGACTTTGAGCGGATGGCCGCCGAGCGCGGCCTCGACATCCCCGCGACCTCGGCCGGCACCGAGCCCGACGCGGCGATCGCGCCCGGGGTGCTGCGCACCCTGCTCGCCGAGGGCGTCGACCTGCGCGGGCGGGCGCCGCGGCGGCTCACGCGCGCAGACGTGGCGGGCGCCGCGCGGGTCGTGGCGTTCGGGTGCGACCTGGGCGAGACCGCCCCGGCCGGGACCGCGGTCGAGCAGTGGGCCGACGTGCCCGCGGTGAGCGACGACCTGCCCGCGGCCCGCGCCGTGATCCGGCACCACCTCGAGCGCCTCGTCGACGAGTGCGCCCGGAGCGCACGGTCATGAAGTGGGTGACGCGACGGAAGGCCCGGGTCGACCGGATCGCCTGCCCCTGGCTGATCCGGCGCTTCATCGACCCCGGGGCCGAGTTCCTCTTCGTGCCCGAGGCGGAGGTGATGGAGACCGCGCGACGAGAGGAGGCCCTGCCCTTCGACGTGCCGGACGTGGAGCTCGGGCATCACGGCGACCGCTGCTCCTTCGACGCGTTCCTCGACAAGTACCGCCTCGCCGATCCGGGGCTCTTGGCCCTCGCCCGGATCGTGCGCGGCGCCGACACCGACGCGCGCGACCTCGCCCCCGAGGCCTGGGGCCTCTACGCGGCGGCCAGCGGCTTCCGGGAGATCACCCGCGACGACGTCGAGAACATGGCGCTGCAGTTCCCGGTCTACGACGCGCTCTACGCCTACTGCCGGAGCGCGCGGGCGTGACCGCGGACGGCCGCCTGGTCTTCGTGGCCAAGACGGCGCGCACCTTCTGCTACGGCTTTCTCGGCGTGCTGTTTCCGGTCTACCTGGCCGAGCGCGGGATGGACGCCCGCCAGATCGGCGTCGCGGTCACCCTCACGCTCCTCGCGAGCGCGGTCATGACCTTCGCCATCCGCCGCCCGGCCGAGCGCTACGGCGCGCGGGCCGCGCTGCTGGCCCAGAGCGGCCTGATCGTCGTCTCCGCCCTCGTCTTCCTCATGACCGAAGAGCCCTGGCTCGTGGTGGCGGCGGCCATGGTCGGCAACCTGGCGGTGGGCACCGGCGAGACCGGCCCGTTCCTCACCCTCGAGCAGGTCGCGGTCACGCGCGCCACGCCACGCGAGCGCCTCACCACCGCCCTCAGCCTCTACAACCTGGCCGGCTACGGCGCCTCCGCGCTCGGGGCCGCCGCGGTGGGGCGAGCGGGAGCCGCCCCGCGCCTGCTGTTCGCGGTGTTCCTCCTGGGCGGCCTCGTGCAGATGGCGGCCTACGCGCTGATGCGCGCGGATCCGGTCCGGGCCGCCGGCCCTCGGCCGGCCGCGGCGATGCCGTCGCGTCCCCTCATCCGTCGCCTCGCCGCGCTCTTCGCGCTCGACTCGCTCGCCGGCGGCTTCGTGCTCCAGAGCCTCATCGCCTACTGGTTCTACACCCGCTTCGGGATGGACCTCGCCGCGCTCGGCTGGACCTTCTTCGGCGCGCAGATCCTCTCGGGCCTCTCGCTGCTGCTGGCCGCGCGGCTGGCCCCCCGCCTGGGCCTCGTGAACACGATGGTGTTCTCGCACCTGATCTCGAACGTGCTGCTGATCGGCGTGGCGCTGGCGCCGTCGGCGGCGCTCGCGGTCACCCTCCTGCTCGCCCGGCACCTGCTCTCCCAGATGGACGTCCCCACCCGCCAGAGCTTCCTCATGCTGGCGGTGCAGGATCACGAGCGGGAGGGCGCGGCGAGCCTCACCAACATGAGCCGCACCCTCGCGCAGTCGGTGAGCCCCGCCCTCACCGGCTGGGTGATGACCAGCGTGTCGCTGGCCGCGCCGTTCTTCCTCGGCGGGGGGATCAAGATCCTCTACGACGTGATGCTCTACGCGACGATCCGCAAGGTGGAGACGCGATGACCCTGCTCCTGACGCGCGCCGACGTGGCGGCACTCCTGACCCTCGACGAGTGCATCGAGGCGGTCGAGGCCGGCTTCGCCCGCCAGGCCGGAGGCGGAGCGGTCGGGCCCGGCGTGCTCGCCCTGCACGTGCCGGGCGGCGGATTCCACGTCAAGGCGGCCGGGCTCGACCTCTCCCGCTTCTACGTGGCGGCCAAGCTCAACGCCAACTTCCCCGACAACGGGGCGCGGCGGGGGCTCCCCACGATCCAGGGCGTGGTCGTCCTCTCCGACGGCGAGGACGGCCGCCCGCTGGCCCTGCTCGACTCGATGGAGATCACCGCGCTGCGCACCGGCGCGGCCACCGCGGTGGCCGCCCGGCACCTCGCGCGCGCCGACGCGCGGGTGGCCACCGTCGTCGGCTGCGGCCGCCAGGGCCGGGTCCAGATCGCCGCGCTGGCCCGGGTGCGGGCCCTCCGGTGCATCCACGCGGTCGACGCCGACCCGGCCGCCGCGGCGCGCTTCGCCAACGAGTTGTCCGCGGAGCTCGGCGTCGAGGTGCACGCGGCCGGCCGCGTCGCAGAGGTGGCGCCCGGCAGCGACATCGTGGTCACGTGCACGCCTTCGCGCGCGCCCCTGCTCCACCGCGTCGACGTGGCGCCGGGCACCTTCGTCGGGGCGGTGGGCGCCGACAACGAGCACAAGCAGGAGCTGGAGCCGGCCCTGATGGCGGCGGGGACCATCGTGGTGGACAGCCTCGAGCAGTGCGCCGCCATCGGCGATCTGCGCCACGCTCTCGCCGCCGGCGCGGTCTCCCTCGATCGGGTGCACGCGGAGCTGGCCCAGGTGGTGGCGGGGCAGAAGCCGGGCCGCCGGACCGCCGACGAGATCATCATCTTCGACAGTACCGGCGTCGCCATCGAGGACGTCGCGGCCGCGGCCGCCGTCTACGAGAAGGCGGTCGCCGCCGGCCGAGGCCTCAGCGTGGACCTGGCGAGCTGATCGACCGCCGGGGCGCGCCCGTGCGGGTCACCGCCGTGGGCGGCCGAGCATGCAGGAGATCTGGTAGCGGTGCCGCGCGACCCAGCGGTAGAGGACCGGCCCCAGCATCTCGACGCCGGGCAGGCGGAAGGCCGACGCCAGCCAGCGCCAGCCTCGCATCCGGCGCAGGATCTCGGGAATCGCGGCGTCCCCGGCGAGCAACCGCCCGTCCGGCAGGATGAGCTGCATGGCCTCGAGACAGGCGCGCTCGTCCATCCAGGGGTAGCGGGCGCGACGCTCGGCGGCCTGGCAGGGCAGGAACTCGAGGTGGCCGCGGATCGCCCGGCGGGAGATCCACGAGACACCCCCCCGACACAGGCCGCAGCTCCCGTCGTAGATCAGGACCGCCCGCGCGCGGTCGACCGGGGCCTGGGGCTCCTCGAGTCTCGGGTCCATCGGCCGCCATTGTACTCCCGCGCGGTCAACGGTAGGCGCACGGGGGCACCGCGGTCCGCCAGGGCCCCTGCGTGAGGTGCCCGCCGGGCGGGAACAGCCGGAGCTGCTCCGCGGGGAGCGCCGCCCGCACCCGCCGACCGCGCAGCGTGAGGAAGTAGCCCGCGCGGTTCGCGTCCACGCCGAGGCGACGGAGGTCCTGCCCATCGCGCGGCAGGGTGCGCCGCCGCTCCGCGACCAGTCGCCGGGCCGCGGTGGGGCCGATGCCCGGCACGCGCAGCAGCAGCTCGTAGGGAGCCCGCTCGAGCGCCACCGGAAAGCGCTCCACGTGGGCCAGGGCCCACGCCGTCTTCGGATCGTGCTCGAGGGCCAGGTTGCCGTCACCGCCGAAGACCAGCTCCTCTGCGTGGAAGCCGTACTGGCGAAGCAGATGCTCGGCCTGGTAGAGACGCCACTCGCGCGCGGCCGGCGTGGCCGGCAACCCTTCCATCGGCGTCCCCTCGACCGGCTGGAATGCGCTGAAGTGCGCGTGGTGGAGCAGCCCCTTGCGCTCGAGGCCGCCGACGACGGTCAGGATCTCGCGGTCGCGCTCGCCCTGGGCCCCCACCACGAACTGCGTCGTCGTCCCCGCGGCCGCGATGCCGGGCCGGCCCTCGAGGCGCGCCTCGCGCGACAGGCGGCCGGCCAGCATCAGAGCCGGGAGCAGGTCGCCCGAGTAGTCCTTCTCGCGGGCCAGGCCGCGCACCACCGTGTCGTTGGGGCCCTCGAGGTTCACCGACACGCGGGTGGCGAGCCGGGTCGCCTCGACGACCTGATCGCGCTCCGCTCCCGGCAGCATCTTGACGTGCACGTAGCCGCCGAACCCCTCGCGCTTTCTCAGGATCTCGATGGCCGCGAGCATCCGATCCACCGCCCGCGGGGCCCGCCCCGGCACCCCCGACGTCAGGAACAGCCCCTGGGCCACGCCGGCGCGGTGGGACTCCATGAAGGTCCGGGCGACCTCCTCCGGGGAGAGCGCGGTGCGCTTCACGCGCCCCCCGCAGAACGTCGGGCAGTAGCCGCAGGAGAGCGAGCAGGCGTTGGTCTGCATGACGCGCATGAGCGTCGTCGACCCGCCACCGGGCAGACGAACGGGCCGGATGCCCACCGGCCCCTCGTTGAGGCGGGCCCGGGCCGGCAACCCGGTTTCTCGGTCGTCCGCCGCAGCCTCCGCCAGGATCCTGAACCGCTGAGCCCGGTCCATGACGGATACTAAACACAAGACGAGCTAGAAGGCAAGCAGGCGGAGCCGAGGCGCTTCCAGCCCTTGCGTTAGCGCCCTTGCCTTAGAATGACCCGCCATGGCCCCAGGCCAGATCAGGTTCGCGCTCCTGCTGGTGACGGCGGCGGCCTGCTCGCACGTGCCCGGTCAAGAGGTGCCCGATGTCAGGACCCCGCTGGCCGTGGTGAACGAGATGCTGAGGCTCGGCGCGGTAACTGCCGATGACGTCGTCTACGATCTGGGATCCGGTGACGGCCGGATCGTCATCGCGGCGGCGCAGGATCGCGGCGCGCGCGGCGTGGGCTTCGAGATCGACCCGGGCCTAGTGGCGGCGGCCACCCGGCGCGCGCGCAGGCTCGGGCTGGCCGATCGCGTGGCCTTCCGGCAGGACGATCTCTTCAAGGCCGACCTGAGAGACGCCACGGTCGTCACCCTCTACCTCTCGCCCGATCTCAATCGACGCCTCCGGCCCAAGCTGCTGAGCGAGCTCCGGCCGGGATCCCGGATCGTCTCGCACAGCTTCGACATGGGGGACTGGGCGCCCACGCAGACGCTCCAGGTGACGAGCAACCAGGGCACCCACACGCTGTACCTGTGGGTGGTGCCGGGAGGACGCTAGACCGCCTTCCGATCACCCCCCCACCTGCCCTCTCCCCCGTGGGAAGGGGGAGAGGGGGAGAGGCGCCTTCAGGAGCCGGTGACGGCCTTGATGGCGTCGCGAGTCACCGAGACGAGGCGGTCGACCTGCTCCTCGGTGACGACCAGCGGCGGCGCGAAGAAGATGTGCTCGAGGCGGGCGCGGGTAATGACCCCGCGCTTGGTCATCTCGGCCAGCACGCGCGGGCCCACCTTCTTGTCCGCGCCGAACGGGGCCTTGGTCCCGCGGTCCTCGACCAGCTCGACGGCGGCGAGCAGCCCCTTGCCGCCGCGGATGTCGCCCACGTGCTTGTGGTCGCCCAGCGCCTGCTGGAGCCCCTTGTGCAGGCGCGTGCCCATGGCCGCCGCCCGCTCCCAGAGCCGCTCGCGCTCCATGATCTCGACGTTCTTGAGCCCGACCGCGCAGCAGGTCGGATGCCCCGAGTAGGTGTAGGCGTGCATCCACTTGTCCTCGGGCTTCACCTCGTCCATCGCCTGCTTGATCGCCTTCGAGACCATGATGCCGCCGAGCGGCAGATAGCCCGACGACACGCCCTTGGCGAAGGAGACGATGTCGGGCAGCACGTTCCAGTGCTCGAGCGCGAACCACTTGCCGGTGCGGCAGAACCCGGTGATGACCTCGTCGGCGATGAAGAGCACGTTGTGCTTGTCGCAGACTTTCCGGACCAGCGGGAAGTAGTCGTCGGTCGGGTAGAGCACGCCGCCGCCGCCGTGGATGGGCTCGGCGATGAACGCGGCCACCGTGTCCGCGCCCTCGCGCACGATGGCCTCTTCCAGGAGGCGCGCGGCGGTCTGCCCCGCGGTCTCTCCCGGCTTGGCGCCCTCCTGACGGTACGGATAGCAAGTTGGAATATGCACGAACCCCGGCACGCGCGGCTCGAACATCTTCCAGTAGGGCGACATGCCGGTGGCGCTCATCGCCTGCAGCGTCACCCCGTGATAGGCGAGCGAGCGCGCGATGACCTTCACCTTGTCGGGCTTGCCCTTGGTCTTCCAGTAGAAGCGCGCGGTCTTGAACGCGGACTCGTTGGACTCCGCGCCGCCCGAGGTGAAGAACACACCCTGCATGTTCGGGTACGCGATGGTCATCAGCTTGGACGCGAGCTGGATGGCCGGGATGTTGGTCGAGCCGGAGTAGGCCGAGTAGTAGGCCAGCTCGCGCATCTGGTCGGCCGCCGCGTCCGCCAGCTCCGCCCGCCCGTGCCCCACGTTGACGTTCCACAGGCCGGCCAGCCCGTCGATGTACTCGCGCCCCTGGACGTCGGTCAGCACCGCGCCGCGGCCTCGGACGTAGACCATCGGCTCCAGATGGTCGCTCGGGTGGTGCAGCGGGTGGATCAGGTGGTCCTGGTCGTCCTTGATGAGCTGCGCGGCCTCGACGGGCATCGGACTCCTCCTACGGGCTCGGCTGGTGATAGATGGACGTCGCGGGCGCGTAGGCCCGGTAGTCGCCGCCCGGTATCGGCACGCCGCGGTCGAGCGGGCCGATGTACCAGTAGATGCACGCGGCCTGCTCGCGGCCGTCCTCGCTCCGGACGGTGACCTCCCGGCGATGATACTGGGGTCCCTCCGCCGAGTCCAGCCTCCCCCATAGCGCGGGATCGGCGACGCGATAGATCTCGCCGTGGAGGTGGCCGCCCGGGTCCGGCACCGCGCCCGGGTACGACCCGAGATCGACGATGCGTCCGGCGACCTGTCCACGACCCAGGTAGGCCGCGCGTCCGTCGAGGAGCCGATGCAGGCGGAAGCCCCGCATCAGTGTTCCGTAGGTGAACAGGAGATCGGTCGGCACCGGCGACGGCGAGCGCTACGCGCGGCCTTGACGGTCCTTCGCCTCCCGCTCCTCACGGGAGCGGGCTGCCGGTGCGGCTCAGGTCTGGATGCCGAAGCGCGGGAGCACCCAGCGATTCAGCGCGAGCCACCCGATCAGCAAGCCGACGACAATGAGGACGGTCTCCATCGCCTAGGCCTCCGCCTTCTCCCCGCCGTCCACCGCCTGCATCACCGCGCCCAGGAAGTCCCGCTCGGGCAGCGCACCCTCGAAGCCGACCCGATCGTTGATGACGATCTTGGGAACCGCCATCACCTGGTAGCGCTGGGACAGCTCGGGGAACTCGGTGGCCTCGATGCACTCGGCGCGGATCCGCGGAGAGGCGATCGCCATGTGCTGCGCCAGGCGCACGGCCCGGGGGCAGTGCGGTCAGGTGGGGGTCGCGAAGACCTTGATCGTGACGTCCTCGGTGAGCCCGGCCAGCGCGGTCTTGGTCTCCTCGCTCAGGCCCGCCTCCCCGGTGGACACCGCGACGATCGAGTCGATGAGGTTGGAGAACTCGTAGCCGGCGGGAATGCCGAGGAATCGGATACCGTAGTCCCGCGCGCCCTCCACCACCACGACCGGCGACTCGGTCACCCCGTAGGCCTCCGCCTGCTCGCGATCGATGTGGGGGTTCAGCACGGTGACCGAGAGCTGATCGGACAGCGCGGCGACCTCGCGGACCAGGGCCACGGTCTGGGTGTTGTTCTCGCCACCCAGCTCGGAGGCAAACACGGTCAGCTTCACCGGGCCTCCGATGCGCTCGAACTCCTTCTTCACCGCCGCTTCGTCGCGCGCCTGGAGGAAGGCCATGTCTTGGAGTATACCGGCTTACGGCGGGGCGCCGCGGACGATTTCGAGCATCCGGCGGTAGCCGGACGGATCGATGCGCGCATCGATCAGGGCCGGGCCGGGCGCGGTCTGCGCCCCGATCAGCGCGGCGCTGAGCGTGGCCTCGTCGGTCGCGGTGAACGCGCGCAGGCCGAAGGCGCGGGCCAGCACGCGCAGGTCGGGACCCGCGTAACGCATCGAGACCCCCTCGAAGCCCTTCTGCTCCTGCTTGACCTCGATCAGCGAGAGCGCCTCGTCGTTGAACACCACGATGACGATGGGCAGCCGCAGCCGCGCCACCGTCTCGAGCTCGGCCGCGACCATCATGAGGCCACCGTCGCCGGTGAAGCAGATCACCCGACGGTCGGGGTGAACGAGCTGCGCCGCGATGGCCGCGGGCAGCGCGAAGCCCATGGTGGCCAGGCCGTTCGAGATCAGCAGCTCGCCGGGCTCGAGCGCCTGCCAGTAGGTGGTGGCCTGGAACATGTGCGCGCCCGCGTCCACGGTGGCGATGCTCCCCGCCGCGGTCAGCTCGCGGGTCATTTGGGCCACGCGGTGGGGGGCCAGCCCGGGCACCGGAACCTCGAGGGCGGCCAGGCGCGCGCGCCGGATCCGGTCCACCTCGGCCACGTCCCAGTCCGCCCGCGCGCCCCGCCCCATGATCCGGGGAGCGAGGTCCTCCAGGATCGCGCCCGGCTCCCCCACGACCTCCAGCGCGGGCGTGAAGTAGGCGCCGCCCCCCGGCGCGCGCAGGCCGGGATCGGCGGCGGGGCAACGGGTCAGGCTCAGCACCGGCGCGGTGTAGGACCAGCGGCGCGGGATCAGCTCCACCGTGTCGAGGCCGAAGGCGATGATGAGATCCGCCCGCTCGACCAGCGGCTCCTCGAGGGCCCCGCCGGTGAAGATGCCGAGGGCGAGCGGGTGCGGGTCAGGGATGGCGCCCTTGGCCTTGTAGGTGGTCAGCACCGGGGCCGGCAGGGCCTCCGCGAACGCGCGGAGCCACTTGGCGTCCGCGCCCCGGCAACCGAGACCCGCGATCACGAGCGGCCGCCGCGCCGCACGGATCAGCTCGGCCGCGCGCTCGACCAGATCGCCGTCGAGGGTCGCCGGCGGGGTCGGGGCCAGCGCGGTCGCTGCCGGCTCCGCGCTCCGACCCGCGACGTCGGCGGGCAGGTCGAGGTGCTCGGGGCCTCGGGGCTCG
>DATJIR010000257.1:0-16076 GCA_035493135.1 Verrucomicrobiia bacterium
GGCGCGCCGCCCAGCACCGGCTCGCGCCGGGTCACCTCGAGTCTCGTCACCGCCATGGGGGCTCTCCGAACAGAAGCCGAGGAACGACCGGAGCGCGGCCAGCACCGCGTCCGGATTGTCCTCGTGCAGGGTGTGGACCGCGCGGGGAATCTCGACGAAGGCTCCCTTCGGCAGCTCGCGGGCCATGCGCTCCGCCACGTCGCGGTCGAGGATCGGGCTCTCCTCGCCGCGCAGCACGAGCGTGGGCACCGGGATCGTCCGCAGGAGACCCCACCAGTCCACCTCGACGGTCGAGCGGAGGGTCTTCACGCTCGGATGCCACGCCCACGCCAGGCGCCCGTCCGGCCGCTGGCGCAGGCTCGAGGCGGCCACCCACCGGTAGTAGTGGATGCCGGGATAGGCGTTGCCGCGGAGGAGGTGCTGGGCGGCCTGCTCGATGCTGTCCCAGAAGTCCGGCTCGGGTGGGCCGGGCGGGGCCTGGGACGCGCGCTTGCTGATCTCGGGCCCGATGTCGAGGATCACCAGCTTGGCGACCGCGTCCGGCCGCTTGGCCGTGAAGTAGATCGCGTTGCGGCCGCCCATCGAGAGCCCGACCAGGATCGCGGGCGCCAGGCCGAGCTGATCGACGACGCCGGCGAGATCGTCGAACGCGGCGATCGGCCCGTACACGGTGGCCGGGTCGCTGTCGCCGTGCCCGCGCTGGTCGAGCGCGTAGACGTGGAAGTGCGGCTGGAGCGCGATGGCGAGCGTGTCCCACGCGTGCGCGTGCCCGGTGAAGCCGTGGAGCAGGAGCAGCGGGGTGCGCCCCTCCCCGCCCCAGTCGAGCACGTGGAAGCGGAGGCCGTTCACCGACACGAACCGGTCGACCGGACGCAGCAGGTTCATGGTCGGCGCCGGCTCAGAGCTGGATGCGCCCGGGGCCCCGCGGCCCGCCGCGGCCACCCAGGTCCGGCGGCATGCGGTCCGGGATCACGATGTTCGAGGACTGCTCCCGGCGCAGCTCCTGCAGCTCGCGGATCGCCCGCTCGACCGCGACCTTGGCGCCGGCGGCGAACTTCTCGGCCGCGTCGCCGAGCGAGGTCGCCTCGATCTCGAAGGTGATCGGCAGCGCGCCGACCGGCGAGAGCAGCTGGGCCTCCCCCACGTAGAGGATCTTGCGGCCGAGATCGATCGAGCCGTCCGTCTTCACCGGCGTCATCACGCGGATGACCCCGATCCGCCGGTCGGTGAAGGTCTCCTCCCGGTACAGGGACGTGGGGTCCATCCGAAGCTCAAGTGCCTGCTCGTCGGCCATCGTCGCGGATCCTTTCTTTCGTCTCGTTCGTCGGGTGAATCGTCAGACGAGCTCGGCCCGGGCGCTCATGGCCACCGTGCCGTCCGGGGTCACGGCCCACAGCTCCACGGCACCGCCGTCGGCGGACGGGCGGCCGCGCAGCTCGAAGGGCGCGTCGTCGAAAAGCGGCGCGCGGGCCTGGGTCTCGTAGGTGGCGAGCGGGCGCCCGCGGGCGTGGTCGCGGGCGAAGTCGATCAGGAGCGTGGAGGTGAGCGGGCCGTGGACGACCAGGGCGGGGTATCCCTCCCGGTCCATCGCCCAGGGCCGGTCGTAGTGGATGCGGTGGCTGTTGAACGTGAGCGCGGAGAAGCGGAAGAGCAGCACCGGATCCGGGGTGACGCGACGGCGCCACGGCACGTCGTCCGGCGCGGGCTCGCGTCGCGGCGCCTGGTTGCGCTCGCCCGCGCGCACCTCCTCGCGGAACACGGTGCGACGCTCCTCCTCGATCGCGAGGCCGGCGGCGGTGAAGATGCGCTGGACCACCGTGGCGAACACCAGGGTGCCGGTGCCCCCGCTCTTGGTCGAGATGTCGGCCAGCTCGGTCTCCCGGCGAATCGCGTCGCCGATGCGAAGCGGTCGGTGGAACCGGAAGCGCTCGCCCGCGAACATGCGCCGGGGCAGCGGCATCGGCGGGATCACCCCGGTGTCGAGCGGACTGCCGTCCGGGCGCAGGGCGTCCGGGGCGAAGCGCGGCAGGAAGTAGAGGCACTGCCAGCCGGGCGGCAGGAGATCGCCCGGGCCCAGCTCGGGCTCGTCGCGGCCGAGGGTGAGCCGGAGGAGATTTGCGGGCGCCCCAGTGACGACATCGTCGGCGCGCTCGCGCCGCCCGACGTGGGCCTTGAGGTCGTCGAGACCGCTGGCGGTCGTCATGCGGATACCGGCGGCCGCCGACGGTTCCAGTCGGTGGCCCGCTGGTAGGCGTGCCCGGCGCGCAGCACGGTCGCCTCGTCGAAGGGCCGGCCCGAGATCTGCATCGAGAGCGGCAGCCCCGCCGACGAGAACCCGGTCGGGATCGCCAGGGTCGGCAGCCCGGTGATGTTGAACGGCCCCATGTTGGACTTGGCGAACGGGAAGTCGGGGTCGAGCACCACCTTGAAGGCGGGCGCGGGACCGAGCGCGGTGGGCGTGATCAGCACGTCCACCGCCTCGAGCGCGCGGGCGGTGTCCTCCCGGATCTGGGCGCGTAGGCGCTGGGCCTGCACGTACTCGTCGGCGCGGAAGAGGCCGCCGGCCATGAGCTTCTCGCGCAGCACCTCGCCGTACAGCTCGGGGCGCTCGCGCAGGTCGCGCTCGTGGTAGGCGAAGGCCTCGGTCAGCATGATGACCATGAACGACGGCGTCGCGTGGATGCTCGGGATCCTGACGTCGCGCACCGTCGCCCCGAGCCGGCCCAGCTCGGCGAGGGCCCGCTCGAAGGCGGCCACCGTCTCCGCCTCCACCTGCTCGAAGAAGTAGTCGCGCACCACGCCGATCCGCAGGCCCTTCACGCCACCCTCGAGCCCGGCCAGGTAGTCGGGGACCGGCTCACGGGCCGACGCCGGGTCGGCCGGGTCGTGGCCGGCCAGCGCCTGCAGCATGAACGCGCAGTCCTCGGCCGAGCGGGCCATGGGCCCGGTGTGATCGAGCGTCCACGAGAGCGTGACCACCCCCGCCCGGCTCACGCGGCCGTAGGTGGGCTTGAGCCCGGCGATGCCGCAGAAGGCGGCCGGGCCCCGGATCGAGCCGCCGGTGTCGGAGCCGAGCGAGCCGACCGTGAGGCCAGCCGCGAGCGCCGCACCCGAGCCGCTGCTGGAGCCGCCCGGGATGTGATCGACGTTCCACGGGTTACGCGCGGGGGGGAATCGGTGGCCGGGGAACTGGATGCCGAAGGCGAACTCGTGCGTGATGAGCTTGCCGAGCATCACCATGCCCGCCTGCTGGAGCCGCGTCACGCAGGTGCAATCGAAGTCGGGCACCCAGTCGCCCAGGACCGCCGAGCCCGCGGTGGTGCGGATGCCCTTCGTCGCGTAGAGATCCTTGTAGGCGATCGGGATGCCCGCGAGGGGCCCCGCGTCCCCCCGCCGGATGGCGGTCTCCGCCGCGCGGGCGTCGGCCAGCGCGCGCTCCGCGGTGACGGTCACGTAGGCGTTCAGGCGCTTGTCGAGGCGCTCGATGCGCGCGACCAGGTCGGTCGCGTAGTCGACCGGCGAGAGCTCGCCCCGGCGGAAGAGGCCGCCCAGCTCCCGGATGCCCGCGTAGCAGAGCTCGTCCGCGGTCATCGCGCGACCTCCAGCCGGGATGCGCCCGGTTCCCGGGCGCTCATCGCGCGACCTCCAGCGGGGATGCGCTCGGTTCCCGGGCGCTCATCGCGGCGCCCCCATCCCGCCCTTCGCGTCGAAGGTCACCGCCGGCTCGACGGTCCGCACCGCGCGGCTGTCGAGCGCGCGGATCGGCCGCAGCGCGTTCGCGAGGAAGCCGCGCACCATGGACAGGCGGGCCGGCGGAATGGGGAGCCCGGCGAGGCGGGCGCGCTCCTTCACCTCGTCCAGCGTGACGTCGGGGGGCAGCTCGGGCATGGCGAATCTCCTTGTGGGCGACGGGCCCTAGAGTAGACGGGTCCGCGCGCGAGAGCAACACGTCGGCGGCCTTGACAGCGAGGCGGGCGATGGCATACACCCAGGCCCACAGGAGGAGTGACCCATGCGCGAGAGCTCGGCAGCATCCCGATCCGTCGGCCGACGGCAGTTCCTGACCCTGAGCGCGGCCGGCCTGGCCGTCGCCGGCCTCCCGCTGCCGCCGGCGCGCGCGCAGGGGAAGCGGAGCGGCGAGCTGGTGGCCGGCCTCTCCGAGCGCATGCTCACCCTCGACCCGGCCAACCACTACTCGATCTCGTCCACGTCGGTGCACCGGCACATGTTCGATCCGCTGGTGGACGTCACCAACGACTCGAAGTTCGTCCCCGCCCTCGCCGAGTCGTGGCGCGCGGTCAACAACACCACCTGGCGCTTCACGCTGCGGAAGGGCGTGACCTTCCACGACGGCACCCCGTTCAACGCGGACAGCGTGCTCTACACGCTGCGGCGGGTGAAGGACAACCCCAAGCTGATCAAGTCCTTCGTCTACCAGGACATCGAATCCGTCGAGAAGGACGGGGATTTCGCGGTGGTCGTGACCTCCAAGCGCCCCTTCGGGTCGTTGCCGGCGCATCTCACCATGCTGGGCATGCTGCCTCCCGGCGCGGGCAAGAACGAGGACGCGTTCTTCCAGAAGCCGATCGGCACCGGGCCGTTCCGCTTCGTCTCGTGGACGCACGGCGACCACATCGTGCTGTCGGCCAATCCGAGCTACTGGAAGCCGGCCCAGCCGCGGGTCGAGAAGCTCACCTTCCGCTTCATCCCCGAGCTGTCCACCCGCGCGGCCGCCCTCCGCGCGGGTGAGATCCACGTCATCGACCGGGTCACCCCCGACCTGGTCGAGACGCTCAAGGGCAGCCGGGGCGTGAAGGTCTACGACGTGCCCGCGGTGGAGGCCCAGCGCTGGGTCTTCCAGCTCGCCAAGGAGCCGGTGAAGGACCAGCGGCTGCGGCAGGCGATCTCGCTCGCGATCGACCGCAACGTGATCATCAAGGAGCTGCTGCTGGGCTACGGCCGCCCGGTGGACAGCCCGGTGCCGCCGGGTCTGATCGGCCATACGAGCCTGCCCGCCAAGGTCTACGACCCGGAGAAGGCGCGGCAGATCCTCAAGCAGGCCGGCTACAAGGACGTGTCGATCGACTTCGTGCTGATGAAGGACTTCTATCCCAAGCAGCTCGAGATCGCCCAGGCGGTGGCCGCGATGCTGGGCGAGGTCGGCATCAAGGTCAACATCAAGAACCTCGAGATCGCGACCGCCCGCGAGCAGCGCAGCGCCGGGACCTACGACATGTTCTACTCCGGCTGGGCCCACATGCCGCACGATCCCGACTGGTACTTCGGCCAGTGGTTCACCAAGGCCGGGTCGGAGAAGCTGACCCGCTACGACAATCCGCGAGTGGAGAAGCTGATCGCGGAGGGCCGGGTGCCGGATCCCAAGGTGCGCCAGGCGAAGTACGAGGAGCTCGAGCGGATCCTGTGGGACGAGGAGCCCGAGATCTGGCTCTGCTACACGGTGGCCATCTACGGCACCAGCGACCGGCTGCGGAACTTCGAGCCGCGCCGCGACTACTACGTCCTGCTGAGCGACGTCGCGATCGCGTAGCCCGGTGACGCGCGCGCCCGGGGGCGGCGGGCGGTGAGGGCCTACGTCCTCCGCCGGCTGTGGCAGTCCGCCCTCACCCTGGCCGGGGTGTCGGTGCTGGTCTTCGTCATCCTCCGGGTCCTGCCCGGCGACCCGGCCAAGATGCTCCTGCCCGACGGCGCGCCCCAGTCCGCGGTCGACGAGCTCAACCGGCAGCTCGGCCTGCACGAGCCGCTCCACGTGCAGTACGCGCTCTTCCTCCGGAGCGTCTTCCGGGGCGACTTCGGCCAGTCCTTCCAGTACCGCGCGCCCGCGCTGCAGGTGGTCACCGAGCGCCTCGCGGCCACCGTGCAGCTCGCGCTGGCCGCCCTGCTGATCACGGTGGCGGTCGGCGTCTCGCTCGGCATCGTGGCCGCGGTCCGCCGCGGCACCCGCTACGACTACGCGAGCACGGTCCTGGCCGTCCTCGGCCAGTCGCTTCCCAACTTCTGGCTCGGCATCATGCTGATCCTGCTCTTCGGGGTCGCGCTGCGCTGGCTGCCCACCTCGGGCTTCGAGAGCTGGCGCCACCTGATCCTGCCCGCGGTGACCCTCGCCGCGTTCCCCATGGCGCTGGTGGCGCGTCTCACCCGCTCGAGCATGCTCGAGATCCTCGGGCGCGACTTCATCCGCACCGGCCGGGCCAAGGGCCTGGCCGAGCGGGCGGTGATCCTGCGACACGCGCTGCGCAACGCGGCGGTGCCGCTGCTCACCGTGCTCGGGCTGCAGATCGGCACCCTGCTGGGTGGCGCGGTGATCACCGAGTCGGTGTTCGCGTGGCCCGGCATGGGCAAGCTCATCGTGGACGCCATCTTCTTCCGCGACTTCCCCGTGGTGCAGACGGTGCTGATCCTCTCCGCCACCATCTTCGTGGTCATCAACCTGCTGGTCGACCTGCTCTACACCGTGATCGACCCCCGGATCCGCTACTCGTGAGCGGACCCGTCGCGGCGGATCCGGCCCCGCGCGCCGGCCGCCTGAGCCCGACCGCGCTGGTGGGCGGCGCACTCCTGGCGGTGGCGGTCCTGGCGAGCGTGCTCGCGCCGCTGCTGGTCGCGAGCGATCCGGTGAAGCCCTCCTTCAGCCGGCGCCTCGCGCCGCCGTGGGGGCTCGGCGGTACCCCCGCGCACGCGCTCGGCACCGACAACCTCGGGCGCGACATCCTCGCGCGCCTGCTCCACGGCGGGCGCATCTCGCTGTCCCTCGCCGCAATCTCGGTGCTCATCGCCGCGCTCGTGGGCATCCTGGTGGGGCTGGTGGCCGGCTCGGGCGGCGAGCGGCTCGACTCGCTTCTGATGCGCGCGGCCGACGTGCAGCTCGCGTTCCCGGTCATCATGCTCGCGATCGCGATCGTGGCGGTGGTGGGCACGAGCCCGGCCGCGCTGGTCGGGGTGCTGGCCCTGAGCGGCTGGGTGCTCTACGCGCGCACGGTGCGCGCGAGCGTGCTCACCATCCGGCGCCTCGAGTACGTCGAGGCCGCCTACACGCTGGGGGCGAGCGATCTCCGGATCGTCGCGCGCCACATCCTGCCCAACACCATGGCCCCGATCCTGGTCATCGGCTCGAGCCAGTTCGCGACCATGGTGCTGCTCGAGTCCGGGCTGAGCTTCCTCGGCATGGGCATCCAGGCGCCCCGGCCGTCGTGGGGCCTCATGCTCGCGGAGGGGCGGGACTACCTGTCGAACGCGTGGTGGCTCGCGACGATTCCCGGCCTGGCGATCTCGCTGGTCGTGCTCGGCGCCAACCTGCTCGGGGACGGGCTCCGCGACCTACTGGACCCGCGGGCCTAGGAGCCGATCAGCGGAGCGAAGCGCTCCATCCGCTCCAGGCTCTCGCCGAGGCTCTCGGCGCGAAAATCGAAGATCAGCTCGCTCACCCCGAGCGCGGCGAAACCTCCGATGTCGTCCGCGATCGCCTGCTGGCTCCCGGAGAACGGCCGCCGCTCCGCGCCGCCGTCGACGCCCTGGCCCGGGTCGTAGATCGGCGCCTTGTAGGAGATCGTGAGCGTGGAGAAGTCGCGGCGCTCCGTCTCGGTGAGGCGGCGGAGATCGTCGAGCTCGGCGCGCAGCTCGGCCGGGCGCAGCGGGACGGCGGGGTTGGCGCCCACCGGATGCCAGCCGTCGCCGAGGCGGGCGACCCGGCGCAGCGCGGCCTTGCTGTGGCCGCCGATCCAGATCGGGGGATGCGGCTTCTGGGTGGGGTGCGGCAGGCAGCGGATGGCGTCGAAGCGGTAGAACTCGCCGTGGAACGACGCGGGGTCCTGCGTCCACAGGGTCTTGAAGATGCGCAGGTACTCGTCGCCCACCGCGCCGCGCCGGTCGAAGTCGGGCGCGCCGAGCGCCTGGAACTCCTCGCGCAGCCAGCCGACCCCGACGCCGACCGTGACGCGCCCGCGGGACAGCACGTCGATGGTGGCGAGCATCTTGGCGGTCACCACCGGGTTGCGGTGGGGCAGGATCATCACGCTCGAGATCAGGCGCAGCCGACGCGACTTGCCCGCCGCGAAGGCCATCAGCGAGAGCTGCTCGAGCGCGTCGCCGTGGCCGGGGAAGGCGCCGCTGACCGTGTACGGATACTTCGACCTGATCGTGACCGGGAACACGATGTGGTCCGCGATCACCACCGAGGAGAAGCCGAGCGACTCCCCGCGCTCGATCAGCGTCTCGAGCGCCTCGGGCGCGGCGGTCGCGCCGCGCGTGGGCAGGTAGAAGCCGAATCGCATCGGGGCGGCTCGGCTACTTGAAGTGCGTCACCACCTTCCGGGCCAGGAGGTCGATCTGGGCCGGGTCGTCGGTCACCGGGCCCAGCACCAGGTACTTGAGCCCGGCCTTCACGAGGTCGTCGATGCGGGCGTTGATGTGATCGATCGACCCGATCATGTAGGACTCCTGCAGGTGCTCGTAGGTCCGGTGGGTGCCCATGGTCTTGATGAAGGGCGCCTTCGACGCGGCCACCGCCTTGGCGTGGCTCGGGGTGTCGACCAGGTGGATGAAGTTGCAATGCCCGAAGGTGAGCTTCCTCGGATCGCGGCCCATGCTCTTGGCGTGCTGCTGCAGCAGGCCCCAGTCCCGCTTCACCCAGTCCTGGGTGCCCGAGCAGCGCGAGAGCCAGTTGCCCGCCTTCACGATGCGGTCCATCACGGTGGTGGCGATGACCGGCACGTCGTGCTCGCCGGGGTCCGGCACCCGCGAGCCGCCGGAGACCCAGATCTTCGGCATCTTCGGGGGCCGCGGGTCGATGGTGACGTCGTCGAAGTGATAGTACTTCCCGTGGTAGCTCGCGTTCGGCTTGGTGAGCAGCAGGGTCACCGCCTCGATGATCTCGTCGGTCCGCTTGCCGCGCTCCTGGATGCGGGAGCCGGTCACCTCGTACTCGCGCGCGTACCAGCCGGGGCCCACCCCGAACACGTAGCGGTTGTTGGAGAGATGGCAGAGCGTCGAGATCTCCTTGGCCAGCAGCACCGGGTGCCGCACCGGCAGCACGAGGATGCCGGTGGCGATGTCCACCTTCGAGGTGAGCGCCGCCGCGTAGGCGAGCGAGGAGAGCGGCTCGAGCCAGGCGTTGCCGTAGAGACCGGGCGCGGAGAGGAGATGATCGATCACCCACACGTCGATGCCGTACTTCTCGCACTTCACGATCGACTCGCGGATCCGCCGCATGTTCTTGGGATCCGTCTTCTTGCCGCTCCACGCGTAGGTGGGGATCCACGCTCCGAACTTGAGCTTGGCCATGACGTCTCCTTTCGCTCGCCGGGCATCACCCTAGGTGGGGGCGCCGACGATGTCAAGAGCGCCACGGCCGGTGCTATACTCGGCGCGCTCGGCGGCCGCTCCGGCCGTCGGCTTCCCCCTGCTCCCCCTGCTCAGGAGACGACGATGAGACTCGGACGGCGGTGGTGGTCGAGTGTGGCGGTGTCGGTCCTGGTCCTGCTGGGCGCGAGCCCGTCTCATGGTCAGCCCACCAACACTCTAGTGGTCGGGCTGGTCGCGGAGCCGGTCGCGCTCGACCCGGCGCAGGTCACCGATCTCAACTCGAACCGGGTGGGCCGTCGGGTGGTGGAGACCCTGGTCGCCTTCGCGGAGGAGTCGACCCAGATCGTCCCCGGCCTCGCCGAGTCCTGGACGATCTCGAAGGACGGGCTCACCTATACCTTCAAGCTCCGGAAGGGCATCGCGTTCCACGACGGCACCGCGTTCAACGCCCAGGCGGTCAAGTTCTCCATCGAGCGGCAGATCAACCCCGAGCATCCGGCCAACAAGCTCGGCAAGTATCCCTTCGCGGGCTACTTCTTCGGCAACGTGAAGGCGGTCGAGGTCATGGACGACGCCACCGTTCGGTTCGTCCTGAAGGAGGCGCGCGCGTCCTTCCTGGCCGTCCTCACCGCCGGGGCGGCCTCGATCGTGAGCCCCACCGCGGCCATGAAGGCGGGGCAGGACTACGCGGTGGCGCCGGTCGGCACCGGCCCGTTCAAGTTCGTCCAGTGGGACCGCGGCCAGCGCGTGGTCCTCGACAAGAACCCGACCTACTGGCGCCTGCCGGTCAAGGTGGACCGCGTGATCTTCCGGTCGATCACCGAGGACCAGGCGCGCCTCACCGAGCTGCTCACCGGCGCCCTCGACCTCATCGTGGGGACGCCGCCCGACTTCGTGGCCCAGCTCGAGAACCACCCGAAGGTCACGCTGCAGCGGCAGGTGGGCGCGCACGTCTGGTACCTCGGCTTCAACAACGGCAAGAAGCCCTTCGACGACAAGCGGGTACGCCAGGCGCTGAACTACGCGGTCGACAAGGAGGCCATCGTCCGCGACGTGCTCAAGGGCACCGGCGCCGTCTCGAAGGGCCCGGTGCTGCCCGGCACCTGGGGTGACGAGGCCGGCCTCAAACCATTCCCCTACGATCCGGCGCGCGCGAAGAAGCTCCTGGCCGAGGCCGGCCTCGCGAGCGGCTTCTCGACCACGCTGTGGGTACCCGAGTCGGGATCCGGGATGCAGTCGCCGGTGGCGATGAGCACGATCATCCAGTCGAACCTCAAGGCGGTGGGCGTGAACGTGACGCTCCAGACCATGGAGTGGGGCACCTTCCTGGCCAAGCTGCGCACCAAGGAGCAGGACATGTTCGCCCTGTCCTGGATGGCCGGCTCGGAGGACCCCGACCTCGTGATGTACCCGCTGCTCCACTCGAGCCAGTGGACGCCGGCGGGCCCGAACCGCGCCATGTACAAGAACCCCCGCTTCGACGAGGTGCTGACGCAGGCCCGGCTCACCACCGACCAGGCCAAGCGCGCGCAGCTCTACCGCGAGGCCCAGCGGCTGCTCCACGACGACCCGCCGTGGATCTTCATCGACCACGAGGTGCAGACCGCGGCCTTCGCCAAGCGCGTGCAGGGCTTCAAGCTCCACCCGAGCTTCGATCTGCACCTGGAGACGATCTCGCTCAAGTAGCGGCGCCCGGTGGGCCGCTATCTCCTCCGGCGCCTGATCCTGCTCGTGCCGGTGCTGCTGGGCGTGTCGGTGGTGGTGTTCCTCGTCCTGCACCTGGCCCCCGGCGATCCGGCCGAGATCATGCTGGGCTCGCAGGCGACCCAGGAGGACGTGGCCCGCCTGCGCGCCGACCTGGGGCTCGACGAGCCGCTGCCGGTGCAGTACGCGCGCTGGATGGGCCACGTGGTCCAGGGCGATCTGGGCCGCTCCATCCGGATGCGGCAGCCGGTCCTCGGCGAGGTGCTGGTCCGCTTCCGAGCGACCCTGCTCCTGACCACCACCGCCCTGCTCCTGTCCACCGCGGGCGGCATCGCGCTCGGCGTGCTCTCGGCCGCGCGGCCCCGGTCGCTGGTGGACCGGCTCAGCACGCTCGGCTCCATCTTCGGCGCGAGCATGCCGAGCTTCTGGCTCGGGCTCGTCCTCATGGTGTGCTTCTCGCTCTGGCTCGGGTGGCTCCCCGCCTCCGGCATGTACGGCGCGCACGGCGCCGGCGGCCTCGGCGACCTCCTGAGCCATCTGGCCCTGCCCGCGGTCACGCTGGCCGCCGCGTCCATGACCATCATCGCGCGCCTCACCCGCTCCACGATGCTCGACATCCTGCGCCAGGACTTCGTGCGTACCGCCCGCGCCAAGGGCCTGGTCGAGCGCGGGGTGGTGCTCCGCCACGCGCTGCGCAACGCGCTGATCCCCACCGTGACGGTGGTGGGCGTGCAGGCGGGCTACCTGCTGGGAGGCGCCGTCCTCACCGAGACCGTGTTCGCGTGGCCGGGCGTGGGTACCCTGATGATCCAGGGCATCCTGGCCCGCGACTTCCCGCTCGTGCAGGGCTGCGTGCTGGTGATCGCGCTGGTGTTCGTGCTGTTCAACCTCGCCGTCGACCTGCTCTACGCCTTCCTCGATCCCCGGATCCGCTACGAATGAGACCGCCGCGCCTGCTCGCCCGCATCCCGCGCAACCGGCTCGCGCTGGGCGCCGGGCTCGTCATCGCGACGGCCGGGCTGGCTGCGCTCCTGGCCCCGTACCTCCCGCTGCTCGATCCGGACGTGGTCGACACCCCGAACCGGCTGCGCCCGCCGGGGAGCCCCGGTCATCTCCTGGGCACCGACGAGTTCGGACGCGACATGCTGGCCCGGCTGGTGTGGGGCGCACGGATCTCGCTCCTGGCCGGGGTCGCCACCGCGACCGCCTCCATGCTGGTCGGCGTGCTCCTCGGGCTGCACGCCGGCTACTGGGGCGGGCGGGTCGACACGGTGGTGATGCGGCTGACCGACATCCTGATGGCGTTCCCCTACATCCTGCTCGCCATCGCCATCGTGGCCGGCCTCGGCCCCGGCCTGACCAACGCGATGGTGGCCATCGCGATCGTGGGCTTCCCGCTCTACGCGCGCCTGGTACGTGGGGTGGTGCTCTCGCTGCGCGAGCGCGAGTTCGTCGAGGCGGCGCGGGCGCTCGGCAGCCCCGACCGGGTGATCCTGCGGCGCCACCTCCTGCCCCACCTGCTGGCGCCGGTGGTGGTGGCGTGGAGCCTCGACGTCGGAGCCAAGATCCTCGCCACCGCCGGGCTCAGCTTCCTCGGCCTGGGCTCGCAGCCGCCCACCGCGGACTGGGGCAGCATGCTGGCCACCGCGCGGACCTTCGTGATCCTGCGGCCCCACGTGGCGCTGCTGCCCGGCCTGGCCATCTTCGTGGTGGTGCTGTCGCTCAACGTCCTCGGCGACGCGCTGCAGGACTTCCTGGACCCGCGCCTCCGGCACGGCTGACGCCGCGGCGCGCGGACGGGGCTTAGAAGGACGCGACCTTGAGGAGGACCAGCCCGAACGCGCCCCGCGTCGAGCTGTCGGGGTAGATCCCGTCGACGTACCGGTCGTAGCCGGCCTCGACCGAGATGGTCGCGCGCCCGCCGAGGATCTGGCCGAGCCCGCAGGCCAGGCCTCCGCTCACGCTCATGGTTCGACCGTCCACGGTGCGGTCGCTGCTCTGCGACGCGGTGTAGGCCCCGAGCGTCCAGAGACTCCACCGGCTCGCGGTCGGCGTGTAGGTGAGCAGCAGCGAGGCGGTGCCGGACTGATAGCTCGTGGACAATCGGTCGTAGCGGTCGACCCCGCTCCCGACGGAGGGCATGAGCGTGACGGTGTTGAGCGGACGCAGGGTGAGACTCAGGTCGTGGTAGAGCGACGTCATGTCGCGATCGGACCGGCCGGGGTCTCGGCTCAAGCTGTAGGTCGAGGTCCCCGAGACGTCGAGCAATCGTCCCCCGTAGTACGCCGAGCCGGCCACGCTGTCGAAGGTCTGGCGCTCGATCGTGCGGGTGCGACCGTCCCCGGTGAGCCAGGTTCGCTCGGAGTCCCCGGTGGCGTAGGTGAGCCCGAAGATCGGCCAGGCGCGCGGGGCGAGCTGCGCGCTCATCGAGGTCTGCGTCTTGGTGGTCCGGGGCAGCGCGGGGTCCCGGTCCACGTTGTCGGAGAGATCGGACTGCGAGAGCCTGAGGCGCAGCAGCCCGAGCCGCTGGGCCAGCCAGACCTCGGTGCCCTCCCGGTCCTTCTGGGAGGCGGGGCCGCTGACCACCCGCTCGAGTCGCTTGCCCACCGAGCGGTACTCCGCGCCCCCCTGGAGCCCGAGTCCCCCCAGCTCCCCCTTGAAGCCGAGCGAGACCGGCTCCTCCGGGTGGTCCAGCCCGAGGCCGAAGGCGGCACCAGGCGCGGTGGCCGGCCCGAAGCCCAGGCCTCCGTCCGGCCGCGGTACCGAGAGGCTGGGGAGATAGGCGACCGCCCCATACGCGGTCACCTTGACCTCCTGCGGGCGGGCGTTGGCGTTGGCGCCGAAGCTCATCAGGTGCCAGCGCTCGCCCCGGCCCAGGAACGACCGGAGGTCGGTCGAGTCCTCGCCGGAGCTCCGGAGCGTGAGCGGATCGGAGCTGATCGGCGGAGCGGGGGCGTCACGCAGCAGCACCGCGCCCAGGTCGCTGAGGCCCGCCCCTATCATCGCGTCGTCGCGGGCGGTGTCGTCGAGCGGCCGGCCCAGGCGAGAGGCGATCAGCCAGGACGGAAGATCCGGGGGGCGCTCCGAGACCCCGGGATCGACCGACGAGGGCTCTCCCGCGTGCGCGGCACCGATGGGAAGCACCACTGCGAGGAGCAGGATTGCGAAAGCGGTGAGGGGGCGGGTCATGATCCGTGCGCTGCTCTAAGACGAGTCTACGGCCTCGACTATTTTTCCCCCAAGCTTTGGAGGCGCATCACCGCGCACTGCGTAACATTTCCGCGATACGGCCCTCGGCCGGAGGTCTCGCCAACCGGCGCCCTTGACTTCGGCGCCTCATCGCGCTATCGGTGTCGGACTCTCTACCACGCGGACCACCCCCCGGAGGCACATGGACGAGCACGGGCTGCGCGAGCTGATCGCGCGGGTGAAGGACGGCCGCCTCACCCGGCGGAGCTTCGTGCAGGCGATGGCGGCGGTCGGGCTCGGCGCGCCCATGGCGGGGTCGCTCCTGGGGGCGCCCGGGGCCGCGGCCGCGCCGGCGCCCGAGGCCGAGTTCACGCCGACTCGGCGCGGCGGCGGCGGGACGCTGCGCATGCTGATGTGGGACGCCCCCACCCTGCTCCACCCGCACTTCGGCCGCGGCCTCCGCGACTTCACGGTCCAGCGGATCTTCTACGAGCCCTTGGCCGCGGCCGCGCCCGACGGCACCTTCGTGCCGGTCCTGGCCGAGGAGATCCCGAACTGGAAGGCCGGCACCCTCGCCAAGGACGGCCGCTGGGTCACGTGGCGGCTCAAGCGCAACGTGCAGTGGCACGACGGCGCCCCCTTCACCGCGGACGACGTCATCTTCAACTGGGAGTTCGCGATCGATCCGGCCACCGCCGCGGGCACCCGCGCCGCCTACGACGAGATCGCCCGCATCGAGCGCCTCGACCAGTACACGATCAAGGTGGTGTTCAAGAAGCCGCAGCCGTACTGGGCCTCCGCCTTCACCGGCGGCGGGCTCCTCCCGCGCCACATCTTCCAGCCGGTCAAGGGCACCGGGGCGCGCGACGCGATCGGCATGATCCCCGCGGTCGGCACCGGTCCCTATCGCCTCACCGAGTTCCGCCCGGGCGACCTGATCCGCGCCGAGCTCAACCGGACCTATCACGTGCCCAATCGCCCGTTCTTCGACCGCCTGGACATCAAGTGCGGTGGCGACGCGGTGGGTGCGGCCCGCGCGGTGCTGCAGACCGGCGAGTACGACTTCGCCTACTACGTGCTGCTCGAGGAGGAGGTGCTCCGCCGCATCGAGCAGGGCGGCAAGGGCCGGGTGATGGCGATCCCGAGCAGCGGGGTGAGCTTCATCCAGTGCAACCAGACCGACCCGTGGCGCGAGGTGGACGGCGAGCGCTCGAGCCTCAAGGCCCCGCACCCGCTCCTCACCGACCAGTCGGTGCGCACTGCGCTGAGCCTGGTGGTGGACCGCACCTCCATCCAGGAGCACCTGATCGGCCGCTCCGGACAGATCACCGCCAACTTCCTCAACGCCCCGGACCGCTTCCGCTCCCACAACAGCACCTGGGAGTTCAACGTCGACAAGGCGAACGACATGCTGGAGCAGGCCGGCTACCTCCGCGGCCCCGACGGCGTCCGGTCGAAGGACGGTCGGCGCCTCCGCCTGCTCTTCCAGGCCGCGGCCAACTCGACGGTGCAGAAGATCCAGACGGTGGTCAAGCAGGGAGCGGGTCGCGCCGGCATCGAGATGGAGGTGAAGGCGATCCCGGCCTCGGTGTTCTTCGCCTCCGACGTGAGCAACGTGGACACCAACGTCCGCTTCCACGCCGACCTGCAGACCTACACCGTGTTCACCGGCCTCGATCCCCAGCTCTTCATGGCTCAGTTCGTGTCCTGGGAGATCCCGAGCAAGGAGAACGGGTGGACCGGGCGCAACATCCCCCGGTGGCGCAACGCGCAGTTCGACCGGCTGTGGAAGAAGGCCGACAACGAGATGGACCCGGTCAAGCGGGCCGCACTCTTCATCAAGATGAACGACCTGGTCATCCAGA
>DATJIR010000258.1:0-2519 GCA_035493135.1 Verrucomicrobiia bacterium
CCAGGCGCTGGTGAGCGAGGCGGCGCAGGGCGTCTCCGCGCAGGGGACGGTCCTGCAGCGGCTCAAGCCCCTCGGCCTGGCGCGCAAGGACCTGGCCGCCGTCTCCGTCTTCACCACCCAGAGCGTGACCGCCGGGCTCGAGCAGATGCGCGTCGCCATCGAGTCGACCTCCGGGCCCATGCTGCGCTTCACGCTCGGTCCGGGCGGGGCGCGGTCGGTCTACCCGCGGGTCGAGGTGGACGCGATCGAGCTGCACCGCCAGGTGGCAGCCGATCCCGCCGCGCCGCTGGACGAGGCGGTGAAGCTGCCGCTGGTGCTGGTGCCGCCGACCGACGTGCGCGCGATCGCCTTCGGGCGCTTCCCCGCCCGCACGTTCCTTACCGCCGAGCGCAACATCCGCACGACGGCCACGCGGAGCGAGGCCCCCGCGATGACGGGCACCGAGGAGGTGGACGTCACCGTGTACCTGCCCGCGGGGAACATGCCCCGTGACGGCTGGCCGGTGGCGATCTTCGGCCACGGCTTCGGCAACGACCGCCACCTGGCCCCGATGGCGGTGGCCGGCACCATGGCTCGCGCGGGCTTCGCCACCGTCGCCATCAACGTGGTGGGCCACGGCGGCGGGCCGGCCGGCACGCTGACCGTGACGCGCACCGGCCACGAGCCCGTCACCCTGCCCGCCGGCGGCCGCGGCGTGGATCTCGACGGCGACGGGAAGATCCTCGCCACCGAGGGCGTCTCCACCCGCACCGCCTCGCCGCTGGCCCTGGTCGGCAGCCGCGACGGCCTGCGCCAGACCGTCGCCGACCTGATGCAGCTGGTCCGCGCCATCCACCGCGGCGTCGACGTGGACGGCGACGGGCGCGTGGACCTCGACCGCGAGCGCATCCAGTATTTCGGCCAGTCGTTCGGCGGTATCTACGGCACGCTGCTGATGGCGGTCGACCCGCAGGTGCGCATGGGGGTGCTGAACGTGGCGGGCGGGCCCATCGCGGAGATCGCGCGCCAGTCTCCCGTCTTCCGCGGCCTGGCGGTGAACCAGCTCCGCCGGCGAACGCCGCCGCTGCTCAACGGCGAGAGCGACTTCACCGAGTCGCTGCCGCTGCCCGGCGAGGCTCCGGTGCGCGATCCGGCTCCGGGCGCGCTCGCCATCCAGGCCTACCTCGACCGCGCCGAGTGGCTCACCCAGGCCGCCAACCCGGTCGCCTTCGCTCCGTACGTGCGCCAGGCGCCATTGCCGGGGGTACCGCCTCGCCCCGTGCTCTTCCAGTGGGCGGCAGGAGACCAGACCGTGCCGAACCCGACGACCGTCGCGCTGCTCAACGCCGGGCTGCTCCAGCCCGTGTCCTCGCTCTACCGCCCGGACCTGGTCGGAGCGGGCTTCTCGGAGCGCTTCAAGAACCCGCACGCGTTCCTGACCTGGACCGCGTTCCCCGAGGTGCACGCGATCGGCCGCGCGGCGCAGGAGCAGGTGGCGCGCTTCTTCCTCTCCGGCGGCCAGCGGATCGACCCGGTCATCCCGCAGTTCGAGCCCGCGGGCCGGCTGCCCGCGCCGGGGCGCTGACGTGAAGGCGGTCCTGCTCGGTACCGGCTCGCCCCCGCCCAACCCGCAGCGCCGCGGGCCCTCCACGCTGCTGTCGCTCGGCGCGGAGCACTTCCTGGTGGACGCGGGCTCGGGCGTGGGCGTCCAGCTCGTGCAGGCCGGCGTGCGCCCCTACGACTGGCCGCGCGTGTTCATCACGCATCACCACTCCGACCACGTGATCGACCTGGGGCACCTCCTGATCACCCGGTGGATCGTGGGGCAGAACGCGCCGCTCGAGATCTGGGGCCCGGCCGGCACGCGGCGGCAGGTGGACCTGCTGCTGGAGTACATGCACTGGGACATCGAGGTGCGCCGCCACCACATGGTCGATCGGAAGCCGCCCGCGGTGGCGGTGACCGAGATCGAGGAGGGGCGTCTCATGGAAGCGGGGGGCGTCACGGTGAGCGCGTTCCTGGTCGAGCACGATCCGGTTCGCCCCGCATTCGGCTATCACTTCGAGGGCGGCGGGCGCCGCATCGTGATCTCGGGCGATACCCGGCCCTGCGACAACCTCATGCGGTGGGCCCAGGGCGTGGACTGCCTGATCCACGAGTGCTGCGAGATGGCCAAGACCTCGTGGTACCCGGACTGCGGCTGGCCGAGCCTCGAGGAGAAGATCCGCGGCCTGGCCTCGTATCACACCCAGCCGGACGACCTGGGCCGCGTGGCGGCGGGCGCGCGCGCCCGGAAGCTGGCGGTCACCCACCTGATGCCCGGCTCCGAGCCGCGCGCCCTGGAGCAAGCGGCGCGCCGGCACTTCGCGGGGCCGCTGGTGGTGGGCAGCGACCTGCTCGAGGTCTAGCCCTCGTCCGCCCGCAGCGCGGCGAGGACCGCGCGCGCCCACGGGGCATCCACCACCGGCAGCGGTCGGTAGGTGATCCCGCTCACGATCCGGGCGTCACCCTCCGCCTCGGTCGGCCGGTCGTCCAGCACG
>DATJIR010000259.1:0-2202 GCA_035493135.1 Verrucomicrobiia bacterium
ATCTTCTACTACATCTTCCGCCGCTACCTCACCCACGGGCTCGTGTCCGGGGCGGTGCAGGGAACCTGAGATCCGCTCGGCTCGCCTTCGGCTGCACCTCGCCGAGCCACTACGACCTCTCCTGCCGTAGGGCCTGCCACACCCGCACCGGCGTGACCGGAACCTGCAGCACGTCGGCGCCCCGCGAGTGGAGCGCGTCCTCCACCGCGTTTGCGATCGCGGCGGGCGGGGCGATGATCGCGCTCTCGCCCACGCCCTTGATCCCGAGGTCGTTGCGGGTGGAGGGAAACGCCAGGCGGCGCGTCTCGAAGTCGGGCAGGTCGGCCGCGGTGGGGATCGCGTAGTCCATCAGGCTGCCGGTGAGTAGCTGGCCGTCGCGGTCGTAGAGCAGGTCCTCCATCAGCGCGGTCCCGATCCCGCCCGCGAGGCCCCCGTGCAGCTGGCCGTCCACCACCATCGGATTGATGGCCCGCCCGCAGTCGTGCGCCGCCAGGTATCGGAGGATCCGCACGCGCCCGGTCTCCACGTCCACCTCGACCGCGCACGCCTGGGCGCCGAAGGCGAAGGTCACGGTCTCGGGCGCGAAGTAGCCGCACGCCTGGAGCCCGGGCCGCGCCTCGCGCAGCAGGGTCTTGCTCCGCACCGCGGCCCGCGCCAGGTCGGCCAGGGCCACGCCGCGCTGGGGCATCCCGGCCACGTGCGCGCGGCCCTGGGCCAGCACCACGTCGGCCGCCGCGCACTCGAGCATCTCCGCGGCCACCACGCGAGCCTTGCCCGCCACCTCGCGCGCGGTGCGCGCCACCGACGGCCCCGCGTTGGCCGCGACCCGGCTGCCCCCGGTGCCGTTGCCGTAGGGCAGCAGCGTGGTGTCGGCCGCGATCACGAAGACGCGGTCCGGATCCACCCCGAGCTCGGCGGCCGCGATCTGGGCCATCGTGGTCTCGTGCGACTGTCCCTGGGACGAGACCCCGATGTGGACGTGCACCGCGCCGGACCCGTCGATGCGAACGTCGGCGCTCTCGAAGGGCCCGACCCCGGTGCCCTGCACGTAGGCCGCGAGGCCCACCCCGATCGGCCGAGCGCCCGCGGCGGATTCGCGCTGCCGGCGCCGCCAGCCTTCGTAGTCGAAGTCGGCGAGGAGCCGATCGAAGCTGGCGAGGTAGTCCGCCGGATCGTAGGAGACCGGCGTGCCGTCCCGGTAGACGAGCCCGGTGCGGTAGGGCATCTCGTCCGGCCGGACCATGTTCCGGCGCCTGAGCTCGGCCGGGTCCATGTCGAGGGCGCGGGCTCCACGGTCGAGGAGCCGCTCGAGCACGAAGTTGGCCTCGGGCCGCCCCGAGCCCCGGTACGCGGCGCCGAACACCGCGTGGGTCACCACGTTGCGCGCGGTCACCTCGAGGCTCGGGATGCGATAGGGGCCGGGCAGGTGGTTGATGGTGTTCCGCGTGACCACCTCGCCGCTCGCAACATACGCGCCGTGCTCCCGGGTGAACCGCGTCGCGAGCGCCGCGATCTTGCCTTCCCGGGTGAGCCCCAGCCGCGCCACGTGTCGTTGCCCACGGTCGGGCGAGGCGGTGAGGAAGTGCTCGCGGCGCGACTCGGCCCACTTCACCGGCCGGCCGAGTCGCCGCGCCGCCGCGGCCACGATGAGGTCCTCGGCGTAGGCGTGCCCCTTGATCCCGAAGCCGCCGCCGGTGTCCATCACCACCACACGCACCCGCTCCTCGTTGAGGCCCAGGGCCCCCGCGATCACCCCGCGCAGGCCGTACGGGCTTTGGCTCGACGTCCAGAGCGTCAGGCGGCCGTCCGGGCCCTCGGGTGTGGCGACGATCCCGCGCGTCTCGATCGGCACGCCGTGGACCCGGGCCAGGCCGAGCGTGGCCTCGACCACCAGATGCGCCGATGCGAATCCCGCATCCGGATCGCCCACCCGCGCGGTGGAGAGCCCAGCCACGTTGTCCGGCCAGGACTCGAACACGCGGGGCGCGGTGGGCTCGAGCGCGGCCTCCACCGTCCCGGCCGCGGGCAGCGGCTCGTAGTCGACCCGCACCGCGGCCGCGGCGTCGGCCGCCGCGTAGGCATCCTCGGCCACCACCGCCGCCACCACCTCGCCCACGTAGCGCACCAGGGGATCCGCGAACACCGGCTGCTCCGTCGCGTGGAAGCCGGCCGGCGCCGCGATCGAGGGCGGGATGGGCTTGG
>DATJIR010000260.1:0-5102 GCA_035493135.1 Verrucomicrobiia bacterium
GAGCTCGCAGCCGTTCATCCCCGGCATCGCCACGTCGGTCAGGAGCAGGTGGATCGGCCCGGGATGCTCGGCCGCGATCCGGATCGCGTCCTGCCCGTCCGCGGCCTCGAGCACCCGATAGCCCTCGGTGGCCAGCACGTCCCGCGCGAGGACGCGCACCCACTCATCGTCGTCGACGACGAGAATCGTTCTCATCGGCGTCAGCCCACCCGCCGGCGCAGGGCCACGCGTGCCCGCGCGGCCAGCGCGGCCGGCTGCAATTCGCCCTCGAGGTGGGCCGCCTGCCGCCGCTCGTGCCAGAGCGGGCGCGACACGGAGGCGACCACCGCGAGCGTCCCGGCGAGCTCCTCGTGGAGCGCGGGTTCCCGCTTCTGGGCCCGAGAGCGGTTGAGCCAGGACTCGAGCGGAAAGAACTCGGAGCTACCACACGTCGGGCAGTGGCGATACATGCCGGCGTCGAAGATCGTATTGCAGTCGAGCTCCATGCAGAGCTTCGCGTGGCGCAGTTCGATGCGGAACGTGTCTTTCTCGAGCGTCATCGATTCCTCCCGTAGCGCGCGGGCGCTGTTCCCACCTCGGTGTGACCAGGCAGGCCGAGGATCGGATGCCCGGTCCGACGTATCGGTGGAGAAGGGACCGACACCCCGTACCGCTCACCCGCCCTCGAACCTGCCTGATCCGTACATCGTCCCGGGGGCAAGTCCTGTACCAAGGGCCCCTCGCTCGTAGAATCAAGCGCTTGCTCGCGGACGACGAAATTGGTCTTCCCTCGTGGCTTCCGTGGCTGGGTAACGAAATGCCCTCTTGAATGGAACGCCGCTCCACCGCACTTTCTGCGGTGTCGGCGTCTTGACAGCGCGCGGCCTCGCCCCGCATGATCCTTCGCCATGGACGCGAACGATCCGGCATCGCTCTCCGTCGTCGAGGCCGCACGCCGCATCGCGGACGGCACGCTGTCGCCGACCGCGCTCCTCGACGGGTGCCTGCAGGCCATCGCGGCGCGCGAGGAATCCGTGCACGCGTGGGTGTCGGTGGACGAGGCGGGCGCCCGCGCGACCGCGCGCGAGCGGACCGAGGAGGCGCGCGCGGGGCGCCGGCGCGGACCGCTGCACGGAATTCCGGTCGGCATCAAGGACATCTTCCACGTGGCGGGCGCGACCACGACCTGCGGGGCCGCGCCCGCGTTCCACACCAAGGCGAACGCGGACGCCGCGTCGGTGGCGCGCCTGCGCGCCGCCGGCGCCGTCGTGCTCGGCAAGGCCCACACCACCGAGTTCGCCTACTTCGAGCCCGGCCCGACGCGCAACCCGTGGAATCCGGCCCACACCCCCGGCGGCTCGTCCTCCGGCTCGGCGGCGGCGGTGGCCGCCCGCATGGTCCCGCTCGCCCTCGGCAGCCAGACGGTGGGCTCGGTGCTGCGGCCCGCGGCCTACTGCGGCGTGGTCGGCTTCAAGGGCACCTACGACCTGATCCCGACCGACGGCGTGGTGCCGCTCGCCTGGAGCTTCGATCACGTCGGGATCTTCGCGCGGCGGGTCGCCGACGTGGCCCTCGCGCTGGACGTGCTGGCCGCGCGCCCGCCCGGCGTCTCCGCGATCCGGCCACCGCGCCTGGCGGTGGCCCCGGAGCTGCTCGAGCGCGCCACTCCCGAGGTCGCGGCGCTGATTCGCGTCACCGCGGAGCGCTTCGCGCGCGCAGGCGCGAGCGTGCACGAGGTGACGCTGCCCCCGTCCTTCGCGGACGTGCACGCGGCGGGCCGCTCGATCCTGGAGGTGGAAGCGGCCGCCTACCACGAGGAGATGTACCGGGTCCACGCCGCGCAGTATCGCCCGCGGACCCGCGAGCTGATCGCGGCCGGCCTCAGCCGTCCCGCGGTGGCCTACGCGCGCGCCCAGCGGGCGCGCCTCGCGTTCCGCCGCGACGTGATGCCGCTGCTCGCCGCGCACGACGCCCTGCTGTCGCCGACCGCGCCGTCACCCGCGCCGGAAGGACTCGGTGCGACCGGTGACCCGTGGTTCTGCGCGCCGTGGAGCTTCGCGGGCGTTCCCGCGATCTCGCTGCCGATCGGCGTCTCGCCTCTCGGCCTGCCGCACGCGATCCAGCTCGTCGGCGCGATCAATGAGGACGCGGTGATTCTCGCGGTGGCCGCGTGGTGCGAGCGCGTGGTAAGCTTTGAACTCTCGCCATCGCGGTGATGGTGGTGGTTCGGTGGTGGTTCGCGGTGCCCACGGCGCAAGCATTGCATAGAGGAACGTCCGGCCCGATCGGACGGTTGATCAAGCAGTGGCAGACTCCGAAAGTCGCTCTTCGCTGAGGCGTTTCCTCTCGGCGACCCGGTCCGCCCCGCGGTCCGGCCTCGCCCCGGCGCGGCCCGCGCTGGCGATCACGATCGGCACCGAGATGATGCCGGACGCGGCGGCGACCAGTCCGTGGAGGGCGCGCCTGCGCGAGCTGGTCATCCGCCGCCCCCTGCTCCTCTCCGTCGTCGCCCTCGCGCTCCTCCTGCTCGCGCTCGTCGAGATGCGCACGTCCGCCCTGCAGGCCCTGGTGCTCTCGCAGGCCGCCCGCGTGCTGACCTATCGCGTGGCGCCGGGGCCGAGCCCGTCGGTGGCCTTCCCGCGCTCGGGCCCCTACGACGTGCGGCTCGGATACACGCGGTTGCCCGACTTCGTCGACCGGCTGGGAGCCGGCGGCTATCGCGTCGAGCAGCAGGCCCGGCTCTCCGCCGGACTCACGCTCCTCGCCGGGTGGGGGCTCTACCCGCCGTATCACGAGAAGAGCCGCGCCGGGCTCGAGGTGCTGGATCGCGAGGGACATCCGCTCTACGCCACGCGCTATCCGGAGCAGGTCTACGATCGCTTCGACGCGGTGCCGCCACTCCTGATCAACACCCTCCTGTTCATCGAGAACCGCGAGCTGCTCGACACCGCCCAGCCGTATCGCAACCCGGTGGTGGACTGGCGACGCCTCGCTAAGGCGGTCGGGCTGGAGACGATCGGCCGCTTCCATCGCGACCGGCACTCCATCGGGGCGAGCACCCTGCCCACCCAGCTCGAGAAGCTTCGCCACTCGCCCGAGGGCCGCACCCGGGCCGCGGGCGACAAGCTGCGCCAGATGATCTCGGCGAGCCTGCGCGCCTACCAGGGCGGCGCGGCGACCCGGAACGCGCGCCGGCAGATCGTGGTGGACTATCTCGACTCGCTCCCCCTCGCGGCCGCGTTCGGCCACGGGGAGGTGCACGGCCTGGGCGACGGGCTCCGCATCTGGTACGGGGTGGACTTCCTCCAGGCCAACGCGCTCCTCTCGACCAAGCCGGTCGCGGCGGACGCCGCGCGGGCCCGCGTGTTCAAGCGCGCGCTGAGCCTGATCCTCGCCGCGCGGCGGCCGTACTACTACCTGGTGGAGAACCCGCGCGCCCTCGAGGACTTCACCGACGGCTACCTGCGGGTGCTGGCGCGCGCCGGGGTGATCGACACCCGCCTCCGCGACGCCGCGCTCGCCGAGCGCCTCGAGCTGCGGCGCGGGAGCGCGGCCGCCCCGGTCGCGTTCGTCGAGCGCAAGGGCGCGAACCTGGTGCGGGCCCGGCTCACCGCGATGCTGGGAGTGCCCGCCCTCTACGACCTCGATCGCCTCGACCTCACCGCGCGCAGCACGCTCGACGCACCCGCCCAGGACGCGGTGACCCGCCTCCTGGGCTCGCTGCGCGACCCGGCCACCGTCGAGCGCCTCGGGCTCGTGGGCGAGAAGCTCCTGGGCGGCGGCGATCCCACCCGCGTGCTCTATAGCGTCACGGTGTACGAGCGGGGCCAGGGGCTCAACCGCGTCCGCATCCAGACCGACAACCTCGACCAGCCACTCGACATCAACGGCGGGGCGCGGATCGACCTCGGGTCGACCGCCAAGCTCCGCACGCTGATCTCGTACCTCGAGGCGATCGCCGCGCTGCACGACCGGTACGCGCGGCTCGAGCCGGCCGCGCTGGCCAAGGTCTCCACTCACCCCCGCGACCGCCTCGGCGAGTGGGCGGTAGCCTACCTCGCGAGCGCGCGCGGAACGGACCGGACGCTCCAGGCCATGCTCGAGGCCTCCCTCGAGCGGCGCTACTCGGCGAGCCCGTCCGAGGCCTTCTTCACCGGCAGCGGCCTGCACACCTTCGGCAACTTCGATCGGGAGGACGACGCGAAGATCCTCACGATCCGCGAGGGGTTCCAGAACTCGGTGAACCTGGTCTTCATCCGCCTGATGCGCGACCTGGTCACCCACCACCTCTACGGCTCCTCGGGCTCGCTCGCCCTCGTGCTGGAGAACCCGGGCGACCCGCGCCGCGACGCCTACCTGAGCCGCTTCGCCGACCGCGAGGGCAGCGAGTTCGTCCGCCGCTTCTACCGCAAGTACCAGGGCCGGCCGGTGGAGGAGGCGCTCGAACTGGTGCTGAGCGCGGCCCATCCCACCCCGCACGGCCTGGCCCTCGCGCTGCGGTCGGTGTATCCGGAGGCGAGCCCCGAGGTCTTCCGCGATCTGCTCGCCTCCCGCGTGCCCGGGCGCGCGCTCTCCGACCGCGCGGTCGCCGAGCTCTACGAGCAGGCCGCGCCCGAGGGCATGCCCCTGGTCGACCGCGGCTACGTGGCCGGCGTCCACCCGCTCGAGCTGTGGGTGGCCGGGTACCTGCGCCGGCATCCCGGGGCGGGCATGGGCCAGGTGGTGCGCGCGAGCAGCGCCGAGCGCCAGGCGGTCTACAGCTGGCTCTTCTTCACCCGGCATCGGAACGCCCAGGACCACCGGATCGCGAGCCTGCTCGAGCTGGAGGCGTTCCTCGACCTGCACCGGAGCTGGGAGCGGCTCGGCTACCCGTTCGCCTCGCTGACGCCGTCGCTGGCCACCGCCATCGGCAGCTCCGGCGACCGGCCGGCCGCGCTCGCCGACCTGATGGGCATCATCATCAACAACGGGGTGCGCCAGCCCACCGTGCTGCTCGACGGGCTCGACTTCGCCGCCGGCACGCCCTACGAGACGCGCGTGGGGCGCGCCGAGATCCCGCCGACCCAGGTGATCGCGCCCGAGGTGGCCGCGGTCGTCCGCGGCGCCCTCTCCCAGGTGGTGGA
>DATJIR010000261.1:0-10878 GCA_035493135.1 Verrucomicrobiia bacterium
GCGGCTGACCAGGTAGTTCTCGTGGCAGCCGTAGGAGTTCCCGGCGGAGTCGGTGTTGTTCTTGAAGAGCAGGATGTTGCCCGAGATGCCGTCCTCGCGCAGGCGCTTCTCCGCCTGGTGCAGGAGGTCCTCCACGATGCGCTCGCCCGCCTTGTCGTGGATGACCAAATCCACGATGTCGTCGCACTCGGGGGTCGCGTACTCGGGGTGGAAGCCGGTGTCGAGGTAGAGCCGCGCCCCGTTCTCGAGGAACACGTTGGCGTTGCGGGCGCCCGGGATGACCTTCTCGAAAAGGTACCGCGCCACGTTGTCGGGCGACAGGCGGCGCTGGCCGTTCAGGGTGCAGGTGAGGCCGTACTCGTTCTCGAGGCCGAAGATCCGGCGCTTCATGTGGATCTCAGGGTAGCAGGGGAGCGGCCGGGGGGCAAGGATTCGGGCGGGGTCGCCCTAGGCGGTCTCGGTCAGGAGCGTGTGGAGCACCTCGGCGGGGATGCGGCGGAACTTGCGGCGCTCCTTGGTCCGGTCCAGGACCGCCACCTCGAGGTCGCGCTCGGTGAGGGTCTTGTTCTGGGTGACCATCAGGGCCCGGACGCCGAGCCGCAGAGCCGCGGCGAGGTCCAGGCTCTCCTGGAAGTTGTCCTTGAGGTAGCGGCGGATCTCCTCGGACTGGCCGCCCATGGCCGCGTAGTTCTTCTCGTCCTCGATCGTGCCGTCGTAGAGGATGTGGTAGATCTCGTTCTTGGTGCCGTTGGCGTCGCCCACCTCCACCACCAGGACCTCCACCTCGAACGGCTTGATGTCCTGGGTGAAGATGTTGCCGAGGGCCTGGGAGTACGCGTTGGCGAGCGACTTGGCGCTCACGTCGCCGCGGCTGTAGGAGTACCCCTTCACGTCGGCGTGCCGGACCCCCGCCACCCGGAGGTTCTCGAACTCGTTGTACTTGCCGACGCCCGCGAACGCGATCCGATCGTAGATCTCCGAGACCTTGTGGAGCAGGGTGGAGGGATTCTCGGCGACCAGCAGGACCACGTCCCGGTACTCGATCGTGACGATGGCCTTGCCGCGGGAGATGCCCTTGCGGGCATACTCCGCCTTGTCCTTCATCATCTGCTCGGGCGAGACGTAGTAGGGCAGCGGCATGGATGCCTCGGAGGGGGCCTACGCCCCGCTCACGTCAGAGCCGGTTACGGTCGTTGAGAACGGCCTCGCAGTGGCGCCGGATCTCGTCCTCGGGAGCCTCCGCGAAGCCCGACCTCGTGATGGTCTTCACCGAGGGCAGGATCCCGCGCATCAGGTCCGGGCCGCCGGTCCCCAGGTCCTCGTCCGCCGCGTCGATGAGGGCCTCGATGGCGACCCGGAGCGCCTCGTCCCGGCTCATGTCGCGCTTGAACCGCTTCTTCAGCGAGTCGCGCGCGTCCTTGCCGCCCGAGCCCTGGGCGAAGTAGTCGGTCTCCTCGTAGCGCCCGCCGGTGACGTCGTACTTGAAGAGCCGCCCCACCCCGGCGCGCTCGTCGAACCCGGCGAAGATCGGGACCACCACGAGCCCCTGCATGGCCATCGGCAGGTTCATGCGGATCATCTGGCCCAGCTTGTTGGCCTTGCCGTCCAGCGAAAGGTTCTCGCCCTCGACCTTCTCGTAGTGCTCGAGCTCTGTCTGGAAGAGGCGGGCCATCTCCATGGCCGGGCCAGCCGCCCCCGCGATGCCGACCCCGGAGAGGTCGTCGGACTTGAAGATCTTCTCGATGCGACGGTGGGCGACCTGGTAGCCCTCGCTGGCCTGCCGATCGCCCGCCATGATGACCCCGTCGCGGTAGCGCAGGGCCAGCACCGTCGTGCCGTGAGGCACCGAGGGCACGCTCGCCTCGTCCGAGCCACCCTCGGTGCGGCCGGGCAGCAGGTGAGGCGCGGCGCGCTGGAGGATCTCGGCGAAGCTCGACGTCGAGTAGTCGAAGAAGGCGTGCTTCCAGCGATCGTCGAGCATCCTAGAAGTCGCCGCTCGGCTTGCCGAGGTTCTTGAGCAGGGCGCCCGCGGTGGCCGACTCCTCGAAGAGCTGTCGCACGTGGGCCTCGGTGCCCCGGAGCGGCTCCAGCATGAAGATCTTCTTCAGGGGGCCCTCTTTGAGGTCGAAGATCACCGAGTCCCAGGAGGCGGAGACCACCTCGTCGGAGTACTTCTGCAGGCACATGCCCCGGAAGTAGGCGCGGGTGTCCTTGGGCGGGTCGTAGATGGCCTTGGTCACCTCGTCCTCGGTGGTCATCCGCTCCACCGCGTCGGACTCCTCGAGCTTGTAGTAGAGCCCCTTGCTGGGCCGGATGTCGTGGTACTGCAGGTCGATCATCGCGACCCGGGAGTCCGACCACTCGCAGGAGTGCTTGGCCATGTAGTTCTCGATGAGCTGGCGCTTGATGACCCAGTCGAGCTCGCGGGCGAGGCTCATGGGATCCACGGCCAGCCGGTCCAACACCGAGCCCCAGCGCGCCATCACGTCGTCCACCCAGGGCTCGTGCTCACGATCACGGTAGTAGCGGTGGGCCAGGTCGAGGAACTCCCGCTGCAGGTCCACCGCGGTCAGCGCGCGCCCGTCCTTGAGCCGCATCGTCTCGCGGCAGGCCAGGTCGCGGGAGACGCGCCGGTAGGAGAGCACCGGGCTGTCGAGGGAGAGATCGCGGTCGATGAAGTCGTCCTCGATCATGCTGAGCACGATGGCCATGGTCCCGCACTTGAGGTAGTTGGAGACCTCGCTCATGTTGGCGTCGCCCGGGATGACGTGCAGCCGGCGGTACTTCTCGGGGTCGGCGTGCGGCTCGTCGCGGGTATTGATGATGGGGCGGCTGTGCATCGTCTCGAGCCCCACCTCGGTCTCCAGGAAGTCGGCCCGCTGGGAGATCTGGAACTCGCAGAACTCGGTGTTGTTCTCCGCCCCCACCTTGCCCGCCCCGGTGAAGACCTGGCGGCTCACGAAGAAGGGGAGCAGGTACTGGACGATCCGGGCGAAGGGCACCTTGCGGTCCATGAGGTAGTTCTCGTGGGTGCCGTAGGAGTTGCCCTTGGAGTCGGTGTTGTTCTTGTAGATCAGGATCCGCTGCTCGGGGGGCGAGACCGCCTCCGCCCGCGTGCGCGAGAGGTTCAGGATCCGCTCCCCGGCCCGGTCCCAGATCACGCAGTCGCGCGGGTTGGTGGTCTCGGGCGAGGAGTACTCCGGGTGCGCGTGGTCGACGTAGAAGCGCGCCCCGTTGGAGAGGATGAGGTTGATGAGGCGCGACTCCTCCTTGGAGGGCACCTCCTTGTCCTCCATGTACTCGAACCCGCGCGCGTCGCGCAGCGGGCTCTCCGCCTCGTAGTCCCAGCGGATGCGGGAGGAGCGGTAGGTCTCGTAGGAGTTGATCAGCAGCAACGAGGAGAGGATCGGATTGAAGTCCGGCTGGTTCTTGACCGTGATGCCGTACTCGGTCTCGATCCCCATCACCTTCGGAATCGCCATTGACGTCCCCGGATCTACGGTCGCGCTGGGCTTTTGAAAGACACACGGCGGGGGGGAGCCCAGCGCCCCCCCCCGCCGCAGGGCCTACAGGTACTGGCCGGTATTGATCACGCGCTCGACGGCGCGCTGCTTCTCCTTGGTCTCGCCCATCAGGGGCTTCACGTACACGATCCGCTCGCCCTTCTTGCCCGCGATCTTCGCCCAGTCGTCCGGGTTGGTCGTGTTGGGCAGATCCTCGTTCTCCTTGAACTCCTCGCGGACCGCGTTCAGGAGATCCTCGACCTTGATGCCCTTCTCGCTCGTCTGGATGTAGCGCTTGAGGGCCAGCTTCTTGGCCCGCCGCACCACCGACTCGATCATGGCCCCCGACGAGAAGTCCTTGAAGTAGAGGACCTCCTTGTCGCCGTTGGCGTAGGTGACCTCCAGGAAGCGGTTCTCCTCGCCGAGGCTGTACATCTCCTCGATCGTGGCCGCGATCATCCGATCCACCGCGCCCTGCGCGTCGCCGCTGTTCTGGCGGACTTCCTCCTCGTTGATCGGCAGCTGCGTGGTCATGTACTTGTTGAAGATGTCCACCGCGGCGGCCGCGTCCGGCCGCTCGATCTTGATCTTCACGTCCAGCCGGCCCGGCCGCAGGATGGCCGGGTCGATCAGGTCCTGCCGGTTCGAGGCGCCGATCACGATGACGTTCTTCAGGTGCTCGACGCCGTCGATCTCGGCGAGCAGCTGCGGCACGATCGTGGTCTCCACGTCCGAGGAGATGCCCGAGCCGCGGGTGCGGAACAGCGCGTCCATCTCGTCGAAGAACACCACCACCGGCACGTCCTCGGCCGCCTTCTCGCGGGCCTTGATGAAGATCTCGCGGATCTTCCGCTCGGTCTCGCCCACGTACTTGTTGAGCAACTCCGGGCCCTTGATGTTGAGGAAGAAGCCCTTCACCTTCTCGCCGCGCTTCTCCGAGATCCGCGCGGCCAGGTTGTTGGCCACCGCCTTGGCGATCATGGTCTTGCCGCAGCCCGGAGGCCCGTAGAGCAGCACGCCCTTGGGCGGGGCCAGGTGGTGCTCCTTGTAGTACTCGGCGTACAGGTACGGGAGCTCGACCGCGTCCTTGATCGTCTCGAGCTGGGTGCCGAGGCCGCCGATGTCGTCGTAGGAGATGTCCGGCACTTCCTCCAGCGAGAGGTCCTCGACCTCGCTCTTCGGCAGCTTCTCGAGCAGGTAGCCGCTCTTGGCGTCGATGAGCAGGTGGTCGCCGATCTTGAGCTTCACCTGGCGCAGCGGGTCCGCGATGATGCCGACGCGGTCCTCGTCGGCGCGCTGGGTGACGATGGCGCGCTCGGCGTCGAGCTGCTCCTTCAGGATCACGACCTCGCCCTGGATCTCGTAGCCCGCGGTCTCCACCACGTTCAGGCCCTCGTTCAGGATCAGCTCCTGACCGGGCTTGATGTCCTCGGCCTTGATCGAGGGATGGAGGTTCACCTTCACCTTTCGGCCCTGCGAGAGGATGTTGACGGTGCCGTCCTCGTTGACCGACAGGTAGACCCCGTAGGTCGAAGGGGGCGCGCAGAGCTTGTCGACCTCTTCCTTGAGCGAGGTGATCTGCTCGCGGGCCTCGTAGAGGGTGTTGACGAGCTTCTCGTTCTGATTGAACGCCTGCACGAGCTGACGGTTGGCCTCGCGCAGCTTGTTCTCGAGGATCATGAACTCCTTCGGCGCGTCCTCGAGCTTCTTGCGGAGGCGCCCGGTCTCGGTCTCGAGGGAGCGGACGTAGGCCTGGAGGTCCTGGACCTGGACTTCGTACTCGGTGAGGCGCCGCCGGTAATTAGAGTCGGTCATGGGAAGGAATTTCGAGAGCCCTTTCATCCCTTCGGACGAGGGGTCCCGGCTCGGATTGCCCTTCTTGTCGAACTCCTTCATGTTCGCCCATTCCTTTCCGGGTGAACCATCGGGCACTTTCCCGTGCGCTCCGTAAGGCGCTCCGCCCAAGCCTCCGAAAGGTGACCTCAGTATAGGAGCCCGTTTCGCGGTAAGTCAAGCGAATTGGCCCCATTTTGCCCTCGGGAGCCGTTGATTTCATTTCACTTTCGCCGATTGCTCTCGTTGCGATCACCTATCGCTTCACGAGAGAAACCGCGGCTCGTCGAGCGCGGTTCCTTCGCCGTCGCGGCCACCCGGGGCGCGCCGACGATCTGCCCGCTGCATTAAGTGCGTGCAGTTTCGGTGCCATGTTCCTCCCGCTTCGCACGCGCTCGCGACCGCCACTGGAGCCGCGTTTGTCGCGGCGCGCGGGCGTCGCGGCGCACGGGACGGCCCGCGCTCGCGTGCGCGATGGGCAGCCGAGGGGCAGCCTGTCTACACATCGCGCACTCGGCCGGTTCCGTCGTATAACAACGGAGATGGCGCGCGCGCGCGGCATTGGGCTGGCCTTCGTCGTCCTCCTCGCCTCGACCGGCATCGCCTGGGCGCAGGGTGGCACTCTGCGGGTCGGGCTCCCGTCCGTGTCGGCCAGCCTCGACCCGGCCACCGCGCTCGAGGGGCCAGTTTCCGTCATCGCCCGGCAAATGTTTGACACCCTCGTGCAGTACCGGGACGTCTCGAGCGACATCGAGCCGGGCCTCGCCGCCCGCTGGTCGGTCTCGCGCGACGGGCTCGTGTGGACGTTCCGGCTCCGCGACGGGGTGCGCTTTCACGACGGGACCGCGCTCACCGCCCAGCACGTGGTGGAGAGCCTCGATCGGGTGCTCCAGCCGAGCGCTCCCCACGCGCCCACCCCGAACGCAGCGGCCCGGCTGGTGCGGGGGACGCCGGGGGTGGTCAAGGAGGTCCGCGCGGTCGATCCGCGAACGGTCCAGGTCAGCCTGCTGCTGCCCTATGCCCCGCTGCCCGCGGTGCTGGCCCACCCCGCCTTCTCGATCGTCCTGGTCGGTGGCCCGGGCCAGCGCTGGATCGGCACCGGTCCGTTCGCGCTGACCGAGGCGAGCGCGGGCCGGGTCGTCCTCGACGCGTATCCGGCGTACTGGGCGGGTGCCCCCCGGTCGTCGCGGCTCATCTTTCTCGACAGCGGCGAGAACGGTCGAGGGGAGGCCCTGCTGGACGCGCAGGCCGCCGACGTGGCGCTGATGGACACCGCGCCGGAGCGGCCGTCGGGGGTGCTGTCGGTCCCTGGCTGGCGAATCGGCTACCTCGCGCTCGAGACCGAGAAGGAGCCGTTCAACCGGGTCAAGGCTCGCCAGGCGGTGGCGGCCGCGCTCGATCCCGGTCAGATCGCGCCCGCGGTCGGCTCGGTGGGAGTGCCGCTGCTGGCGTTCCTGCCGCTCGGGGTCTGGGGCCGGCGCGACACGCCGGTCGTCGAGGCCAGCACGGCCAACGCCAAGCGCCTGCTCGCCGAGGCCGGCTACCCGCGCGGCACCTCCGCCGGGCTGCTCATCGCCGAGGGTGGCAAGCGGCTCGACCAGGCGCGGCTCGGCGAGGCGGTCCGCGCCTCCCTCGCGGCCGCCGGCATCTCGGTGCCGATCCAGTCCGAGGCGCCGGACGCGGCGCTGCAGCTCGCCCGAACCGGTCAGCACCAGATGGCACTGCTCGAGGCGCGGGTCGAAGCGGGCGATCCGCACTTCCTCCTGTATCCGCTCTCGAGCAGCGAGGGCGCCAGCAAGGGTGCGGGGGCCGTGAACATGTCCTTCTACCGCAACCGGACACTCGACGACCTGCTCATCCGCGCGAGCCAGGTCTCCTTCCGCCCGGAGCGGCAGCGCCTGTACGCCCGCGCCCAGAGCATGCTCGCCGAGGCGGTCCCGTGGATCCCGCTCTACGTGCGGATGCACTGGGCCGCGGTCCGCCCGGAGTTGCGCAACCTGCGCCTGCACCCGAGCGGCAACCCCCGTCTCGATCGGGTCTGGGTCGACCAGGCGCTGCCGCCCGCGTCTCCCGTCCCGAGCGGCGGGCGATGATCGGGCGCCGCCGGCTCCTTCCCCTCGTCTGCCTGCTCGTCCTGGCCGGTCCGGTGGCGGCGCAGGGCGGTCCGCCGACCGGCACCCTGCGAGGTGTCTTCAGCTCCGACCCGCCGACCCTCGACCCGGCCCAGGCGACGGACACCACGTCCTCCGCGGTCGTGCGCCAGATCTTCGACACGCTCGTGGAGCTGGACGAGCGGCTCGAGCCCGGGCCCGGGCTCGCGGAGCGCTGGACCGTCTCACCCGACCAGCGCACGTACACCTTCGTGCTCCGGCCGGGCGTGAAGTTCCAGAACGGTCGCGTCATGCGGGCCGCGGACGTGAAGTACTCCTTCGAGCGGGCGGCGCGCGGCAAGCGGCCGTGGGTCTTCGAGAAGATCGCGGGCGCCGCCGCCTTCATCAAGGGGAGCGGCGGCGAGATCGCCGGGATCCGCGCGCCGGACGACCGCACCGTCGAGATCCGGCTCGACAAGCCATTCGCGCCCTTCGCGTTCCTCATGGCCTACGACGCGGCCTCGATCGTGCCGCGGGAGGAGGCCGAGCGGCTGGGCGCGACCTTCGCCACGCATCCGGTCGGCAGCGGCGCGTTCCGGCTCAAGGAGTGGCGCCGGGACGACCGGGTGGTGCTGGAGGCCTTCCCCGAGCACTTCCGCGGGGCGCCGCGGCTCGAGCGGGTGGTGTTCCGCATCATCCCCGCCGAGATCACCCGCTTCAACGACTACAAGGCCGGCAACCTCGACCTCACCGACATCCCGACCGGGCATTGCCGCGCGGTCAAGGCCGATCCGGTGCTGAAGGGCCAGGTCGCGATCTGGCCGACCCTGGGGACGCACGCGGTGCGATTCAACGTGGAGAGGCCGCCCTTCAACGATCGCCGGGTCCGGCTCGCGGTGGCGCACGCCATCGATCCCAGCGGAGTGGTGCAGGGGCTGCTCGAGGGCTGCGTCATCGCGGGCAAGGGAATCCTGCCGCCCGCGCTTCCCGGCTACAACCCGGCCGTGACCGCGCCCGCCTTCGATCGCGCGAAGGCCCGCCAGCTCCTCGCGGAGGCGGGCTTCCCGGGAGGCCGCGGACTGCCGCCGATCACGTTCAACTTCAATACCGGCGACCTGAACCAGCGGATCGCCGAGCTGCTGCAGGCCGAGCTCCGGGAAGTGGGCATCACGCTCGAGCTGCGGCGTCTCGACTGGGCGGCCCACCTCAAGGTGGTGGACGCGGGCGCCATCACCATGTTCCGCCAGGGCTGGATCGCCGACTACCCCGACCCGGAGAACTTCCTCACCGTGCTGTTCCACTCTCGCAACGTGGGCGCGGCCGGCAACACCTCGCGATACCGCAGCCCGGAGCTCGACCGCCTGTTCGACCAGGCCGACTCGATGCCGGCCGGCCCCGCACGCATGAAGCTCTACCAGAGCGCGGAGCAGCGCCTGCTCGACGACGGCGCGTGGATCACCCTCTACCACTACGCGAGCCGAGCCCTGATCCGACCGAGCGTCAAGGGCCTCGAGCGCTCTCCCCTGTCCACCGCCCCCGAGTTCCTCGCGCCCCTGCGCAAGGTCCACCTGGAGTAGAGGCGGATGACGCCAACGGCTGTCCGCGGCCGGAGTCGCAGCCGAGTGTCCGCGGTTGGGGGAGTGCGGGGGGAACGCATCGGGGTATCCGGGGTTGGGGGAGTGCGGGGGCCATGTCTGGGCCCCCGCAGATGAACAAAAAAACCGCGGCACAAGCAAGCGCGGGCCAGCGTGCCGCGTGACCGCCCTCTCCCGATGCTTACCGATCTAGTAGAGCCCGCCGCCAAGCGCGTTCTCGCGCTGCTGCCGGTGCTGGTCGGCGTCAGCCTGCTCGTCTTCGCGCTCACCGCGGTGGGGCTGGGCGACCCGGTGCGAGCGATGCTCGGGCAGCGCGCCGACCCCGAGCTGGTCGAGCAGATCCGCCGCGACTACGCGCTCGATCGTCCCGTGCACGAGCGCTACCTGGCCTGGATGTCGCGCCTGCTCCGGGGCGATCTCGGCACGTCGTATCTCCAGCAGCGCCCGGTGGCCGAGATCATCGGGGAGCGGCTGCCCGCCACCGCGCGCCTGGCGCTCGCGGCCACCGTGCTCTCGGTCGTCGTCGGCATGGGCGCCGGCGTGGTCGCCGCGCTCCGTCCGGGCCGCTTCCTCGATCAGCTGCTGATGAGCGTGGCGGTGCTCGGCATCTCCACCCCGGTGTTCTGGCTCGGCATGATGCTGTCGCTGCTCTTCGCGGTGTGGCTCGGCTGGCTTCCGGTGTCCGGCTACGGCGAGGGCGCCTGGGCGAACCTGGTGCTGCCGGCCCTGACCCTGGCTGCGGTCCACACCGGGACCATCGCGCGCATGGCGCGGTCGAGCCTGCTCGAGGTGATCCGCCAGGAATACATCCAGGGCGCGCGCGCCAAGGGGCTGGCCGAGTGGCGGGTGGTGGCCAAGCACGCCCTGCGCAACGCCCTGATCCCCGTCGTCACCGTGATCGGCATCGGGCTCGCCGACCTGCTCGTGGGCGCTCCGCTCACCGAGACCGTGTTCGCCTGGCCCGGCATCGGCCGGATGCTGGTGGCCGCGGTGGGCCAGCGCGATCTTCCGCTGGTGATGGGCGCGGTGCTCGTCTTCGCGGTGATCTACGTCGTGGCCAACCTGCTTGTGGACCTGGCCTACCTGGTCATCGACCCGAGGATCCGGCGTGTCCGCTAGCGCCCGCGTCCTCGCGCGCCTGCGTCCGGAGCGGCTCGCCGGGACGGGAGGCCGGCGCCGCGGCCGCCTGATCGTGGGGGGCGTGCTGGTCGGCGCCTTCGCGCTGTCCGCCGTCCTCGCCCCGTGGATCGCCCCCTACGACCCGGCCGCGGTGCCGGCCGCACTGAGCGACACCATGCTGCGGCCGCCCGAGCCCGCGCACCTGCTGGGCACGGACGCGCTCGGCCGCGACCTCTTCTCGCGGGTGCTCTACGGCGGGCGGGTCTCGCTGGCGCTGGGGCTGGGCGTCGAGCTGGTGACCGCGGCGCTCGGCGTGGTGATCGGGCTGCTGGCCGGCTACTACGGTGGCTGGCGCGACTCGCTGCTGATGCGGGTGACGGACGTGGTGATGGCCTTCCCCTCGCTCATCCTCGCCATCGGCCTGATCGCGGTCTTCGAGCAGCCCGGCCTCGACAAGGTCGCTCTCGTGCTGGTGGTGCTCGGCTGGACGACCATCGCCCGCGTGGTGCGGGGCGAGATCCTCTCGCTGAAGGAGCGCGACTACGTCCAGGCCGCCCGCGCCCTCGGAGTCGGCCACACAAAGGTGCTCCTCCGCCACCTCCTGCCGAACGCGGTCGGGCCGGTGATCGTCGCCGGCACCATCGGGGTTGGCGGCAACATGATCGCGGAGGCCGGCCTCTCGTTCCTTGGTCTGGGCGCCCAGGCCCCTACCATCTCCTGGGGCAGCATGCTCGCCGA
>DATJIR010000262.1:0-10907 GCA_035493135.1 Verrucomicrobiia bacterium
CGCACGCCCTACCAGGACGAGGACGAGCCCGAACTGCGCCGCCACCTGGTGCGGCTCTGGCTGCGCGCCGGCGACCGCCGCCAGTTCCGCGGCTAGGACGCGCTCACCCCGCGTCTAGGAGGGACGGCCCGCCCGGGCCCCCGACCGGTAGCGCTCCGGAATCGTCTCCAGCCGGTCGGTCAGGTGGAGGACCCCCTGCCCGTCGGTCCAGCGGTAGACCCGCGTGTTGCCCGGCGGCTCCGGCCGGCTCGACGCGGGCGGGGTCGGCGACATCGGCTCACCCGCGGGCGGCATCGATGCGGGCGGCGCCGAGGGCGGATTCGGGATCCACACCCATCGGTACGGGGCAGTGAGCCCGTCGCCGCGCAGCTCCCACCGGCCGGTCGGGTACTGGACCACGCCGGGCATCGGCGGGGTCTGGGGCCCGAGCGCCACCGTCCCGCCCGCCGCGGGCACGTACACGGGCGCGGGCCCGTAGCTTGGGCTGGAGCCGTACCAGAGGGGCGGCGCGAAGACCACGATGCCGCCGCGGAAAGGCCGGTGAGCGAACGCGCGGCCCCCGGGCGAGTGCCCGGACGGTTGATGATGGCCGCCACGACGCGAAGCGCCGGCGCCGACCCGGGCTTCCCCGCCGCTGCGCTGGGCGAGCGCATCGGGTGGAGCGCCCGCCAGCCAGACGGCCCCGCTCACCAGGAGCACCCGGCCCGCCGCGCGCCAGCTCATCGCTCCCTCCACCCGCCGAGATGGCCGGAGTGTCCGCTCCGCCGGGCGACCCGTCAACCCGAGGGAGGCTGGGCCGCGGCCGGGCGCGCCGCCCAGCGCCTCGCACACGACGAGGCGGACAGGATTCCTTTCGTGAGCCGCGACGAGTATAGCCCAGCGCCTGGACCGTGGATCGCCCGCGGGGTAGGATCACCGGGCCATGCCGGCACGCCGCGGGATCCCGGTCGGTCTCAACATCTGGTCGCGTCTCGTCGAGGACACCTTCCCCTACTACGACCAGACCGTCGCGCCGTTCGACTCGCTCTGGCTGCCCGACCACGTGCAGTACGGCGCCAACAAGGTGGCGGAGGGCTGGACGCTCCTCACCTGGGCCCTGGCGCGCTACCCGGACAAGCTCTGCGGCCACGAGGTGCTCTGCAACAGCTTCCGCAACCCGGCCCACCTGGCCAAGATGGCGGCCACCGCCCAGGCGCTCTCGGGCGGCCGCCTGGTCCTGGGCATCGGCGCCGGGTGGAACGAGGAGGAGTACCGGGCCTACGGCTGGCCGTATCTGACCGCGAAGGTCCGCATCGCCCAGCTCGCGGAGGCGATCGAGCTGATCCGGCGCATGTGGGCGGGCGGCCCGGTCGACCACCAGGGCGAGTACTACACGGTCGCGGGCGCGCACTGCGAGCCGCGGCCGAGCCCCATCCCGCCGGTGATGGTGGGCGGCTCGGGCGAGAAGTTCCTGCTGCGGGTCGTCGCCCGGCACGCCGACTGGTGGAACTACGTGTGGAAGGGCCCGGAGGCCTACGCGCACAAGCAGGAGGTGCTCAAGGCCCACTGCCGCGAGGTCGGCCGCGACTACGACACGATCCAGCAGGTGGTCCGGGTCGGCATCCTGATCGCGGAGAACGCGCGCGAGGTCGCGCGCCTCGAGGCGGCGCCGGGCACGCGCTCGCTCGCCGACATCCAGCTCGCGGGCACGCCGGCCCAGGTGACCGAGGCGCTCCAGGGGATCGTCGCGCAGGGGGCCCATCGGCTCACCGTCAACTTCGCCGACGTGCCGCGGCCGGAAGGCACCTGGCTCTTCGCCGCCGCGGTGCTGCCGCACCTGGCCTAGCGCGCGGGGCCCGGACCTAGTCCACCGGGTCCGGCCCGTCGGCGAACACCCGGTCGTGGTAGCCCTTGGCGCCGATCGCCTGCGCCAGCGGGCTCCGCCAGTCCCCACCCGACCGGAGCCGTGCCAGCACCGCCCCGAAGTCGTATCGCGGCCGCCACCCCAGATCCTGCCGCGCCCGCGCGTTGACGTACACGCGGTCGATGCCCGGGAACATCCGCCAGCCGAGGCGCGCGTACGTGTCCTCGTAGCCGGGAAAGAGCCGGCCGACGACCCGCGGCGCGTCGCTCCGGAGACCTCCGAGGTCCGCCGGGGTGAACGGCGTCGTCGCCCTGACGACGTAGCGTCCGAAGCCGATCGCGGGGCCACGCTCCAGGGCCAGCCGGTGCGCGCTCACGACGTCCTCGATCTCCACCCGCCGGTACAGGAGCTCGTTCACCTTCGCGTTGTCGTCGGCATACGCCCGGCGGATCTCCGCGCGGTCGTCCGGCTCCGGAAAGAAGCGGGACGTCCGCAGCACCACGCAGGGCAGCCCCTGGGTGCGATGGGCGAGCTCGCACAGGCTCTCCGCCGCGACCTTCGTCGCGCCGTAGATGCTCCTCGGGACCGGAACGACCTCCTCAGTGATCCACGCGGCCGGGGCCCCCGGCGCCGGCTCGAGCGCCGCCCCGAAGGCGCTGGTCGTGCTCGTGAACACGAAGCAGCCCACCCCCGCCGACACCGCCTCCTCCAGCAGGTTGAGGGTCCCGGTCACGTTCGTGTCGACGAACTCCTGCCGCGCATGGGTCGCCACGTGCGGCTTGTGGAGCGTGGCCACGTGCACGACAGCGCCGGCGCCGCGCAGGCACTCCCGCACGAACGGCCGATCCACGATCGACCCCACCGCGTCGGTGAGACGCGAGGCGCGCCGGTCGATGCCGAGGACGTCCCGGCCTGCGCTCCGCAAGGTGAAGACCAGCGCCTCCCCCGGTGGCCGGCGCTGCCCGTGACCACGACCCTCATGCTCCCGCAGGCTACCGAGGCACCCGAGCCCACGCAACCCGGCCGGCGAGCCCCGCGGGCGCGACGGCGGAAACTCCGACCCGGTAGCTTCTTCTCACGACGCGCCGCCGCGGCGGTGGCGGCCGCAATTTTTCCGCGGTTCGCGCGGGCGGCCGCGCGGCACGTGGGTTGCAACCGGCGGGGAGCATGACCCAACTGCATCTCGGCTCCCTGCGAGATTCCATCGTGCGCCCGACGGTCTTCTTTCCGCTGCTGGCCGTCCTGGCCGTGCTCGCAGTCTACGGCGTCATCCAGGCGGGGCTCGCGGCCACCGACCGCTGGGACCGGAGCGTGGCGGCGCGCATGGAGTACTACCGCGCCCATCAGCCCACCGTGCTGGTGAGCCGGTACGAGGAGCGCCTGCGCGCGGTGCGGGTCGCGCTCCGCAAGCGCGGCTACGACGCGGGCCCGACCGGAGCCGCCATGGGTCCGCACACCGCCGAGGCCTTGCGGTCGTTCCAGCGGCGCCAGGGGCTGCCGGTCACCGGTCGGGCCGATGAGCCGACCGTGACCGCGCTCGGCCTCGAGCGCTAGCCCCCGCCCGGGCGAGCAACGTGACCGCGGGTGCTATCATGCCCGCGGCCATGGAGCGTCCCGCCCCCCGCCAGTCCGCGAGCCTCGCGCTCTGGGAGCGCGCCCGCCGCGTCATGCCGAACGGCGTCTACGGTCATCAGAACGGCGCGGCCCTCGGTGACGGCCATCCGCGCTTCCTCGCCCGCGCCGAGCGCTCCCGGGTTTGGGACGTCGACGGCAACGAGTACGTCGACTGGATGTGCGCCTACGGCCCCATGATCCTGGGCTACGGGCATCCCGCGGTGGAGTCGGCGGTCGCCGAGCAGGTCGCGGCGGGCGACTGCCTGCCCCTTCCCGGCCCGCGCATGGTCGAGCTGGCCGAGCGGCTCGTCGCCCTCACCCCGCGCGGGGACCTGGTCGTGTTCGGCAAGAACGGCGCGGACGCCACGAGCTGGGCGGTGGACGTGGCCCGGGCCCACACCGGGCGGCCCCGCATCGTCCGCGCGCGCGGCGCCTACCACGCGGCCCGCCCGTGGGCCCTGCCCCATCTCCCGGGCGTGCCCGCTCACTACCGGGACGACCTGCTCGAGTTCGGGTGGAACGATCTCGACGGGCTGCGCGCGTGCTTCGCCGGGCACCCGGGCGAGATCGCGGTGGTCATGACCACGCCGTTCGACCACCAGACCGGCGCCGCGCCCGCGCCCGGCTTCTTCGCAGGGCTCCGGGCCCTATGCGACGAGCACGGGGCCCTGTTCGCGATGGACGACGTGCGAGCCGGCTTCCGCTTCCACCTGGGCGGCTCCTGCGAGCACTGGGGCGCCGAGCCGGACCTCATCTGCTACTCCAAGGCCATCGCCAACGGCCACGCCCTGTCCGCCGCGCTGGCGCGCGAGGCCCTGCGCGGGGCGGCCGAACGCATCTACTTCACCGGCTCCTTCTTCTTCGCGAGTGGGGCCTTCGCGGCCGCGCTGGCCACCCTCGCGGTCCTCGAGCGCACCGACGCCATCGGCCACATCCGGCGCATCGGCGGCCTGCTGGTCGACGGGCTCGCGGGGCAGGCGCGACGCCACGGGGTGCCGCTCTTGCCCGTGGGCCAGCCCGCGATGCCGGTGATCCGCTTCGCGGACGACCCGGAGCGCGCGCGGATCCGCCGCTGGTGCTCGCTCGTCACGCAGGACGGGGCCTACGCGCACCCGGCCCACAACTGGTTCGTGTCGGCGGCCCACACCGAGGAGGACGTGGCCCGCACCCTGGAGGCCTCCGAGCGCGCGTTCCGGGTGATCGCGGCGGAGGGCTAGGCTAGCGGGCGCGAAGGTGGAGGAGGGTGATGGAGTGGGCCGGGCACACGTAGTCGAGCCCGCCGCTCCGGGCGGTGGCGTGGCGCTCGCGCGACGCCCACGCGGGTCGGGTGCTCGAACGAGTTCGTGGCTCCCGCGTCCGGCCCGTTCACCTCCCAGCCGCTCACCTCGCCGGCCACGTCCGCGCCGGCGACCTGGATGGTCGCGGGCAGGTCCCGATCGCGGTCGCGGTTGACCAGTGCGACCGTGATCTCGCGCCCCCCTTCGTCGCAGCTCGCGACCGCGTCGATCAGCGAGAACGGCCCCAGATCCGAGACGTGGTGCACGCGCCCGCCGCCCGCGTCCGTCTCCCGCTCGGGCGGCAGGACGTACTGCGGCCCCTCCACGTGCACGTCGAGGGCGATCGGCCGGGTGTGCTCGGCGTAGAGCCGGAGCGGGTGGTAGATCGTCTGGAGGAACAGGCCCTGGCGGTCGGTGAAGATCGGAGCGATCGCGTTGACGATCTGCGCGAAGTTCGCCATGCGCACCACCCGGCAGTGGCGGATGAAGCCGTGGAGGTACGTGGCGATCGCGAGGGCGTCGGTGATGGTGTAGCGCTCCTGAGCGATGGCGCGCGCGGGCCAGCCTCTCGACCGGCAGCGCTGGGCGCTGACCGCGGCCCTGCTCGCCCTGGCCGTGCTCTGGCTCTCGCCGATCGCGTGGGTGGTGGTGACCTCGCTCAAGCCGAGCGAGGACATCATCCGGCTCCCACCCGAGTGGATCCCTGGCCGGCCACCCTCACCCACTACCACGAGGTGCTCCTCGGCTCCTCGCGCACCGCGCGCATCGGCCGCGCCTTCGTCAACAGCCTGGTGGTGGCCACCGGCAGCGTGCTGGTCGTCCTCGCCACCAGCGCGATGGCCGCCTATCCCCTCGCCCGCATGCGCTTCCCCGGGCGTGACACCGTCTTCGTGGTGCTGGTCGGCAGCCTCATGATCCCGAACGCGGTGCTGCTCGTTCCCCAGTACGTGCTCACCCAGCGGCTCGGCTGGCTCAGCACCTACCAGGGCCTGATCGTGCCGGAGGCGGCCATGCTCTTCGCGTTCGGGGTCTTCCTGCTGCGCCAGTTCTTCCTCACGATGCCGCGCGAGCTGGAGGACGCGGCCCTCATCGACGGCGCGGGTCCCTGGCAGGTCTTCTCTCGGATCATCCTGCCGCTGTCGCAGCCGGTGCTGGCCGCGCTGGCCATCTTCGCCTTTCGCTCGGCGTGGAACGACTTCCTGTGGCCGCTCATCGCGGTCAACAAGCCCGAGATGTTCCCGCTGCCGGTGGCGCTCGCTCCTGCGGAGCGCCTACAGCTCCGAGTCCTACGGGCCGATCATGGCCGGCGCCGCGCTGAGCGCGCTGCCGCTCCTGGTCGTCTTCATCGTCGCGAACCGGCGCATCGTCGAGGGCGTCCGCCTGAGCGGCCTCAAGGGGTGAGCCGCTACCGGCGCCCGGTTCGCCTCGCCCGACGCGCCGGCCGGCTCACCGCCCGTCCTGCTCCAGGATCTGCTGCAGCCGCTCGCGCGGCACCGCGATCTGAACCCCCGCCCGCTCCTCCTCCAGCAGCATGAAGCTGCTCGAGTCGCGGTCACCCCAGCCCCGGTTGATCGCCTCGGTGATCTCCTCCAGCGCCAGGTTCGCCAGACGCATCGGCACGCCGTGCTCGCGCCCGAGCGCGGTCGCGAGCGAGACGTCCTTGTGGCCCAGGCGCAGGGCGAAGGACGGCGGCTCGAACTCGCCGGGCAGGAACTTGTCGACCAGCACGTCGAAGGTGCGCCGGCGCCCGGTCGCCCCCTGCCGCACCGCCTGCCACAGCAGCTCCGGCGCCACACCCGCCTTGACCCCCATGCTGAACACCTCGGCCAGCACGGTGCGGATGGTGAAGCTCGCGCAGTTGTGCACGAGCTTGGCCACCGCGCCCGCCCCGATCGGGCCCACGTAGTAGGGCTGGTCGCCCATCGCCTCGAGCACCGGGCGCAGCCGGTCGAAGACCGCGCGATCGCCGCCGACCCAGATTGCGAGCCGCCGCGTCTTGGCCCCGACCGGCCCGCCGCTGACCGGCGCGTCCAGCACCTGCACCCCGCGCGCCGCGAAGAGGCCGTGCAGCCGACGCACCAGGGCCGGGGCGTTGGTGGTGAGGTCGAAGAGCGTGCTGCCCGCGCGCATGCCGTGGATCAGCCCGTCCGGCCCGAGCGCCACCTGCTCGACCTCGGGCGGCCCGGGGAGCGAGGTGAAGACCACGTCGACGTCCTCCGCGACCGCGCGTGGGGTGTCCTTCCAGACCGCCCCCGCGGCCAGGTGCGGCGCCGCCGCCGGCCGGCGCACGTCGTGCACCGCGAGCGCGTGGCCGGCCGCCTGGAGATTGGACGCCATGCTGGCACCCATGATCCCGAGACCGATGAATCCGACTTTCATGACGGGTTCCTCCCGGCCGGCATCTTGGCACAGGCGCCCGACCGTTTGCTTGACTCCCCGGCCCGCCGGGCCTAGATTCTGTCCCGGGAGGAGCCAATGACGCTGACATTCCGCAAGCTTCACCCGTGCTTCGCGGCCGAGGTCAGCCCGGTCGAGCTCAAGGCGGTCCGCGACGAGGCCACGCTCGCGCAGATCCGGGGCGGCATGGACGAGTTCGCGGTCCTGGTCTTCCGGGACCAGATCTGGACCGACGCCGAGCACCTCGACTTCGCGCAGCGCCTCGACGGCCGGCTCCACACCAAGCTCGGGATCAGCGCGCTCCAGAAGAACCGCTTCGGCAACGAGGCGCTCGGCGACATCTCGAACCTCGACGAGAGCGGCGAGATCATGAAGTCGGACAATCGCCGGCGGATGTACGGCCTCGGCAACCGGCTCTGGCACACCGACGCCTCCTTCCAGGACCCGCCCGGCCGCTACTCGATGCTCTCGGCCAAGGTGGTGCCGCCGGTGGACGCGGACACCGAGTTCGCCGACATGCGCGCAGCGTACGACGCGCTGCCGGACGCGGAGAAGGCCCGGCTGGAGGGTCTGCGCGTGCACCACTCCATCGCCTACTCGCGCCAGACCCTGGGCTTCGAGTTCTCCGAGACCGAGCAGGAGGCGCTCAAGGGCGCGGTGCATCCGCTGGTGCGGACCATCCCGCGCTCGGGCCGGCGCTCGCTCTACCTCGCCTCGCACGCCTCCCGCGTCATCGACTGGCCGGTCCCCGAGGGGCGCCTGCTCCTCCGCGAGCTCATCGAGCACGCCACCCAGCCCCGCTTCGTGTACCGGCACCAGTGGCGCGTGGGGGACCTCGTGATCTGGGACAACCGGGCCACCATGCACCGAGCGCGGCCCTTCGACGACGCCCGCTACCGGCGCGAGCTACGCCGCGTGACCACCCTCGACGTCGGGCAGCCGGCCGCCGTGACCACCGGGGCCTGACCGGCCCCGACCCGGCGCCCCCGCCCCGCGACCCGCCGCCACCATGCGCACGCGCTACGAGCCCCGAACGCGGCGGCGGATCCTCTGCATCTCGCCGCGCTACGCGCCATCCTTCGGGACCTTCCACTACTCGTACCCGCTCTTCGGCGGCCGCATCCGGGCCTTCATGCCGCCCCAGGGCCTGCTGGTGGTGGCGGCCTACCTGCCCGAGTCGTGGGAGGTGCGCTTCGTGGACGAGAACTCGCGGCCGGCCACCGCCGACGACCTCGCGTGGGCGGACGCGGTGTTCCTCTCCGGCATGCACGTCCAGCGCCCGTTCATCGACGACGCGATCGCGCGGGCCCACCGCGCCGGGAAGCCGGTGGTGCTGGGCGGGCCGTCGGTCTCCGGCTGTCCCGAGCACTACCCGGAGGCCGACCTCATCCAGGTGGGCGAGATGGGCGACTCGACGGACGCGATCATCCGCTGGCTCGACGAGCACGCGGACCGCCCGGCCGGGCAGCTCCGCTTCGACACCGGGACGCGGCTGCCGCTCACCGACTTCCCGCTCCCGGCCTATCACCTGATCCGCCTGCCCCAGTACTTCATCTCGAGCATCCAGTTCTCGAGCGGCTGCCCGTACACGTGCGAGTTCTGCGACATCCCCGCGCTCTACGGGCGCAACCCGCGGCTCAAGACTCCGGAGCAGGTGCTGGCCGAGCTCGACGCCCTGGTCGCGGGCGGGGCGCTCGCGATCTACTTCGTCGACGACAACTTCATCGCCAACCAGAAGGCGGCGCTGGACCTGCTGCCCCACCTGGTCGCCTGGCAGCGGCGCCACCGCTTCCCGGTGCGCTTCGCCTGCGAGGCCACGCTGAACATCGCCAGGAACGAGCGGGTCCTCGCCCTCATGCGCGACGCCGGCTTCCACGTGGTGTTCTGCGGCATCGAGACCCCGGAGCCGGCCGCGCTGCGCTCGATGTCCAAGGACCAGAACCTCCGCATGCCCATCCTCGATGCGGTGCGGAAGCTCAACGACCACGGCCTCGAGGTGGTCTCGGGCATCATCCTGGGCCTCGACACCGACACCCCCGCGACCGCGGACCACGTGATCGAGTTCATCGAAACCTCCCAGATCCCGATGCTCACGATCAACATCCTCTACGCGCTGCCCCGCACGCCGCTCTGGGACCGGCTCGCGGCCGCGGGCCGCATCCGATCCGACGACGGCCGCGAGTCCAACGTGGTGTTCCGGCTGCCCGAGGAGACCGTGATCGGCATGTGGCGCCGCGCCATCGGCGCGGCCTACGCGCCCGAGGCGATCTACCGCCGCTTCGCCCACAACCTGACCCACACCTTCGCCCGGCGCCCGGCCTATCCCCGCAACCCGCAGCGCGCCTCGTGGCGCAACGTGGTCTCGGGCCTGGCCCTGCTCGGGCGCATCGTCTGGCGCGTCGGCGTGCGCGGCGACTACCGGCGGACGTTCTGGCGAGTGGCCGGCGCGGCGCTGCGCCGCGGCCAGATCGAGGAGCTGGTCCAGGCCGCGGTGGTGAGCCATCACCTGATCGAGTTCACCCGCCAATGCCTCCGCGGCGCGCACGAGGCCTCGTTCTACGCGCCCACCGTCCCCGCCGCCGCGTCCACCCCCGTCGAGCCGCTCCGCCTCTCGCGCCCCGGCCTCGAGCACGAGGGCGCGTCCCGCTAGCCCGGAGAGAGAGAGGAGACCCTCATGCCGAACGCCCCCGACCGGCCCGCCCCAGACCGGCCCTTCGTAGTCCGCCAGGACCTCGACAACGTCATCCACCCGATCGTGCCCCACCGGCAGCTCGAGCAGCAGCAGCTCGTCATCGTCTCGGCCAAGGACTCCACGGTGGTCGACGCCGACGGCCGCGAATACCTGGACGGCATGGCCGGGCTCTGGTGCGTCAACATCGGCTACGGGCGCACCGAGCTGGCCGAGATCGCCGCCGACCAGATGCGCCAGCTCTCGTACTACCCGCACACCGCCATGAACCGGCCCGCGGCCGCGCTCGCCGAGAAGGTGAACGGCCTCCTGGGCGGCGACAACCACGTCTACTTCGTCAGCTCGGGCTCCGAGGCCAACGAGGCCGCGTTCAAGTTCGCGCGGCAGTACGGACGGCAGGAGTACCCGCAGCAGAACCGCTACAAGGCGATCAGCCGATACTACGCGTATCACGGCACCACGCTCGCCACCCTCGCCGCCGGCGGCATGGGCGACCGCAAGGCGAAGTTCGAGCCGCTCTCCGGCAACGACTTCGTCCACGTGGCCCCGCCCTACTGCTATCGCTGCCCGTTCGGGCTCGAGCCCACCAGCTGCGAGCTGGCCTGCGTCAAGAACATGGAGACCACCATCCAGGGCGAGGGGCCGGAGACGGTCGCCGAGGTGATCATCGAGCCGGTGATGAGCGCGGTCGGGGTCGCGGTGCCGCCCCATGGCTATCTGCCCGCGGTGGCCGATCTGTGCAAGAGGTACGGCATCCTCCTGCACGTGGACGAGGTCATCAACGGCTTCGGCCGCACCGGCCGCCTCTTCGCCCACGAGCATGCCGGCGTCAAGCCCGACATCGTCACGGTGGCCAAGGGCATCTCGAGCGCCTACCTGCCCATGGCCGCCACCGTGGTACGCAACAGCGTCTTCCAGTCCTTCCGGGGCGATCCCTCCGAGAACCGGCTGGTGAACCAGGTCAACACCTACGGCGGCCACCCGGGGGCCGCCGCGGTCGCGCTGCGGAACATCGAGATCCTGCTGCAGGAGCAGCTCGCCGAGCGCTCGGCCGAGAACGGCGCCTACCTGCTCGACGCGCTCCGGA
>DATJIR010000263.1:0-7737 GCA_035493135.1 Verrucomicrobiia bacterium
CGCCGACACGCCGTCGAACCTCGCGGCGCTCGTGCCCGCCCACGCGCCCGGAGCGGCGCGGCCGGGCAAGCTCTCGGACCTCCAGAAGTCGCTGCTCACGCTGCGCGCGGCCCTGGGCGCGGCGGGCGGGGCCGGGGGTCCACGCCCCGGCGCGGCGGGGAGGCCCGAGCCTCAATCGCCGTAGACGGAGCGCACCGCACTTCGGATCTCTCCACGACATCGGGAGGAGCACGAGATGATGAGGGCGATCGCGAGGATCGGGCGGCGGGCGACGTGGGTGCTGGTGCCGGCGCTGCTGCTCACCGGATGCTTCGCCAAGGTCAAGGAGCTTCCCCCGCTGGCCCAGAAGCCGGCGTTCGCCCCGGTTCCGGAGACGAGCCCCGATCTCCTCGTGGGGCTGGCGATCTCGGGCGGAGGCAGCCGGGCGGCCATCTTCGCGGCCGGCGTGCTGGAGGCGCTCGCCCGGATCCGCGTGAAGGACGCGGGCGGCGAGCGCAGCGTGCTGGAGACGGTGCAGTACATGTCGAGCGTGTCCGGCGGCAGCCTCGCCACCGGCTACTTCGCCGCGCGCAAGCCGCCGAGGTCCGTGCCGGTCCTCGGCCCCCAGGGGCTGTCGCCCGCCTACGAGCAGTTCTTCCGGGACTACAAGTCGGCGATGCAGGAGAACTTCGAGCTACCGGCGGCGTGGCGCCAGGTGGCCTTCTTCCGCGCGTTCAATCCGACCAAGGCCGCCTTCTCCCTGGCCGAGGTCTGGGACGCGCGCTTCTTCCACGACATGACCTTCAGCGACCTCTACGAGCGCGAGCGGGCCGGCGACAGCCCGCGGATCATCCTGAACGGGACCTCGTACAATTCGGGCCGGCGGTTCGCGCTGACGACCCTGCCCGCGGCCGACTTCGACTACGACTTCGTGGGAGGGCTGCTCGAGGACCTCATGCGGCGGGCGGGGGGAGTGACGCCGGAGGGGAAGGCGATCATCCAGCGCAACCTGGAGGGAGCGCGGGCGCAGTTCCTGCCGCTCACGTTCGAGCAGATCGGCGCCGATCACCGGAACCTTCCCCTGTCGCTGGCCGTCGTCTCCTCCGCCTCGTTCCCGCCCGCGGTCGGGCCGGTCACGTACGCGGTGGCGGGCCAGCCGCCCTACCAGCACGTGGGCGACGGCGGGCTCTTCGACAACCTGGGGACCGAGTCCCTGACCACGTTCTTCCTCAAGAAGATCCCTCGGGGCTCGACGAAGCGCGGGCTGATCATCGTCATCGACGCCGCGTTCCCCTTCGACTCGAACGCGGAGTTTCTCGAGAAGAACAAGCGCGGCTTCCAGGTGTTCAAGAAGGACCCGTCGCGGATCGTGGGGATCATGGAGGAGCGGGCCAACGCCTACCAGCTGATGCTGTGGGACGCCCTGCGGACCGAGGGCGTCGTGCTGCCGGACTTCAGCAACCTGCGGGTCGAGGTCCTCCAGCACACCCAGCCGGACTGGGGCGTGTACAAAGACCTGCCCGAAGAGTGTCGCAGCGCGTTCGACTCCGACGTGACCGCGAAGGCGGTCAAGGCGTCGGTGAGCCAGATCCCCACGCGCTTCCAGGTGTCCCCGTGCAACGGCGCGCTCATGATCCAGGCCGCGCAGAAGGTGGTGGAGATGCACCGAGCCCGAATCGTGCAGTTCCTGGAGCGCCGGTAGCGGGCGGGCATGGCCGCGGCGAAGGGCGAGTCGGTCTAGGCGCGCGCGATCTCCTTCGGGTTCGCCCGGATCCGGTCGCGCCGCTGGCGCTGCTCGCTCCGATGCCCGCGCCGATCCTCACGCGCGAAGCGCTTCTTCTTCGCCGCCGAGCCGTAGACCTGGCTCCACTTGCCGTTCTTGAAGATGATCTGGTACCCGCCCGAGAGGATCTGGAACGGCCTCGTGATCTTCTTCATCTGGTCGAACTGCACCGAGCCGGGCTTGTGGAAGGCCTCGAAGTACGAGGGGAAGACGAAGTCGGTCATCGGGATACGATTGACCCGGAAGCTGAGCGCCTCGACCGGGTCCGCGCTCTCGTAGGCGTAGATGACCTTGGGGTCCGGCCCGGTGGTCATCAGGTTGATGGCCGGATCGACCAGCATCTCGACCAGCTCGTGCGAGGCGGACACGCTCACCAGGTCGTGGTTGTCGAGGGTCGTCTTCACGAACACCTTGGACTGGGGCAGCCCGTCCGGAGTGAGGTCGTGGTAGGCGAGGGCGCCCTCCTGGTCGGCGTTGTCGAGGAAGACCATCGCCCACGCGCCCTTGAGGTACCCCCGAGACTTGACCAGCTTGGCCGGAGTGGCCCACACCGGCGCCACGTAGCGGTCGACGAAGACCTGCATCGCCGCGATGAGGGCGTCGAGGTCGATCCCGAGCGGGGTCTGGGCCTGGTTGAAGCAGGCGATCGTGGGCACCTCGCCCTGGTTGAACGCGCCGAACGTCGGTCTCCGGTTGCTCATGGCGGCGACCTCCTCACGGGCTTTCGGTCATCGTGGAGGTCGCGGCGCCGGCCTGTCAAGCGGGTCGGGCCGCGGGGCCTCAGGCGCGGAGCTTGTTCGAGGCGTCGAGGGCCGCGACCTTGTAGCACTCGGCCAGGGTCGGATAGTTGAAGACGGTCCGGAGAAAGTAGTCCAACCCGGCCCCGAGACCCAGGACCGCCTGCCCGATGTGCACCAGCTCGGTGGCCCCGGTGCCGATGCAATGCACCCCGAGGAGGCGATGGTCGTCTCGGTGGAACAGCAGCTTGAACATGCCGGCGTCGTCACCCAGGATCTGGCCACGCGCGATCTCGCGGTACCGGGCCACGCCGGTCTCGTAGGGCACCTTCTGCTGCGTCAGCTCGTGCTCCGGCGCGCCCACCATCGAGATCTCGGGGATGGCGTAGATGCCGATGGGGAAATGCGCCTCCATGGGCCCGGCCTCGACGCCGAACGCCGCGCAGGCGGCCAGTCGTCCCTGCTCGGACGAGGTGGCGGCCAGGCTCGGATAGCCGATCACGTCGCCGGCCGCGAAGACGTGAGGCACCGCGGTGCGGAAGCTCGCGTCCACCCGGATGCGACCGCGCGGGTCGGCCTCGAGCCCCGCCGCGGCGAGGTCGAGGGCCCCGGTGGCCGCGGTGCGCCCGGCCGAGAACAGCACGGTGTCGGTCACGATGCGCTTGCCGGACTCGAGCGTGATCACCGCCTTCCGCGGCGGGCCCTCCGCGAGGTCGATGGTCTCCACCGCCTCGCCCAGGCGCAGCGTCACGTTCCGGCTGCGCATCTGGTGGAGCAGCTCGTCCACGATCTCCCGGTCGAGGAACTCGAGCGGCCGCTCCCTCTGCTCCACCAGCGTGACCGCCACCCCGACGGCGGCGAGGATCGAGGTGTATTCGATGCCGATGACCCCGGCGCCGACCACGCACATCGTCCGCGGCAGCCGCTTCAGGCGGACCATGTCGTCGGTGTCGAGGACCACCTCGCCGTCGCTCTTGACGCCCGGAGGGGCCGCCGGCTGCGTCCCGACCGCGATCACGATGTGCTCGGCGGTGACCTCGCGACGGCCGCCGTCGCCCTCGATCGTCAGGGTGTGCGGGTCCACGAACGACGCGGCTCCGTACAGGATGGCCACGTCGTTCCGCCGGAGCTGGCTCTCGACCACCTCGACCTCGCGGGCGATCACGCGGTCCACCCCCGCGAAGAGCTGCTGGCACGTCGGGTATCCCTCCGGGCGGGCCCAGGGCAGGCGAGCACCCCTTCCGGCCAGCCCGGAGAACGTGAGGACCGCCTCTCGCAGCGTCTTGCTCGGGATGGTGCCGGTGTCGATGCAGACCCCGCCGACGCACCGCCGCTTCTCGACCACCGCCGCCCGCCGTCCGAGCTTGGCCGCCTGCACGGCGGCGCGCTGGCCGGCCGGGCCGCTCCCTATGCTGACCAGGTCGAAGTCGTAGGCCACGCTCACTCCACCTTCATCGGGGTCGTGCGCCAGATCTCCTCGGCGTACTGCCGGATCGTCCGGTCGCTCGAGAACTTGCCCATGTGGGCGACGTTCAGGACGGACCGCCTCGTCCACTCCGCCTCGTCGCGATAGGTCCGGGCGACCCGGTCCTGGGCGGCCACGTAGGCGGCGTAGTCGGCGAGCAGGAAGTAACGGTCGCCGCCGGCCAGGAGGGAGTCGACGATGGGGCGGAAGAGATCGGGCTCGCCCGGGCTGAACGCCCCGCCGCCGATCATGTCGAGCACCCGGGCCAGCTCGGGGTCGCTCCGGTAGACGTCGGCCGGGGCGTAGTGGGGCCGCCGGGCTTCCACCTCGGGAGCGGTGAGACCGAAGATGAAGATGTTGTCGTCGCCCACCTCGTCCCGGATCTCCACGTTGGCGCCGTCCAGGGTCCCGATGGTGAGCGCCCCGTTCAGGCTGAGCTTCATGTTCCCGGTCCCGGAGGCCTCGGTGCCGGCCAGCGAGATCTGCTCCGACAGCTCGGCGCCGGGGACGATCTGCTCGGCCAGCGAAACCCGGTAGTCGGCCACGAACGCGACGGCGAGACGATCGCGCGTGGCCGGGTCGGCGTTCACGGTGTCGGCGACCCCGTTGATGAGGCGGATGATCAGCTTGGCCATCGTGTAGGCGGGCGCCGCCTTGCCGCCGAAGATCACGGTTCGCGGGAGGGTTTCCGGGCGCCCGTCCCGGAGCCGGTTGTAGAGGGTGACCACGTGGAGGACGTTCAGGAGCTGGCGCTTGTACTCGTGGATCCGCTTGACCTGGACGTCGAAGAGCGAGTCGGGATTGACCGTGATCGCGGTGCCGCGCCGCTCGTACTGGGCGGCGATCATGGCGGCGAGGCGGAGCTTGTTCTCCCGCTTGGCCTTCCGCCAGGCGGTGGCCAGGCCCGAGTCGGCCGCGCGGGCGGTGAGCCGTTCCAGCTCCTCGAGGTCGGTGACCCACCCGGGGCCGACCACCTCGGTGATCAGCCGCGCGAGCGGCTCATTGCACTTGAGGAGCCACCGTCGCTGGGTGATCCCGTTGGTCTTGTTGTTGAATCGCTCCGGCCACATCTCGTGGAAGTCGCGGAAGACGTCCCGCTTCAGGATCTCGGTGTGGAGCTCGGCCACCCCGTTCACGCTGTGGCTTCCGACGATGGCGAGGCTGGCCATGCGCACGCGGGGCTCCCCGTCCTCGTCGACCAGCGACATGCGGCGGGCGCGCGCGTCGTCGGGTCCGAAGCGGCCCCGCACGACGTCGAGGAAGCGCCGGTTGATCTCGTAGACGATCTCGAGGTGGCGGGGCAGCATGCGGGCGACCAGGCGGACCGGCCAGCGCTCGAGCGCCTCGGGGAGCACGGTGTGGTTGGTGTAGCCGAAGGTCGCCCGCGTGATCTCCCAGGCGTCGTCCCAGGCGATGCCCTCCACGTCCACCAGGATCCGCATCAGCTCCGGGATGGCGAGGGCCGGGTGGGTGTCGTTGAGCTGGATGGCCACCTTGTCGGCGAAGTGATCGAAGACGCCCAGGCCGTGGGGCTCGTCGAACATGCGGTAGCGCTTCCGGTAGCGCCGGATGATGTCTTGCAGCGTGGCCGCGACGAAGAAGTACTCCTGGGCCAGCCGGAGCTCCTGGCCCGCGGCCACGTTGTCGCTCGGGTAGAGCACCCGGCAGATGCTCTCCGAGCGGGCGCGCGCCTCGATCGCTCCGATGTAGTCGCCCTCGTTGAACTCGCGCAGATCGAACTCCTGTACCGCCCGCGCGGCCCAGAGCCGGAGGGTGTTCACGGTCTGGGTGGCGTAGCCCGGGACCGGCGTGTCGAAGGGCGTGGCCAGCACGTCGCGGGTGTCGACCCACTCCTTCACCAGCCGGCCCGCCGCGTCGACGGAGGACTGCACCCGCCCGAAGAATTGCACCCGGAAGCGGTCGCCCGGCCGCGGGATCTCCCAGGGATTGCCGTAGCGGAGCCAGCCGTCCGGCACCTCGACCTGACCGCCGTTGACGACGCGCTGGTGGAAGATGCCGTAGTCGTAGCGGAGGCCGTACCCGTACGAGGGGTAGCCGAGGGTGGCCAGCGAGTCGAGGAAGCACGCGGCGAGCCGGCCGAGGCCGCCGTTGCCGAGGCCCGCGTCCCACTCGGCCTCGCGCACGTCCTCGAGCCGATAGCCGAGCTCGTGCAGGGCCTTCGCGCACTCGTCGAGCAGGCCGATGTTGATCAGGCTGTTGCCGAGGGTGCGGCCCATGAGGTACTCGAGCGAGAGGTAGTACACCCGCTTGGCGTCGCGCCGGTAGTAGGTGTCCTGCGTGCGGACCCAGCGCTCGACCATCCGATCCCGCACCGCCAGCGCGACCGCGACGTACGGCTCCCACTCACTGTCCACCTGCTGGGGCAGCTCGGCGAGGGTGTACTCGAGGTGGCCGAGGATGCCGCGCTTGAAGGACTCCGCGTCCATGCCGAGGCTGTCGTAGGGCAGGCTCTGGAGCGGCGCGGTGGGCGCGACCCGGGTGGACCGGTCGGGCGGGCTCGGCGTCATGGTTGGCTCCCCCATCGCCAGGCTAGCACCGGACCCACGGCCCGGCATCACGAGAACGCGGCGGGGACCCTACCGGCGGCTGCGGGCCGGCTCGCGTGGGCCCTTCGCTGGTGGTGCCGCCTCGCGCGTCACCTCCAGGCCTTCCGGCCGCGCCGCTTCAGCGCCGGCCACTCCTCGCGGAAGGCCGCGCGCTGCCGCGCTCGCCGCCGGCGCTCCAGCGCGATGAGCTTCCTCGTGATCCGGCGCAGGTCGCCGGAGCGCCCCGGCGCCTCGCGGAGCCGTCGCTCGAGAACCACCGAGTCCTGGTGATCGCCGAGCACGTCCTGGACCGCCCGGGCCTGCTGCAGAAAGCGCCGGGCCGGTCGGCCGACCGCCTCGCGGGCGAGCTCGGCGGCGTAGCGCGCGCGCTTCACCTTGATCCTGACCGCGTGGAGATCCTCGTCGGCGGGATGCTTCGGCAGGTCCTTGACCGCCGACCGGAGCTTCTCGAACTCCCTGGCCGCCACGTCCCGCAACGAGATGTCGGGCTCGACGACCGGGGGACGGCGAAGGCCCGCGTCGAGGCGGCGGAGCAGCCGCCGGTAGCGCGCCCCGGCGAGGGCTGCGTGCAGCCGGCCCCGGGCCCTCGCGTAGTCCTTCTCGATGTCGCCGAGCAGGATCGCGCCGATGCGGCCCTCGGTGGCGGGCAGACCCGCGAGGCGGGACCGCAGGGAGGCGATCAGGACGTCCAGGTCACGAACGTGGCCGAGCGCGGTGCCGAGCCACTCGAGCTCGCCCCGCAGCCCCTCCGTCCACTCGCGCTCGAACATCGCGCGGCCGGCGCGAAGGATCGCCCGCAGCCGGCGGACCGCGACGCGCATCTCGTGGAGATCCTCGGGATCCCGTCCGGCCCGGGTCCCCCGCTCGTGCTCGCGGATGGCCCGCCGCTGGGCACGGAGCGCCGTGAGGACGAGCTCGAGGTCGGCGTTCTTGGTCCGCATGCGCGGCTGGCCCCCCGGGGGAGGGGTAGGGCGGACCGTACCACGAGCCCCTCGGCGGTCGCCACCTCGTCACCGGAATGTCATCGAAGGGCCGGCCGGCCACGATCACCGCCGGAGGCCCGGAGCGGGCTTGACTCGGTCCGCCGCCGAGACTAAGCTCTCGCCACCGATCGACCGGTTCGGCCCGGCTCGCTCGACCCGGGCAGGAGGGTGAAGCCATGGCGATTCTCACGATCTCCCAGGAAATGGGCAGCGGCGGGGCCGA
>DATJIR010000264.1:0-9721 GCA_035493135.1 Verrucomicrobiia bacterium
CGCCTGCTGGATGCGGTGGAGCAGGGCCTCGCGGCGGGCCGGGTCTCGCTCGCGCGCCTGCTGCAGGCACAGCTCGACGCGGTCGGGATAGCCGCCGTAGGCGGCGGCGCCCTTGGAGTAGACGAACGACTCCACGCGGCTGGCCGCGTTCCCGGAATTCCCCACCGCGACCAGGAACAACCCGCGCAGCTTCTTCTCCTGCCAGTCCGCGTAGAACGCGGCCCGCTCGGTCGGACGCATCCGCACCCGGACCCCGACCGCGTTGAGGTTGTTGAGGGCGGCGTCGCCGACGGTGGAGAAGCCGGGGATCGCGGTGAAGGTGCCGGCGTCGAGGCCGCGCGGGTAGCCGGCCTCGGCGAGCAGCTGCTTGGCCTTCTGCGGATCGTAGGCGGGCGGCGGAACCTGGAGGGCGAAGTCCATCACCCGCGGCACGAAGACCCCGGTGGGCGGGCAGTGCCCGAGGCACGCGGCCTCGTTCGTGCCCTTGCGATCGAGCGCGTGGTTGACGGCCAGGCGCAGGCGCCGGTCGGCCCAGGGCGACCTGGGATCCCACTGGTCGGCGAACTCGATCCAGAAGATGGAGGCGTGGCGCGTGGCCACGAGCTGCAGCCGCGGATCGCGGGTGACCGCCTCCGCCTCGGGCCCGTCGAGGAACAGCGCGTAATCGGTCTCGCCGCTCTTGAGCATGGTGAGCCGCGTGGTGCTGTCGGGCACGCTCTTCATGACGAGGCGCTTGACGTAGGGCGCGTGCCGCCAGTAGCCCGGAAAGGCCTCGAAGGTGATGTCCACGCCCGGCCGCTGGCTGACGAACTTGTAGGGGCCCGCTCCCACCGGCCGCTGGCGGAAGCCGTCGGGCCCGACCTGCTCCACGTACTTGCGGGGCAGCACGATCCCGGCCGCGGTGGCGGTGGTGCCGTAGAAGGTCATGAAATCGGGCCACGCCTCCTTGAGATGGAAACGGATGACCGTCTGGTCCACCACCTCGACCTGGCGCACGCGCGCCCGGAACTCGCGGGCCCCCGCGCCCTGGTAGCGCTCGAAGCTCCACTTGACGTCGTCGGTGGTGAGCGGGTCGCCGTTGTGGAACTTGAGGCCGCGGCGCAGCCGGAACTCGTAGACGAGCCCGTCGGCGCTCTCGGTCCACGACTCCGCGAGGCTCGCGCCCATCTTTTGGCCCGGCAGCGGCCGGACGAGCGCGTCGTGGACCGCGTAGAGCACGCCGAAGGGCGTGATCTGGGCGGGCGCGGTCGACGGATCGAACCAGGTCGGGGCCAGCGTGACGTGGAAGGAGACCGCGACCTCTCCGGCCGGGGCCTGGGCGCCGGCCGGGTGCGGGCCCAGCAGCAGCAGGCCGATCAGGAGCGAAGTGGCGAGACGGTCGATCCTCGGCATCGGCGGTCCTCCTCTGGTCCCTCAGGCGTACGTGAAGGCGCGCCGGGGGTTGTCGACCAGCAGGGTGTGGATGGTCCGGTCGTCGGCGCCCCGATCGCGCAGGCGCGGGATCACGTTGACGAGCAGGTGGTGATAGCCGAAGCCGCCCCACTTCGTGAGGCAGTGCTTGTAGGCGATGTCGTGGGACATGAGGATCTGGGACAGGTGGCCCCGCTCGATCAGGAAGAGGATCTGCCGCATCCGCTCGCCGTCGTTCGGCATGTCGAAGGCGGGATTGTACGGGTAGTACGACGTCTCGAGGCCGAAGAGATCGTACTCGAGGCGCACCCCGGTGGCGGCCAGCTCGAGGAGCACCGCGCGGTCCGCGATGGTGCGCTCCACGTGGCACATGATCGTCCGCCGGAGGTCGGCGCCTTCCTTTCGGATGAACTCGACGATCGCGAGCGGGAGCCGCTCGTGACGGCCGGGATGGATCATGAGGGCGGCGCCGGTCTCGCGCTGGGCCGCCACCGCGGCCCGCACGACCTTCTTCTCGTTGTCGGTCCAGGGCCAGGTGGTGCCGATCTCGCCGATGAAGCCGGCCCGCACCCCGGTGCCGTCCACCCCGACCGTGAGGTCGGCGACCAGCTCGCGCGCCAGGTCGTCGACGGTCCGGGCGTCCATGCCGGGCGGGTGAGCCGCCTCGACGTAGTAGCCGGAGCCCATGATGATGTTGAGGCCGGTCGCGCGGGCCACCCGCGCCAGCGCGAGCGGGTCGCGCGCCAGGCCGCGATTGGTCGGGTCCACGAAGGTCTGGCCACCCGCGAGCTTGAAGAGCAGGGCCTCGTCGCGGGCCACCGCCTCGTCCAGCAGCTGGAGGTTGTCGAGGTTGGAGCTGAAGTGGTGCCGCACCCAGCCGAGGTTGGCCAGGCTCACCGGCTGCCGGGAGAGCCCGCGCTCGGCGCCGGCGGCGGGCTCGCGGAACATGACCGCGAAGTCGATCAGGAGATGCTCGTGGGGCAGGGTGATGCCCATCGCGTCCCCCGCGATGGGGCCGAGCACGGTCTGGGCCTGGCCGGCGAGAGAGGGCGTGGCCACTCAGATCCCCGCGTACCACTCGTAGCCGCGGTCTTCCCAGTAGCCGCCGCGGCCGCGGGCGATGTGGCCGAAGCCGGCCACCAGCTCGACCGCGGTCACGTACTTCGCCATCTTGTAGCCGAGCTGTCGCTCGACGCGCAGCCGGAGCGGAGCGCCCTGGGCCACCGGGAGCGCCCGGTCGTTCATCTCGTAGGCGAGGATCGTCTGCTCGTGGTAGGCGTCCTCGAGATCGAGGCTCTCGTAGTAGGGCTCGCCCGAGCCATCCATCGTGTCCGCGCAGCGAATCACCACGTAGCGGGCTTCCGGCCGCACGCCGGCCGCGTCGAGGAGCGCGCCGAGCCGCACGCCGGTCCACTTGGCGATCGCGCTCCAGCCTTCCACGCAGTCGTGGCGGGTGACCTGGGTGCGGGCGGGGAGGCGGCGCAGCTCGACGAGCGACAGGCGCGCGGGGCGCTCGACCAGCCCGCGGACCTCGAGGCGCCAGTCCGCGAAGCCGGCCGCGGCCAGCGCCTGGTAGGCCTCGGTGCCCGGGTCGGTGGTGCCGTTGCCCGGGAAGACCGCGGAGCGTACCGACTCGGGGAACTCGCGGGCGAGCGCGTGCCGTCGCGTCAGCGTGCGCTGCACGCGGTGGGTGAGGCCCTCGCCCGCCTGCAGGAGCCGCGCGATCCACCGCGCCTCGGAGAGGCGGTCGCAGCCGGCCAGGAGCGGGCTCGCGGCCAGGGCCAGGCCGCGCAGCACGAAGCGACGCCGGTCGAGCGGGCCGGGCTCAGCCATCGCGGCTTCCGTGGTGATGCACGCGCGCCCAGCCGGTGATGATCGAGTGGAGGTTGTTGGCGATCCCGGTGACCGTCACCATGAAGACGTGCATGATCGTGAAGCCGATCAGCGCGAACGTGAGCGCGAAGTGCACGGTGCGGGCCGACTGGCGGCCCCCGAAGAGCGCGGGCAGCAGCGGCAGCGCGGCGTCGGCCCAGGGCGACATGGCCAGCCCGGTCAGGACGACCAGGGGACCCAGGACCACCACCACCGAGACGTAGGCCATCTTCTGCAGCACGTTGTAGCGCGGCTCGCCGGACGGGAAGCGGAGGCGCAGGTGGTCGCGCAGCGACGCGCCGAGCCCGGCCAGGTCGCGCCCCCCGGGCAGGAGATCGCGGGTCAGGTGACGGCTCAGGATCGCGTAGAGGCCGAAGGCGAGCGCGTTCAGGACGAAGACCCACGCGAAGAAGAGATGCCAGCGGCGCCCCATGGCCAGCCACTGGGATCCGGGCAGCGTGGCCCAGGCCGGGAAGCCGCGGGCCACGCGCTCGCCGTCCTCGGTCGAGGCGCCGAGCAGCCCGGTGGTGTCGACACGGTGCCCCCAGACCTCGGTCACCCCACGGATCTCGTCGTCGTTGGTGGTCACCGCGCGGAGCGCGAGGACCGCGTGCTCGGCGTCGGAGCGCTCGCCCCAGTAGAGCGTCGGGTGCGCGTTGAAGATCTGCAGCCCGCTCGGGGCGAGCACGAGCAGGCAGAGCACGGTGATCCAGTGCGACAGGCGGGTGGCGGCGGTGTGCCGGTAGAGCCAGGTGCGGGACGCGGGCCCGTCGGTCATGCCGAGGACCCCGCGGGTCAGGCGGGTGAGGCCGGCGGCGGTGTGCCGCCGCCTCCACCGCCGCGCCGGCGCCGCCGACGGCGACCGCGGCGGCGCGGGCGAGACGAGGCTCCACCCCCCGGGGGCGCGCCCGCCTCCGCGTCCGCCTCGTTCCCGGGCTCGGGCCCGCCGTCGGTCTCGGCCTCGGCCGCGCCGCCGTCGTCGCCCCCGCTCTCGGGCTCCGGCCCCTCGTCGCTCCTCGCCCGGCCCGGGGCCGGGGCGGCCCCCACCAGCGTGATCATCCCGGTGCGGCTCACCTCGAGCTCGTGGATGCGCCGCAGGCGGGTGATGAGCCGCGGTGAGCCCGGGGGGCGGCTGAAGCCCCGCTCCTTGAGCGTCCGGGCGAGGGTATCGATCAGCACCGCGCCGTTGGGCGCCCGCTCGGCCAGCTCGCGCACGATCTCGACCAGCTCGTCGAGGGGCGCGGTGTGCGCGGTGGTTTCGGCGGGCGCGCGGGCGGGCTCGTGCGCGGGGGCCGGCGCGTGGTGGACGGGGGCGCGCGAAGGCGCGGGCGCCCGCCCGGCGTGGTGCTCCGGCCGTCCCCCGCCGCCGCGACCACGGCGGCGGCCGCGCCGCCCCCGGCGACCGTGCCCCTCGCGCGGGGTCGGGGCCTCCGGCTCGACGGGCTCCGCGGTCGAGGTGAGGCCGGTCAGGCCACGATAGGACAGGCGGCGGTACTCCACGCCCAGCAGCGCGGCCACGTCGCCGACCGCGTCGAACGCGCGGTCGTCCGAGATGATCTCGACGAGGTCGCCGGGTCGGGCGCTGCCGAGCCAGACGCCGGCGCTCACCGCGATGCGCAGATCGCTCCAGTCCTTCACGCCGGTCGATGGGGCGCTGTGGACGAGATGGGCGCCGCGCCGGGCCAGGAGACGCGCGCTGTCGGCCCCGATCACCCGCCAGTTCCCGACCGCGATCAGGTCGACCCGCCGCTCCTGGCGGTCGATGGCCAGGTGGTCGAGCACGCGGCTGACGTGGTCGGCGCGGCTCGAGTTCTCCACGTCGACGAAGATGGCCCGGCGCGAGGCGGGCAGCGGGGGGCTCGGAGCGGGCGGCCTCACCCGGGCCGCGAACGCTCGCTCGGGTGTCGCGGTGCGCACCGCGGGCAGCGCGCTCTCGGGCTCGGGGTCCACCGCGGGGACCGGGACGGGTGTGGCGCGGGGTCGGGCCGGCTTCCGGGTGGGCTTCTTCGCTGGCTTGGTGCTGCGCTTGGTCTTGGCCATGTCCGCTGAGCCTGAAGAATCGCAGAAGTCGAGACGCGAGCCAAGCACTTCGTCAGGGAGCGGCGCCGAGCCCAAATCTCCGGTTGACAATGCCCGCGGATGCCCCTATGACCGTCGGCACAGGAGGACCCAATCAATGGACGTCACCCGTCGTGACCTGCTCAGAGGCGCCGCCGCGGTGGGGCTCGCCGGGGCCCTGCCCCGGCCCACCGCCGCCCAGGCCCAGACCACCCAGAAGCGGGAGCTGGTGACCGCGCAGGGGGGCGACGTCGCGAAGTTCGACCCGCACTTCAGCACCAGCTCGAACGACATCCGGGTCTCGTTCAACCTCTTCGACAACCTCACCTCCCGCCACCCCGACGGCAAGCTCTACCCCGGGCTCGCCACCGAGTGGAAGCTCGAGGCGCCGACCACCTGGCGTTTCAAGCTGCGCCAGGCGGTGAAGTTCCACAACGGCGACCCCTTCACCTCGGCGGATGCCAAGTGGAGCATCGAGCGCACCTACGACCCCGCGGCCAAGACCATGGTGGCGACCGCGCTCTCCACCATCGACCACATCGACGCCCCGGATCCCTACACCCTGGTCGTCACCACCAAGAAGCCCGATCCGCTTCTGCCCGCGCGCCTGGCCTTCTACGGCGGCCAGATCGTGCCGAAGAAGTACGTGGAGTCGGTGGGCAACGATACCTTCAACGCCAAGCCGGTCGGCACCGGGCCCGTGCGCTTCGTCTCGTGGGTCAAGGACGACCGGGCGGTCTTCGACGCCAACCCCGACTACTGGGGCGGCAAGATCGACGTGGACCGGTGGATCATGCGGCCGATCCCGGAGACCGCGCCGCGCATCGCGGCCCTGCTCAAGGGCGAGGTCGACGTCATCACCCAGCTGCCGCCCGACCAGGCCGAGCGCGTCACCGGTAACGCCTCGACCCGCGTCGCGGGGGCGCTCTACGCCGGGCTCTACGTCTTCGGGGTGAACAGCAAGCGGCCGCCGCTCGACAACCCGCTGGTCAAGCAGGCGCTCTCGCTCGCGATCGATCGCGAGGCGATCGTGAAGGAGCTCTGGCGCGGGCGCGGCCTCGTACCCAACGGCCCCATCGCGAAGGGGGACAACCACTACGACGCGAGCCTGCCCACGCTCGTCTACCGGCCGGGCGAGGCGCGCGACCTCCTGAAGAAGGCCGGGTACAAGAACGAGGAGATCTTCATCGAGACCACGGTGGCCTACGTCTCGCAGGACAAGGCCATGTCCGAGGCCATCGCCGCGATGTGGCGCGACGTGGGCGTCAACGCGAAGGTCGAGGTGATCGAGTACTCGGTGCGGGCACAGAAGACGCGCGAGAAGAGCTTCAAGGGGGTCTGGTGGTCGGATCCCACCTCCACCCTGGGTGACCCCGACGGCATGATGTGGCGCCTGCTGGGCCCCGGCGGGCCGATGGACTACTGGCGCGACGCGCGCTGGGACGAGCTCGGCAACGGGGCCCGCTTCAGCGTGGACGAGCGGTTCCGCGGCCAGGCCTACCGGGAGATGACCAAGATCTTCCTCGAGAACCTGCCGTGGATCCCGGTGATCCAGCCCTACGAGGACTACGGCATCCAGAAGTACGTCGAGTTCACCCCGAACCCCAACCAGCAGTTCGAGATTCGGCGCTTCAACTTCAAGCTCCGGCGCGCCTAGTCGAGCGCACGGTCGAGCGTCGCCCCCTCGATCGCCTCCATGCGGAGGCCGAGGGTGGCGGCCACCGTCGGAGCCACGTCGCGGCTCCGGATGGTGCCGAGCGCGACGCCGCGGCGGATCCCCGCGCCGGCCGCCAGGAAGAAGGCCGCGTTGTCGGGGTAGAGGGCGCGCTGGCCGTGGGTGCCGAGATACTTGGGCGGGCCGTGCTCGTCGTCGCCCTCCGCGAGGTCTCCGTACGAGTAGCCCGGGGCGGCCTCGAACATCACGTCGGCCACCTGGTGGTGCTCGGTCGGCGTGGGCAGGCCGAGCGCTCCGTAGTCCGCGGCGGGCCAGGCGCCGCTCACGCCCTCCATCGCCGCGATCTCGCGCGCGAGCTGGGCGAGCGCGCCCGGATCCGCGTCGAGGCGGTAGAGCGCCCCCGCGCCGTGGTTCATGACGAAGCGGGCTTCACGCTGGGCACCCAGCCGTCGCAGGCGCACGTTGGGCCGGATCTCACGGCGCGAGGGCAGGAAGCCGTGGTCGGAGACCACGAAGAGCGTGGTCCGCTCGAGGCCGGGATCGCCCAGGGTCTCGAGGAAGCGGCCGATCAGGCCGTCCACGTACTCGAGCGCCCAGTAGGCCTCCGGCGAGCGCGGCCCGTGCAGGTGCTGCAGGCTGTCCACGCAGAGGAAGTGGAGCAGGAGCAGGTCGGGCGCGTGGCGGTGCGCCACGTGGGTGGCCACCCGGCCCACCATCTCGTCCTTGTGGAAGCGCCGGGGCAGGAGCGCCCACTCGCCCTGGCGCTCCATCGGGAAGCCGAGCGCGGTCAGCTCGTCCCACACCGCCTTCGCGGTCTGGGTCTCGAACACCCGCTGGTCCTTGAAGAAGGGGAGGTTGAAGTCGAGCGTGGTCGCGTTGCGGGTGGCGGGCCAGTCGATGGCGGCGGTGCGCCGGCCCGCGCGGTGGGCGACGTCATAGACGGTGGGCGCGCGCAGCAGCGCGGGGGCATCGTAGATGGGGTCGCCGGTCAGGTCCTCGGCCGCGCGGGTCTGCCGGTTCAGGATGTGGTTGGCCACGACCCCGTGGGCGCGCGGGCTCACGCCGGTGACCATGGAGACGTGGGTCGGCCAGGTGGTGCTTGGGAAGACCGTCTCCATGCCGGCGGCCCGGGCCCCGCGCTCGGCGAGGCGGCGCAGCGTGGGCAGGCGCGCCTGGGGGTCCTCCCAGTAGAACGCCGCGAAGCCGTCGATGCTGACCACGACCACGCGGGGCTTCACGGCGCGCTCCGCCCGCTCAGGCCGTCGCGGTCGCGGCGGCCCGCGCCCGGGCGCGGTACTTCTCGAGGTTGCCGCCCGACTTGAGCTTGCCGGGGAGCGGGTGGCCCACCACGCGCTCGGCGAGCTGCCCCGCCTCGATCATGGCGTCGAGATCGATGCCGGTGTCGACGCCCAGCTCGTGGCAGAGGAAGACGAGGTCCTCGGTGGTCACGTTGCCGGCCGCGCCCTTGTGGGCCGCGAACGGGCAGCCGCCGAGCCCCGCCACCGCGCTGTCGAAGCGGTCGACCCCGATCTCGAGCGCCGCCACCACGTTGGCGATGGCGAGGGCGCGCGTGTCGTGGAGGTGGAGCTTCACCGGCAGCTCGGGCCAGCGCGCGCGCACCGCGCCCACCAGCCGCTTGATGTGGAGCGGGTTCGCCCAGCCCATCGTGTCCGCGAGGCTCACGTTGCCGAGACGCGACCCCGCGCCCGCCGCCTGCGCCTCGACCTTCTCGATCACGCGGATCACCTGGGCCGGCGTCACGTCGCCTTCGTAGTTGCAGCCGAAGGCGGCCATCACGCCCACGTCGATCCAGTCCATGCCGAGGGCCTGGTAGCGGCGGGCCCAGCCCGGCAGCTCGGCGATCTTCTCGTCCACGCTCCGGTTGGTGTTCTTGCGGGTGAAGGTGTCGGTGGCGGCCACCCCGAACATCGGGCGCAGCGCGAGCGACTCGCGCAGCCGCGCGGCCCGCTCGAGCCCGGCCTCGTTGAGCCAGATGGCCTCGTAGGCCACCCCGGGCACCCGTTTGATGCCGGCCACCATCTGCTCCGCGTCGGCCATCTGGGGGACCCACTTCGGGCTCACGAACGAGGTGAACTCGATCGTCCGCACCCCGGTGTCGGACAGCGCGTCCACGAGCGAGATCTTGGCCGCGAGGGAGATGTCGCCCTTCTCGAACTGGAAGCCCTCGCGCGGGCCCACTTCCTTGATGTGCACGTGCTTCGGCATGTCGCTCATGGGATGACCCTCCGTGACGCGAGCGCGTCGATCTCGTCCGAGGCCAAGCCCAGCTCGGCCAGGACCTCGCGGGTGTGCTCACCCAGGCGCGGGGCCGGACGTCGGAGCTCCATCTCGAACGCGGTGCTGTGCACCGGGAGCTTCGGCAGCTTGGCCGGCCCACGGTCGGGCAGGGGCGTGAGCATGAACTGCCCCGACGCGTTGAGGTGCGGATCGTCCACCAGCTGGTCCGGCCGGCGCAGGGGGGCGTACGGCACGCGCGCTTTCTCGAGGCGCCGGGAGATCTCGGCGCTCGAGTGGCGCGCCATCTCCTGGGCGATGCGCCCGGGCAGCCAGGCGCGCGCGGCGACCCGCTTGGCGTTGTCGTCGAGCCGCTCATCGGCCCGCAGATCTTTCAAGCTGAACTCGTCGCAGAAGCGCTCCCAGTGGGCGTTGGAGGTGATGCCGATGAAGATCTGCTCGCCGTCGGCG
>DATJIR010000265.1:0-5468 GCA_035493135.1 Verrucomicrobiia bacterium
AGAGGATGCCGAGTGACGCTCCGCCTTCACGCGCCGAGGTGACGACCTCGCGCACGTGGGCCGAGTTGGTGGAGGTGAACACCTTGACGAACTCGGGAATGATCGCGCCGGCCAGGGTGCCGCAGGTGATGACCGTCGAGAGCTTCCACCAGAGGCTGCCGTCGCCGAGATCGGGAATCATCACCCTCGACGCCGCGTAGGTCAGGACCACCGACACGATCGAGGTGACCCACACCAGGCTGGTGAGCGGGGCCTCGAAGCTCATCTTGGCCGCGGTGGCGTAGCGGGCCCGGGCGAAGGCCTCGTTGACGAGGTAGGAGGCGCCGCTGGCCACGATCATGATGACGCGCATCGCGAAGATCCACACCAGGAGCTGCACCTGCACCAGCTCCCTGGGCACCGCGAGCAGGATGAAGGTGATGAGGGCCACCCCGGTGACCCCGTAGGTCTCGAACCCGTCCGCGGTGGGGCCGACCGAGTCGCCCGCGTTGTCGCCGGTGCAGTCCGCGATGACGCCCGGGTTGCGCGCGTCGTCCTCCTTGATGTTGAACACGATTTTCATCAGGTCGGAGCCGATGTCGGCGATCTTGGTGAAGATGCCGCCCGCGATGCGCAGCGCGGCCGCGCCGAGCGACTCGCCGATGGCGAAGCCGATGAAGCAGGGCCCCGCGTAATCGCGCGGGATGTAGAGCAGGATGCACAGCATGATGAACAGCTCGACCGACACCAGCAGCATGCCGATGCTCATGCCCGCCTTGATCGGGATCGCGTAGACCGGGAAGGGCTTGCCCGCGAGGCTTGCGAAGGCGGTGCGGGAGTTGGCGAAGGTGTTGATGCGGATCCCGAACCACGCCACCCCGTAGGAGCCCAGGATGCCGACCACGCTGAAGAGCAGGATGATGAAGACCTTGATCCCCTCGAAGTGCTGGAGGAACCCGAAGTAGAAGATGATGATCACCGCGATGAACAGCTCCAGGATCGCGAGGAACTTGCCCTGGGTGATCAGGTAGGTCTTGCAGGTCTCGTAGATCAACTCCGAGATGTCCTTCATCGACTGGTGCACCGGCAGGTTCTTCAGCTGGGAGTAGATCACCAGGCCGAAGCCCAGGCCCAGGAGGCAGACCAGCAGGCCCCACTGGAGCATCATTCGCCCGGTCATGCCCACGAACGTCGCCTGGGACAGGTCGGGGAGCTTGAGCGACGCCTCCCCTCCGCCCTGGTGCGGCGCGGCCACCGCGGCCGCGGGCGGGGTGGGGGTCTGAGCCAGCGCGGCCGGGGCCAGGCCCAGCGCGCACACGCTCACGACGAGCAGCACCCACGCGAGCGGGATGAGCGCGCGTCGAGGCAAGGGCCAGATCGCATCCATAGTCCGAATCTCCTCGTTGAGCGAGTTTCGAAGGGCGGGTCACGGCGGCGCGGTCGGCCACCGGCCCAACGCGTGTTTATACCGCAGGCGCCCGCCTCCGTCAACGCGACGCGTTGCGCCGCGGGCGGGCCCGCCTAGTCGCGCAGGAGGGTCTCGATCTCCTCCCGATGGGCGCCGAAGCCGTCGAACATACGGTCGCCGAGCACCACGGTGGGCACGCCGAGGCGTCCCGCGCGCGCGAACAGGTCGAGGCTCGCCTGCGGGTCCTTTCCGACGTCGCGCACGTCGACGGCCACGCCGCGCGCCTGGAAGAACGCGAGCGCGGCCTCGCCGTCCGCGTTGCCTTCCATCGTGAAGACCAGCGCCTTTTTCACCGGGCCCACGATATCACCTCGACCTTGACGCTCCAACGTCCCGTTTGCTAGCATCCGCGATCCGTTCAGCCGTCATGAGCCGAATCGACCTCGTCACCACGATGGCTGCCGCGAGCGGCTGGACCAAGGCGGGCGCCGATCGCGCCCTGCGCGCGTTCCTCGCCTCGGTGCGCGGCTCGCTCAAGCGCGGCCAGCCGGTGACGCTGGTGGGCTTCGGCACCTTCTCGGTGAGCCGACGCAAGCCGCGCAAGGGCAAGAATCCGCGCACCGGACAGCCCATGCACGTGGCGGGCGGGCGCACGCCGCGCTTCAAGCCGTCGAAGGAGCTCAAGCGCGCGGTGCGCTAGGGATTTTCTCTGCCCGGCTAATTCTGGCCGCGGGTAAGATAGGGGGCAGTGCGCGTCATCCCGGCCCTCATCGTCAGCGTGGCCCTCTGGCTCATCGCAGCGCCGGCCCTAGCTCAGAACAGCAGCCAGAACTCCCGGCCGCCCGCGCTGAGCGCGGAGGCCGTCCTCCTTCTCGACACGCAGGGCCGCATCGTATTCGCCAAGAACGCCGCCGAGTCCCACGCACCGGCCAGCCTCGTCAAGCTCATGACGCTCTACCTGGCCTGCGAGGCGCTCGAGGCGGGGCGGGCCCAGTGGGAGGAGCCGGTCGTGGTGAGCCACCGCGTGGTCCTGACGCCCCGCTATCGCATGGGCCTCCGGACCGGCGAGTCGGTCCCCTTGCGCACGCTGCTCGAGGGCGTGGCCATCGCCTCCGCCAACGACGCGGCCGCCGCGGTGGCCGAGCACCTGGGCGGTACGGAAGAAGCCTTCGTGGCCGCGATGAACGCCAAGGCCGAGGAGCTCGGGCTGACCCACACCCACTACGCCAACCCGCACGGCCTGCCCGACCCCAACCAGCACACCACCGCCGAGGACCTGGCCAAGCTCATCGGCCGCCTGCTCGACGACTATCCCGCCTCGCGCCCGCTCCTGGGCGGCGCCACGTTCGTGTATCGCGGGCGCGTCTACAGCCGGAACATCCCGCTCTTTCGGGACCCCGGGGGCGTGCAGGCGCTCAAGACCGGCTTCACGCGCGAGGCGGGCTACAACCTCGCCATCTCCGCCTGGAAGGCGGGGCAGCAGTTCGTCCTGATCGTGCTGGGCTCGCACACCCGCAGCCTCTCCTTCCGTGACGCGAAGGCGGTGCTCCAGTACGGCTTCTACGAGACCGGCCTCACGCCCGCGCCCCCGCCGTCGGCGCCGCCCCGGCGCCCGTCGCGGCCGGCGCCGCCGCGCCGCCAGCGCGGCTCGCGGGCAGCGGTACCCGTGCCGGCGATGCCCGCGCCGAGCCTCGGCTGAGATGCCCGCGCCCCGTGCCTTCGTCTTCGACGCGTACGGGACCCTGTTCGACGTCCACTCGGTGGTGGAGGCGGCGCGCGCGATCACCCCGGACCCGCAGGCCCTGTCCCTGCTCTGGCGACAGAAGCAGCTCGAGTACACGTGGCTGCGCTCGCTGATGGGACGCTACGAGGACTTCTGGCTCGTGACCGGTCAGGCCCTGCGCTTCGCGCTGCGGCGGCTCGGCGTCGCCGCGGGGGAAGCCCAGATCGAGGCGCTCATGAGCGCCTACCTGACCCTGCGCACGTTCCCCGAGGTGCCGGACGCGCTACGGGCGCTGCGGGGTGCGCCGCGGGCCATCCTCTCGAACGGCTCCCCGCACATGCTGGAGAGCGCGGTGCGATCGAGCGGGCTCGGGGGCGTGTTCGACCACGTGCTCTCGGTGGACGCGGTCGGGGTCTACAAGCCGTCGCCGCGGGTCTACGAGATGGCTCCGCGCGCGCTCGGGGTGACCCCGGGAGAGATCGTCTTCGTGTCCTCGAACGGCTGGGACGTGGCGGGAGCCGCCGCCTACGGCTTCACGACCTGCTGGTGCAATCGCGCCAACGCCCCCGCCGAGGAGCTGGACATGACGCCGGACTACGAGGTGGACCGGCTGGACGCCATCCCCGACAAGCTGGGACTGTAGCGACCCCTCGCTGGATCTCGAGCGGCGGAGCGTCCTGGGGCGCCGGGCGGGGTCAGGACGGTCCGCGCGCTGCGAACGGGTTCTTACTTCTTGGCCAGGCGCTTCCGCTTCACGTACGCCCAGATCTTCTTCGTCATCTCCGAGGGGCCGATGGGCTTGGAACCCATGACCGACTCCAGCGTGTCGTCGCAACCCTTGAAGTTGATCGCGTAACCGCCAAACGCCAGCTTCTTCTTGGCCATCCGTCATTCCTCCCTCGTTGGGTTATTGGGGGTCCTGCCCGGCGCCCCCCGAAACGGCCAGGGGTATTATGGCCAAACTCCGAGGGAGAGAAAAGGGGAAAATACAATCCCTAGGGGGTCTCCACGAGGGAGAGACTACCCGGTGGGGGTATACCCCCGGGGGGTCCCCCCACCCCTCAGCCCCGCCCGGCGAAGGCGGGCATCACGTCCCGCGCGAACCAGCGGAGCTGCTCCTTGAACTCCGCGGGCGGGATGCCCTCGGCCCAGTGGATCATGCACTGCTCCAGGCCCGGGTAGCGCGCCTCGATCTCGCGGATGGTCTCGATCACCTCGGAGGGGCGCCCGACCAGCCACGCCTTCTGCTCGACGCCCTCGCGCAGGGTCGGCACGCGGGCGGGGGCGCCTGGCGTGCCCCACGAGCGCCCCTCCTCGTCGGCGTAGCGGACGAAGCCGAATGGCGCGAACCACTTGTAGCGCTCATCGTGCGCGGGCTCGAGACGACGGATCGCCTCCTCCCGCGAGTCGGCGAGGTAGAGGCCCACGCCCCAGCAGAGGTCCTCGCCCAGTTCCTTGGGCCGCCCGTGGCGCACGCACGCGTCGCGGTAGGCGCGCGCGACCTGGTCGAGCACCTTCTCCCCGTTGAGGGTCACCATCGCCTTGAGCCCCATGCGGGCCATGTAGTCGATGGTCTTGCCGCTCGCGATCGGCATCCAGATGTCGACCGGCCGGTGGATCGGGCGCGGGACGCAGGTTACTTCGTGGAGACGGTATCCTCGGTAGTCCACGTCGGGCGGGATCACGTAGTGCTTGCCCCGGTGGCTCCACGACTCCTCGTTGAAGCACTTGAGGAGCACCTCCATCTGCTCCTCGAACAGCTCGCGGTTGGCCGCCGCGTCCAGCAGCGGCGCCCCGAAGGACTCGACCTCGCGGGTGTGGTAGCCGCGGCCGACCCCCATGATGACGCGCCCGTCGGTGACGATGTCGGCCATGGCGTAGTCCTCGGCCAGGCGGACCGGGTGCCACATTGGCAGGATGTTGAACGCGCAGCCGAGCTTGAGCCGGCGGGTCTGGGTTGCGAGCCAGGTGGAGAGCAGCACGAGGTTCGGCAACACCTCGTAGCCTTCCTTCTGGAAGTGGTGCTCGGCGGTCCACAGGCAGTAGTAGCCCAGCTCGTCCATGAGCTGGGCGACCTCCTTCGAGGTCTGGAACGCCTCGACCAAGCGCTCGTTCGGATAGGCGCGCTGCTCGGTCGGAGTGCCGTTGAGGCCGACGTTCTCCAGCTCGATCTGTCCCACGTAGAGGACCGAGAATTTCTTGATCACTTGGCTCTCCAGCCCCCGTCGACGACCAGGGTGTGTCCGGTGATGTAGCCCGCCTCGTCCGAGGCCAGGAAGCAGACCGCGGAGGCGATCTCCTCCACCGTCCCACGCCGGCCCGCGGGCGCGATCGCCCGCACCGCCGCGTCGTCCACCG
>DATJIR010000266.1:0-6323 GCA_035493135.1 Verrucomicrobiia bacterium
CACCGTGGACCCGACGCGCTCGCACGCGCGCATCACGCTCGACGGCGCCCCCGCGGAGGCGCTCGGCGCGCCCGGCCAGGGCTGGGCCCTGGTCGAGCGCCTGCTCGACCGCGCCGCGGTGCTGGTGGCCTTCGAGCAGATCGGCGGCGCCCAGGCGGCGCTCGAGATGGCGCGCGAGTACGCCCTCGGCCGCTTCGCCTTCGGGCGGCAGATCGCCTCGTTCCAGGCCATCAAGCACAAGCTGGCCGACATGTACGTGGGGGTGGAGCTGGCGCGGTCCAACACCTACTACGGCGCCTGGGCGCTCAACACCGACGCGCCCGAGCTGCCGGTGGCGGCCGCCGCGGCGCGCGTGGCCGCCACCGAGGCCTACTACCAGGCCGCCAAGGAGAACATCCAGATCCACGGCGGCATGGGCTTCACCTGGGAGTTCGACTGCCACCTCCACTACCGGCGCGCGAAGCTGATCGGCCTCATGCTGGGCAGCGCGCGGCGCTGGAAGGACCTGCTGGTGACCCGCCTCGAAGCGGGCGCCGCCTAGGAGCGCATCCGTGGACTTCGACGACACGCGAGAGGAAGCGGCGTTCCGGAGCGAGGCCCGCGGCTGGCTCGCCGCGCACGCCGAGCCCAAGAGCGGCGCCTTCGAGACGTGGCAGAGTCGCTATGCCGGCCGCCACGGCTTCGAGGGGCTGGAGAAGGCCAAGGCCTTCCAGGCCAGGAAGGCGGAGGCGGGGTTCGCCGCGCTCCACTGGCCGGCCGAGTGGGGCGGGCGCGCGCTGGCGCCGATCTACCAGGTCATCTATTCCCAGGAGGAGACCCGGTTCCTGGTGCCCCGCGGCTACTTCGAGATCGGCCTCGGCATGTGCATGCCGACGCTCTTCGCCTACGGCACCGAGGAGCAGAAGCGCCGCTACGCTCCGGCCGCCCTCCGCGGCGACGAGGTGTGGTGCCAGCTCTTCTCGGAGCCGGGCGCCGGCTCCGACCTGGCCGGTCTACGGACCCGCGCCCAGCGCGACGGCGATGACTGGGTGATCAACGGCCAGAAGATCTGGACCTCGGGCGCGCACTGGGCGGACTGGGCGATCCTGGTGGCCCGCAGCGACTCCAAGGCCCCCAAGCACAAGGGCCTCACCTTCTTCTTCCTCGACATGAAGTCGCCCGGCATCGAGACCCGCCGCATCAAGCAGATCTCGGGCGCGTCGCACTTCAACGAGGTCTACTTCACCGACGTGCGCATCCCGGACGGCCAGCGCCTCGGCGCGGTCGGGGCGGGCTGGGGCGTGGCCATCACCACGCTCATGAACGAGCGGCTCACCTCGGGCGACCTGCGCGGCCCGGACTTCGAGGAGATCTTCGGCCTCGCCCGCGCCACCACGCTCGAGGACGGCCCCGCGATCGCCAACGCGGCGGTGCGCGAGCGGCTGGCCGATCTCTACGTCAAGACCCAGGGCGTGCGGCTCACCCGCTTCCGCACCATGACCGCGCTCTCCCGTGGAGAGACCCCGGGGCCAGAGAACTCCATCGGCAAGCTGGTGAACGCGCCCAAGGCCCAGGAGATCGCCTCGTTCGCGATGGACCTGCTCGACATGGGCGGCGTCGTGATGGACAAGGACGTGGCGCCCCTGCGCGCCGCCTTCCAGGAGTCGCTGCTGACCTCGCCGGGCGGGCGCATCGCGGCCGGCACCGACGAGATCCTCCGCAACATCATCGCGGAGCGCGTGCTCGGCCTGCCCCAGGACGTGCGCGTGGACCGCGAGCTGCCCTTCGATCAGCTCCCGACCGGCAAGCGCTAGGCGACTAGCCCGCGGGCGGCGGCGCCACCACGTCCTCGTAGGGGTGGCGCTTCGTGATCAGGCCCGAGTGCTGGAACACGTCGAGGGCCACCTCGAACGCCGGGCGCGTGATCTCCACGTGCGGCGTCCAGCAGCCGAGCTTCTGGTAGTAGCCGATCGTCGCGGTCAGCACCGCGGGGTGGATCTCGGGGAAGAACGAGGCTTCCGCCTTCGCGACGTCCGCCGCCGGGGTGGCCAGCAGCCACGCCCGCGCCTTCCGGTACGCGCGCATGAACCGTCGCGCCATGTCGGTCTGGAGCCACGCGCGGGTGGCGGCCAGGCTGGAGAAGGCGACCGGGCCGATCGCCTGCCCCACCGAGGCCACCACGTGGCCGACCCGGTCGTGCTCGAGCTGCTGGGGCGCCGGCCCCTGCTGGTGAACGTAGTCGCCATCCCCCCGGCGAAAGGCCTCGTCCATCCGCTCGCTCGTTACATTCACGGCAACGATCGCCGCGTAGTCGAGCCCTCGCTTGTGGCAGGCGTACCGGAACATCGCCAGCGGCTGGCCGCCGTGATCGACGAGGACGCGCTTGCCCTTCAGCCGGTCCCACGTGAAGCCGGGCTCGGCGCCGCGGCCGGTGAGGAAGAAGCCGTCCATCTCGTTGATCTGCGCGAAGTGCACCGCGGTCGGCTGCTGCCCCTTCTCGAGCGGCCCGAAGGCCTGCGACGGCGCGGACTGGCAGACCTGGACGGTGCCCGCCACTACCCCCTCGATGGCCGACTTGCCGGGCGGGGCCACCGAGTGTCGCGGGGTCAGGCCCTCCTGGGCGAGGAAGCCGCCCGCGATGGTCGCGATCAGCGGCGAGTAGAAGGCGGAGAAGCGGGTGAACTGGATGTTGATCTCGTCACTCATGTCTTGCCTCGCAAGGATGATCGGTTGACTGCGTCAGGGGGCCTCGGGCGCGGCCACCCACTCGGCACCGACTATGGTGACCCGGTAGGCGGCGGCACCCGCAGACATGGTGAGGCAAAACCGCCCGATGCCCCGGGACGAGACCTGGCCGACAACGTCCCCGTCCCGGCGCGCAGTCACGCCGCCGCGCTCGTCCAGCCCCTCAACCCGGACCCGAACACGCCTGGCGTCCACCGGGCCGTCGTTGAACACGCGGCCACACACCGCCTGCAGGCCATAAGCCGGCGCGTCCACCTCCCACCGAATCCGCAGGGCGCTCGCTCCCACAGGCTCCTGCGCCTGGCCTGTCGATGGGGATAGGGCCAGCAAGCCCATGAAAGCCACGTGCCGCATCCGTCGCGTACTCATACGTCCGCATCACTCCTCGCTCCGCCGTCGACCGGAACTCGTGCCGCAGCCGGAGCCTCTTTCCGTGCGGTGCTCGCCTCGCGAGGGTATACTCGTCGATGCCATGGCTACCGACAAGCGCGCCGCGGACGCCGATCTCAAGAAACGCCTGACGCCGGAACAGTACAACGTCACCCAGTGCAGCGCCACCGAGCCGCCGTTCCGGAACGAGTTCTGGGACCACCACGAGCCCGGCATCTACGTGGACGTGGTCTCGGGCGAGCCGCTCTTCTCCTCGACCGACAAGTTCGAGTCCGGCACCGGCTGGCCGAGCTTCGTCCGGCCGATCGAGCCTGCGAACGTCACCGAGCACACCGACGAGTCGTACGGCATGCGACGGGTCGAGGTGCGCTCCGCGGAGGGCGACTCGCACCTGGGCCATCTCTTCCCCGACGGCCCACGCCCGACCGGGATGCGCTACTGCATCAACTCGGCCTCGCTCCGCTTCATCCCCGTCGCCAAGCTCGAGGCGGAGGGGTACGGCAAGTACCGCGCGCTCTTCGAGAAGGGCAAGGCGTAGCCGCAGGCCCGTCCCGACGCCGAGGCCGCGCGTCGGCGTTACCGCGAAGAAACTACCGACCCGCCGCCGCCGGCCCGCGCCCCGCCGGGGCCGCGCGATGGAACTGCAGCCGGCGCGGCCGGCACGCCGTCCACGCGGGCCCGGCCCCGGTGGCACATCGATTGCTCCCTGGTCGGGTGATGGACGGATCGACCCCGGCTGTCCCGCGTCGCACCGCGCCGCCGCTGCAGCCGGCCGCGATGATCCTGGCGATCGTGGTGGGGGCGACCGCTCTCTATCTCGCCCGGGCCGTGCTCGTGCCGATCGCCCTCGCGATCCTGCTCACCTTCATGGTGCATCCCATCGTGCAGCGGTTGACCCAGTGGGGGCTGGGCCGGGCGGTGTCGGTGGCCACCGTGGTCGGAGTGCTCGTCCTGAGCCTCGGCGGGGTGGCCTGGATCCTCGCGGTGGAGTTCGCGAGCCTCTCCACCCAGATGCCGGTGTACCGCGACAACCTGATCACGAAGATCGGAGAGGCGCGACGGCTGGGCCGGGGCGGCGTGCTCGACCGCGTGCAGAGCGCGGCGACCGACGTCGCCCGCGAGCTGCAGAAGGACACCGCCGCCCCGGCCCCGCCGCGCGACACGCCCACCCCGGTGGTGGTGCGCTCCGAGCCCAGCGGTCTCTGGCAGCTTCCGTCCCTGGTCGAGGCCCTGGGCGGCGGCGGAACGGTGCTGGCCCTCGTGATCTTCATGCTGATCGAGCGCGAGGACCTGCGCAACCGGCTGATCCGGCTCGGCGGCTACGGCCGCCTCGCCACCACCACGCGCGCGCTCGACGAGGCCGCCCAGCGCATCAGCCACTACCTGCTCACGCAGTCGATCATCAACGCGAGCCTCGGGGCCGCCATCGCGATCGGCCTGCTCCTGCTGGACGTGCCCTTCGCGCTCCTGTGGGGATTCCTCACCGCCGCCCTGCGCTTCATTCCCTACGTCGGGGTGTGGCTGGCCGGCCTCCTCCTGGTCGTGTTCTCGCTCGCCGCCTACCCCGCCTGGCACCAGGCGCTCCTGGTGGCGGGCCTCTTCGTCCTGCTCGAGCTCGGCTGTAGCTTCGCCCTCGAGCCGTTGCTCTACGGCCAGAGCGCGGGCGTCTCGCAGGTCGCCCTGCTCTGCTCGATCGCGTTCTGGGCTTGGCTCTGGGGGCCGATCGGCCTGCTCCTGGCGACCCCGCTGACCGTGTGCCTCGTCGTCTTCGCCAAGCACGTGCCCGGCATGGAGTTCGTCGGCATCCTGATGGCCGACGCCCCGCCGATCGCGCCGCCCGCCGCCTACTATCAGCGGCTCCTCGCCATGGATCGCGCGGAAGCGGCCCGCATCGTGAGCGACTACGCGAAGGACCACCCGCCGGAGGCCGTCTACGACGATCTCATCCTGCCCGCGCTGGCCCACGCGCGCCGCGACCGGCGGCACGGGCTCGTGCCCGAGGAGGTGGAGCGCTACATCTGGGCCACCACCGGCGAGCTCGTGGACGAGCTTCACGCCCGCCGCGACTCCGCGGCCGCCGGCGGCGTCGAGGCCGACTCCCCCGACCGCTCCGTGCCCCGTCGCGTCCACGTGCTCGGCTGCCCGGTGCACGACGAGGCCGACCTCCTGGGACTCGAGATGCTCCGGCACCTGGTGGACCCGGCCCGCTGGGAGATCGAGCTCTGCTCGCCCCAGCTCCTGGCCTCCGAGGTGATCGCGCTCGTCGAGGAGACGCGCCCGGCGGCGGTCTGCATTGGGGCCCTGCCCGCGAGCCGCGGGGGCATCCACACGCGCTACCTGTGCAAGCGCCTGCGCGCCCACTTTCCCGATCTGCGCATCATCGTCGGACGGTGGGGCCTGCGCGATCGGGCGGGGTCGGTCCGGCGGCACCTCGAGGCGGCGGGCGCCGACCACGTGGGGCTCACGCTGGTCGAGACGCGCGGGCACCTGCAGCAGATCTACGGGCTCGCGCCGCCCGTCGCCGCGGCCGCGGTCAGGACCTAGGGGGGCCGAGCAGCTCGTCGAGCAGGGCGGGATCGACCGGCTTCGTCACGTGCAGATCGAAGCCGGCGGCGAGCGCCCGGCGGCGGTCCTCCAGCTGGCCGTATCCGGTCACCGCGACGAGCCGGAGATCGCGGGTCTCGACCTGCCGGCGGATCTCCCGCGCCACCGCGTAGCCGTCCATGCCCGGCAGGCCCAGGTCGATGAGGGCGACGTCGGGCCGGAACGCGAGCAGCTTGGCGAGCCCCTGCGGCCCGTCCTCCGACGTCTCCACCTGGTGGCCGGCCATCTCGAGCAGCAGGCGCAGGCTGTGCCGCGCGTCCGCGCTGTCCTCCACCACCAGCACCCGGCGGCGGCGCGCCGCGAGCGGCGACGGTGGACCCGCGTCCGCTCCGGCGGTCGCCGGCGCGGCCACCGCGGGCAGCCGCACCGTGAACTCGCTGCCCTGCCCCGGGCCCGCGCTCCACACCGCCACGCTGCCACCGTGCAGCTCGACGAGCCGCTTCACGAGGGCCAGCCCGAGCCCCAGGCCGCCGCGCGAGCGGTCGAGACTCTGGGCCTCCTGGACGAACAGGTCGAACACGTGGGCGAGCAGGTCGGTGCGAATGCCCTGCCCGGTGTCGCGGACCCGCAGGACGGCGCCGTCGGGCTCGCGCGCGATCTCGATC
>DATJIR010000267.1:0-2335 GCA_035493135.1 Verrucomicrobiia bacterium
CCGGCCTGGCTCTATCACCGCTGCTACCGAGCGCGCGGCTTCTTCAGCATCTACATGACTCTGGCGGGGGTGCTGAACCTGGTGCTGCTGGCCAACTTGCCCCGGCTCCTGCCGAGCGCGGTGTTCCCGCGCTGGCTGGCCCTGCCTTGGCTGGTCTCGCTCGGGGGCTTGCTGGCGACCTACACCCGGGGCGCCTGGCTGGGATTTGCGGCGGGCGTGCTGGCGCTCCTGCCCGCTACCCGCAAGGGGCGATGGCTGCTGCTCGGCGGTCTCCTCGTGCTCGGGCTTGCCGTGCTGGCGGGGCCCCAGCACCTCCGCCAGCGGTTCCTGACCATGGGCGATCCCGACGATCCCACGGTGAGGGAGCGGGTCTACATGTGGCGTAGCGGGCTGACCATGTGGCGCCTGCACCCGGTGCTCGGGGTGGGCCCCGGGGGCGTCAAGCGCGAGTACGAGCGCTATGCGCTGCCGGAGGCGGTCAAGAAGCGCACCGGGCACGTGCACAACACCCCCCTGCAGATCCTGGTGGAGCGGGGCGTGCTGGGCCTGGCCGCCTGGATCTGGCTCTGGGTCGCCTTCTACGCCGAGGCAATCCGCCGGCTGCGTCGGCTGTCCGCGGACGCGACGGCGGAGCGCGCGCTGGTGGTGGGGGGCATCGCGGCGATCACCGGTTTCCTGATCGGCGGCCTCTCCGAGTACAACTTCGGCGACTCGGAGGTGGTGATGGTGGCGTGGGCGATCATGGCGCTGCCCTGGGCGGCGCGAGCGGAGCCGAGCGCGTAGCCCCGCTTACCGAGGCCGCACGTTGTTACCGAGTCGTTTGGCAGCCGTTCTGAAGTTTCTCGTCGATCTCACCGCCGCAACACCCCGCTGATCCCCGTCTCTCCTCGTCGCGGCGAGAGGGCACGGTCCTTGCGTGTTCGCCTCCCGGGAGGATCGACGAATGGATGCGATTCAATTCCTCAAGCAGGAGCACCGGAAGGCGAAGGCCGCCATCAAGAAGGTCCTGAAGGCATCGCCCGACACTCGTGGCGATCTCTGGACCGATCTCGAGCCCGAGCTCGAGGCGCACGAGCAGATCGAGGTCGCCTGCCTCTACGGACCGCTCGCCCGCGGCGAGGGGAAGGGAGACGCCAAGCTCGGCGCGTGGCGTGGCAAGCACCAGAAGGAGGTCGAGCGGGTCGAGGCGCTGGTCAAGCAGATCGACGGCCTGGACCCGGCGGAGCCGGCCTGGCTCGCCAAGGTCAGGACGGTCGGCGCCAGCCTCGAGAAGCACATCCGCGAGGAGGAGGGGGAGATCTTTCCCCGGATCGGCAAGGTTTGGGACAAGACGCGGCTCAAGGAGGCGGGGGGCGAGATGGTCGAGATGAAGGCGGCGAAGCTCCATGCCTAGCAAGAAGCGGCCCGCCCGCAAGGCTCCCGGTTCGGGCCGGCCGGGCTCGGCCAAGCAGGAGGCCCTCGACGCGTACCGGGAGGATCCGGAGGGGCAGCTGCTCACCACCGACCAGGGGGTGCGCGTCAACGACGACCAGAACTCGCTGAAGGCGAGCGCGCGCGGGCCGTCCTTGCTGGAGGATTTCATCCTCCGGGAGAAGATCACCCACTTCGACCACGAGCGCATCCCGGAGCGGGTCGTCCACGCCCGGGGCGCCGCCGCCCACGGCTACTTCCAGGTCTATCGCTCCCTGAGCCGCTACACCCGGGCCGCCTTCCTCCAGGATCCGGCCAGGAAGACGCCAGTCTTCGTGCGGTTCTCGACGGTGGCGGGCTCGCGAGGGTCCACCGACCTGGCGCGCGACGTGCGCGGCTTCGCGGTGAAGTTCTACACCGAGGAGGGCAACTTCGATCTGGTCGGCAACAACATCCCGGTCTTCTTCATCCAGGACGCGGTGAAGTTTCCCGACCTCGTCCACGCGGTCAAGCCCGAGCCCCACAACGAGATCCCCCAGGCCGCCTCCGCCCACGACACGTTCTGGGACTTCGTCTCGCTGATGCCCGAGTCCATGCACATGATCATGTGGGTCATGTCGGACCGCGCCATCCCCCGCAGCCTGCGGCTGATGGAGGGCTTCGGCATCCACACCTTCCGGCTGGTCGACGCCAAGGGCGCCGCCCGATTCGTGAAGTTCCACTGGAAGCCGGTGAAGGGGATGGCCTCGCTGGTGTGGGATGAGGCGCAGAAGATCGCGGGCAAGGATCCGGACTTCAACCGTCGCGACCTGTGGGAGTCCATCGAGAAGGGCAACTTCCCGGAGTACGAGCTGGCGGTGCAGTTGATGCCGCAAGCGGATGAACTGAAGTTCGACTTCGACGTGCTGGACGCCACCAAAGTCTG
>DATJIR010000268.1:0-7354 GCA_035493135.1 Verrucomicrobiia bacterium
GCTGGTGGACGCTGAAGATCTCGGTCTCGGCGATGATGATCTTGACGTCGTAGTAGGCCCCGAGCGGCCGCACGCGGCATTCCTCGAGCTCCGCGCCCAGCCCGCGCAGCACGCCGAGCGCGGTCTCCATCGCCTTCCGCACGTCCTCCGACGCCGGGAGATCCTCCTCCCAGTGGTGCCGCAGCACGCCGATCCGGAGGCCGCGCAGGTCCGGGCCGAGCGCGTCCCGGTAACGCGGGATGGGGCGCCGCAGGCTGCCCGCGTCCTTCGGGTCGTAACCGGCCAGCGCCTGCAGCACCAGCGCCGAGTCCTCCACGGTTCGGGTGAGCGGGCCGCAGTGGTCGAACGTGTAGGAGTTGGTGATGACGCCAGCGCGGCTCACCAGCCCGAACGTCGGCATCAGGCCGACCACGCCGCAGTGCGAGGCCGGCCCGCGGATCGAGCCGCCGGTGTCCGAGCCGAGCGCCACCGGGACCATCCCCGCGGCCACCGCGGCCCCGGAGCCGGTGGAGGAGCCGCCGGTGAAGTGGACGAGGTTCCAGGGGTTGCGGGCGGGCGGCCACGGCAGATCGAACGAGGGGCCGGCGTGGGCCATCTCGTGGGTGGCGAGCTTGCCGAGGAGCACCGCGCCGGCCTCGTAGAGCCTCGCGGTGGCGGTCGCGTCCTCGGCCGGGACCCGGTCGCGAAAGATGCGCGAGTGGGCGGAGGTGAGGATGCCGGCGGTGTCGTAGATGTCCTTGAGCCCGAACGGGATGCCGTGGAGCGGGCCCCGCGACCGCCCCGCCGCGATCTCGGCCTCGGCCTGGCGCGCCTGTCGCCGGGCCAGCTCGAAGGTGGGGGTGATGAAGGCGCGGGTCTGGCCGTCGTGCTGCTCGACGCGACGGATCAGCGCGTCGGTCAGCTCCACCGGGGAGAGGGTCCGGGCCGCGATCAGGCGCGCGAGGTCGGCGAGCGGGAGGTTGTGGAGATCGGCGGTCATGGGAGCGGGGTCACCAGGCGACGATCCTGCGCTCTCGATGGGCTTCGGGTCAAGGCTTCCGGTGGCTATGAGCCGACTGTCGAGACCCGAGTTCTCGTATACTCTGGTCGCCCCTACCGAAAATGACCGAGACCGAAGGCCGGCGGCGCCCGTGGCGCGTGCTCGCGGCGGCGACCGCGCTCAACCTGCCGGTCGGCGCGCTCTACGCGTTCAGCGTCTTCCTGCAGCCGCTGGAGGACCTGCTCGGCCTCCACCGGGCCGATCTCGCGCTCGTCTTCGCGGTCGCCGCGGCCTCCTTCGGGGCCGGGATGATCCTGGCGCCGGCGCTCTACCGTATCGCCCCGACCCCGTGGCTCGTGCTCGCGTGCGCGGGCGTGAGCGCGGCGGGCATCGCGCTGGCCGCGACCGCGGACGGTCTGCTCCAGCTCGTGGCCGGCTACGGGGTGGGCTTCGGGCTCGGCGGCGGCGCCGCGTACATCCTCGTCCAGCAGATGGTCAACCTGGTCGTCACCGGGCGCCACGGCCTCGTCAACGGCTACCTCGTGAGCCTCCTGCCCGCGGGCGCGATGATCGCGGCTCCGACCTTCGGCTGGGCGATCCGCGCCTTCGGCGTGCGCGCGAGCCTCGGCGGCTTCGCGGCGACGCTCGCCGTCACCGGCCTCGTCAGTGCGCGGCTGACCGCGCACGCCGGCGTCGGGCTCGCCGCCACCACCGCGAGCGTCGCCCTCGGCGGCGAGGAGCGCCGCCGCGCGGTCTTCTGGCGCCTCTCTCTGGTCTTCTTCCTGGCCGCCTCGGCGGGCCTCATGGTCCTGAGCCAGGCCGCGGGCATCATCACCGCCTACGGGGGCGGGCCCGCGCTCGCGGTGTACGGCACGACCGCGATCACCGCGGTCATCGCCGCCGCGCGCCTGGGCGGCGGGTGGATGGTGGACTGGCTCGCCATTCCGACCGTCGCGGCCGGGGCCCACGCGGTCGCCCTCGCGGGCAACGTGGCGCTCACCCTCTGGCCCGGCTCCACGATGGCGGTGCTCGCCCTGGCGCTGGTCGGGCTCGGCTACGGCCTGGTGTCGGGGCTCACCGCCGCCGCGGTCGCGGTGTACTGGAGGCGGGCGGTCTACGGTCGCATGGCGAGCCGCGTGTACATCGCGTGGAGCGCCGCCGCGATCGTCCTGCCGATCGTGGCCGGCCGCCTCTTCGATCTGACTCACGGCTACGGCGCCGCGGTGCTGATCGCGGGCGGTAGCAACGCGCTGGGGATGCTGGTCGCGCTCGGGCTGCCGCGCCAGCCCACCGGCCCGGACCGGTCTCGCGCGAGCTGAGGTACCATCTCCGCCATGGCCACGACCGCGCACCCAATCTCGCTCGCCCACCTCACCGTGCTCGACACCACGCCTCCGGAGCTGATCACGGTGGCGGCGGCCGCCGGCTTCCGCACCGTGGGCAGCCGGCTCACCGCCACCCCGAGCGTGGGCGTGCCGCCCTACGACGTGCTCCGCGAGGGCCCGATGCTGCGGGAGACGCTCCAGCGCATGGCCGACACCGGGATCTCGGTGCTCGACACCGAGTTCCTGCGCTTCGAGTCCGACCAGCCGGTGGCCGTCCCGGAGGGCTTCCTCGAGGTCTCGGCGCGGCTCGGCGCGAGGAACGTGCTGGTCATGAGCGCGGAGCCGGACGAGGCCCGCACCCTCGAGCGCTTCGGCGACCTCTGCGACCGGGCCGCGCCGTACGGCCTCCAGGTCTGCCTGGAGTTCGCGATCTACACCGGCGTTCGCACGCTCGCGCACGCCGCCCAGATGGTGGCCCGCTCGAAGCGGCCGAACGCCTCGGTGCTGGTGGACGCGCTCCACTTCAGCCGCTCGGGCGGGCTGCCTGCGCACCTTCGGGAGGTGGACCCCGCGCTCTTCCGGTACGCGCAGATCTGCGATGCCTCCGCGCACATGCCGGGCCCGACCGACACACCGGCCCTGATCCGCGAGGCGCGGACCGGCCGCCTCCTGCCGGGCGAGGGGGTGTTGCCGCTCCACGAGCTGGTGGCGGCGCTTCCGGCCGGCGTGCCGCTCGCCATCGAGGCCCCGTGCCGGGCGACCGCGGAGCTGCCCGCGGTCGAGCGCGCCAAGCGGGCCTACCAGGCGCTGTCGGCGCTGGTCGGTGGGGCGCCGCCCGTCTGAGCGGCTAGGCGTCCGGATACACCGGCGGCCGGCGCTCCCGGAACGCGGCGATGCCTTCCTCGAAATAGCCCGCGGAGGCGCAGAGGATCTGGCCGCGGTCCTCGAAGGCCAGCGCCGCCTCGAGGCTGGTGGCGCCCATGGCGAGGCCCAGGCCTTCCTTGGTGAGCGCGAGCCCGAGGGCCGAGAGGCGGAGCATGTCGGTCGCGAGCCGCCGCGCGGCGTCGGGAAGGACCTCCTCGGCCACCACCTCGGAGACGAGCCCCGTCCGGAGCGCGCGGTCGGCGTCGATGAAGCGGCCGGTCAGCATGAGCTCGGCCGCCACCGAGGCGCCCACCGCGCGGGGCAGGAAGTAGCTGATCCCGATGTCGCAGCCGGTCTGGCCCACCAGCGCCATCGCGACGTTCATGCGGGCGGAGGGCGCGGCCAGCCGCACGTCGGCGGCCAGCGCCAGCGCGAAGCCCCCGCCCGCGGCGGCGCCGTGCACGCACGCGACGATCGGCTGCGGGCAGCGCCGCATGCGCCGGATGATCTCGCTCACGTGCCGCTGTGCCCGCATCCCGCGCACCGGCCCCGCCGTGATGTCCTGCGCCGCCTTCAGGTCGAAGCCGGCGCAGAAGGCGCGGCCCGCGCCCCGCAGGATCACGACGCGGGTCCCGGGCCGCCCGACGAGCGCGCCGAAGTAGTCCTGCAGCTCGTCGCACATCGGGCCGTCGAGGGCGTTCAGCTGCTCCGGCCGGTCGAGGGTGAGCCAGTCGATCGGCCCCTCGGGCTCGAGACGCAAGGTGCGGTAGGCGGCCTTCGCGGAATCGGTCACGAGCGTGCTCCTCGAGAGCGGGCGGCCGCGCTCGCGCGTCGAGCGGGTCGAGCCCTCATGGATCGAGATAGAAGCGCAACACCTCGTTCGACCCGTGGAGGCCGCCCAGCTTGGCGTCGATGAGCTGGTAGAGCTCGCGGGCCAGGGAGGTGACCGGCATCGCCTGGTGCACGGCGCGTCCGCTCTCCACCGCGGCGGTGAGGTCCTTGAGCCCGAGGAACGTGGCGGGCGGGTACTCGCCTCGGAGGATGGCGCCCTCGAGCGAGCGCAGGATCCAGCTGTCGGCGGTGCACGTGCGCAAGGTGTGGTAGAGGCGGTCGAGGGGGACGCCGGCCTGCTTCGCCATCGCGAAGGCCTCGCCGATCGCCAGGCGGCCGACCCCGATGATGAGGTTGTTGGCGACCTTGGCGACGAGCCCCGCACCGAGCGGGCCCATGTGGAAGACGTTGGCGCCCATCGCCTGCAGGAGCGGCCGCTGCGTCTCGAAGACGGCGGCGTCGCCGCCGCAGAGGAGGGTCAGCGTCCCCGCGTCGGCTCCGCTCACCCCGCCGCTCACCGGGCTGTCGACCACGGTGACCCCGTGCGCGCGGGCGCGCTCGGCGATCGCCAGGAGCTCGGAGAGCGCGATCGTGCTGCACACCAGAACGGTGCCGGACGTCATCGCGGTGAGGAGGCCGTCGCGCCCGCCGAGGACGGCGTCGACCTGCGCTCCGTCGACCACCATCACCAGCACGCTCGAGCATTCGGCGCCGATCTGCGCCGGCCCGCGCGCGGCGCGTCCGCCCGCGGCGATGAAGCGGGCGAGGGGCGCGGCCGCGACGTCGTAGGCCAGCACGTCGTGGCCGGCCGCGAGGAGGTTCCGCGCCATGCCGAAGCCCATCTGGCCCAGGCCGACGAATCCGACGGGCGACGCGGTCATGGCGCTACCGGACCTCGACCAGCTCGATCGCCTCCCGGCTCGGGCCCTCGATCATCACCGCGCGGGTGTCGCCGAGCCGGTAGGGCGGCTCGAGGAGCGCGATGCCCTCGTCGCCGAGCTTCGCCACCCACGCGTCGAGATCCCCGACCGCGAGCGCGAAGTGGTCGCAGAGGTGCCCGCGGGTGCCCACGAGCGGCCGATCGCCCTGGCGCATGTACGACGGCAGGGTGACGTCGCCGAAGGCGACGGCGGCCGACGGGGTGCGAAACATCCCGTCGCGGTCGAGCGCGGGGAAGGTCCGGTCGGGGCCGCGCGGGACCCGGCAGGTGGCCGCGGTCACCGAAGTGGGCGGCGTGCGTCCGGCGGGCACCTGCGCGCCGAGGTGGCGCTGGTACCAGAGCTGCGCGCAGAACGGGTCCTCGTGGTAGAGGTGCACGTGGTTGAAGCGCTCTGCCGGATGGTTGCCCGCGTACTCCACCAGGGCGTTGTCGGGCCCCCGCAGGTAGCCGAAGCCGCCGGTGCGGGTCGGCTCTACCGCGGTGGCCTTGGCCTCCGCGATCTGCGCCGTCGTCCGGCCCAGCACCCCGCCGGTGCCGGGCCACGTGTCGCTGCTCACGAGGACCGTGCCGCCCCCGTCTCCGGTGTAGAGCGGCAGCAGCTCGACGTCGGGCTGGGCCCGGAAAGACTCGACGGTACGGCGCGAGTCGGGCACGTGCCAGCCGAAGTGCCAGATCGCGGTCGGCGGCGAGGTCGGCGGCGGGGTGGCGACGCGGTCGAACAGCACCAGGACGTCGTTCGGCGCGGCGAGCGCGGGCCGCTCGCCCCAGCGCGTCCTCACGCTGGTCGGGAACCGACGGACGTAGAAGTCGATCGCGGCGTCGGGGTCCCGCGAGTTGAGATGCAGGTGGTGGAAGCGCGGCGGTGGAAGCGGCATGGGCTACGCGCCGTCGCCGGCGCCGTCTTCCCCGGCGGCGCGTTGCACCAGCGCCTCCAGGGTCTCGTACGGCTGCGCCCCGACGACGCCGTAGCGGCCGGCCACGAAGGTCGGCACCCCGGTGACCCCGATCTGGCGCGAGAGGTTCCAGTCCTCGTCCACCGCGGCCTTGAACGTCCGCTTCTCCAGCACCTCGCGAGCCGCGTCGACCGGCAGGCCCACGCGGCCCGCGATCTCGAGGAGCACGTCGGGACGCGAGATGTCACGCGCGTCGACGAAGTAGGCGCGGAAGAGCGCGTCGTGGAGCCCGTCGCCGCCGGGCTGGGTGTCCGCCCACTTGCCGAGCTCCTGGGCCAGGCGGCTGTTGTAGGTCATGGTGCGCTCGCCGTAGGGGAGACCCTCGGCGTCCATGCGCGCCTTCATCTGGGCGTGCATCGCCTTGCGGTCCACGTTGCGCCCCCGGAACAGCTCCTCGAGCGACTGGCCCTCCGGCGGGGTCTCCGGGTGGAGGGGGAAGTGGACCCACTGGATCTTCACGCCGTGGTCGGTCCGCAGCTTCTCAATACGCACGGTACTGAGATAGCACCAGGGTCAGACGTAGTCGGAGAAGATCGTCAGCGTCACCGGCTCGGTCATCCTCGTCTCCTCAGCGCACCTTCACGAGCTTCTGGAGGCTGCGCAGCCCGGGTGGATGGGGCTGGCCCTTGTAGCGATTGCCCCAGTTGGTGAATGATACCTCGCCCACGTAGATGTCGCCGCGGGAGTCGACCGCGAGGCCGTGGGGCGAGACGAACTGGCCCGGCTCGAGCCCGGCCAGTGGCCGGCCGAGCCGGGCGAGCCGCTCGCCGCGGTGGCTGTAGATGGCGACCCGCGGCCCGATGTTCGGCACGTCGTAGTTGACGGCCAGCGCGCCGCCGATCTCGCCCACGTAGAAGCGCCCCTCGCCGCCGCGCTCGAGGTGCAGGCCCGACGGGCGGTGCATGTCGTGCCACTGGGTCTCGAAGCGTCCGTTGCCGTCGAAGACCTGGATGCGGTGGTTCTCGCGGTCGGCCACGAAGACCCAGCCGTCTCCGTCGCAGCAGATGTTGTGCGGGATGATGAATTGCCCCGGGTCGGTGCCGGGCTCGCCCCACGAGAGGAGGAGCCGCCCGTCGGGGCCGTACTTGTGCACGCGCGCGTTGCCGTAGCCGTCGGACACGTAGAGGTCGCCCCGGGGCGAGAGCGCGGTGTGGGTGCAGCGGTGGAAGGGCTCGCAGCTCATGTAGGGCGCGGGCTTCCCCGGGAGGCCGAGGGTCAGGAGGACCTTGCCGTCGAGGGTGCAGTGCCGGACGGTGTGGTCACCGTCGTCGGTGAGCCACAGGGTGTCGTCGGGCGCCACGTGGACCCCGTGGGGGCGATGGAAGACGCCCTCGCCCCACGAGCGCAGGAAGTGGCCCTCGCGGTCGAAGACCACCATCGGGTGCGCGCCGCGGTTGAAGGCGTAGACGCGATCCTGCGCGTCGACCCCGACCGCGGCCACGTCGGCGTTGAACTCGCGGCC
>DATJIR010000269.1:0-12979 GCA_035493135.1 Verrucomicrobiia bacterium
ATCTGTTGAGGCGGGTGCTGATCATGATTCCCGTGCTCGCGGGGATCAGCCTGGTCTTGTTCACCGTGCTGGCCCTGGCGCCGGGCGATCCCTTCGAGGAGCTCGCCACCAACCCCAACGTCCCCCCCGAGGTCCGCGCCAACCTCCGCCATCAGTTCGGCCTCGACGACCCGATCCCGGTGCGCTACGCCCGCTGGTTCACCTCGATGCTGAAGGGCGACTGGGGCTTCTCGTTCGCGAGCCGCATCGACGTGGGCACCCTGATCCTGCAGCGCCTGCCCACCACGCTCTGGGTGCTCGGGCTGGCCCAGGTGCTCGGCCTGCTCGTGGCCCTGCCGATCGGGATCTACGCGGCGATGCGGCCGTACTCGTTCTTCGACCAGATCTCGACCACGTGCGCCTTCGTGGGCTTCTCGCTGCCGACCTTCTTCACCGGCATCCTGTTCATCCTGTTCTTCAGCATCTACCTGGACTGGCTCCCCTTCATCTACCGGGCCGACATCGGCGCCACCGGCTGGCGCTGGTACTGGGAGAACGCGCGGCAGGCGGCCATGCCGGTGGCGGTGCTCGGGCTCGCCCAGGGCGCGTCGATGACGCGCTTCGTGCGCTCGGCGATGCTCGATGTCATCCGGCTCGACTACGTCAACACCGCGCGGGCCAAGGGCCTCTCCGAGCGGGTGACGATCCTGAAGCACGCGGTGCGGAACGCCCTGATCCCGGTGGTCACCCTGGTGGCGCTCCAGATCCCCGGCATCTTCACCGGCGCGGTCATCACCGAGCAGATCTTCCGGGTGCCCGGCATCGGCTCGCTCCTCATCACCTCGATCCTCGCCAACGACACCCCGGTGATCATGGCGATCACCTTCGTGTTCTCGTGCCTGGTCGTGCTCTTCAACCTGGTGGCGGATCTGCTCTACGGCTGGCTCGATCCGCGGATCTCGCTCCGGTAGCCATGACCCCACCCGACGGCGTCGTCTCGGAGGCGGTCTCCCCCGCCGTGGCGCCGGCCCACTCGCGCGGGGTGGAGTCGCTGTGGAGCGAGGCGTGGCGCCGCTTCCGCAAGCACCGCCTGGCCACCTTCGGGGCCGCGGTCCTGGTGGTGATGGTGATCGCGGTGGTGGCCGGCCCCTTCGTGTACCGGGTCCCGATCGACGAGATCGACTTCAAGGCGAAGCTGAAGATGCCCTCGCGGGCCCATCCGCTCGGCACCGACGACCTCGGGCAGGATCTCCTGGCCCGCATGCTCTACGGTGGCCGCATCTCCCTCGCGGTGGGCGTGGCGGCCATGCTGATCGCGATCACCGCCGGCACCGTGATCGGGGCGGCGGCCGGACACGTGGGCGGCGCCACCGATCACACCCTGATGCGCCTCACCGATCTCTTCCTGTCCCTGCCCCAGCTCCCGCTCCTCCTGCTGCTGGTCTACCTCTTCCGCGACGCGCTCAAGAAGGTGCTGGGTCCGGAGATGGGGGTGTTCGTGCTGGTGGTGATCGTGATCGGCGGCCTGCGCTGGATGCCGGTGGCGCGGCTCGTGCGCGCCCAGTTCCTGTCCCTGCGCGAGAAGGAGTTCGTGGAGGCCGCGCGCGGCCTCGGGGCCGCGCCGCTCCGTCAGGTGGTCCGCCACATCCTGCCCAACGCGGTGGGCCCGGTCATCGTGGCCGGCACCATCGACGTGGCCGCCGCCATCATCGCGGAGTCGTCGCTGTCCTTCCTGGGCCTTGGCTTCCCGCCCGACATCCCGACCTGGGGGCGCATCCTCTTCGACGCCAAGGACAACCTCGACTTCGCCCCCCACTGGGCCATCTTCCCGGGCATCGCGATCTTCCTCACCGTGCTCAGCATCAACTACATCGGCGACGGTCTCCGGGACGCGCTCGATCCCCGCAAGGTCCTCTCGTAGGCCGCCGGCTCACGCGATTCCCGCCGGCCCGCGCCGCAGCACCCGACCCGGTCGGGCCCCGGTGTGCCCACCGCCGTCCACCACCACCACGCCGTTGACGATCGTGGCCGCGATGCCCGCCGGATACTGGTGCGGCGCCTCGAAGGTGGCCCGGTCGATGATCACCGTGGGGTCGAACACGACGACGTCGGCCCGGTAGCCCTCGCGCAGGAGCCCCCGATCGGCCAGCCCGAGCGCGGCGGCGGGCCCTCCGGTCATCTTGAACACCGCGGTCGCGAGCGACATCAGGCCGAGATCGCGGGCGTAGCGGCCGATCACCCGCGGGAACGTGCCGTAGAAGCGCGGGTGCGGCCGACCCTGGCCGGCGACGCTGTCCCGCGACACCGCCCGGCCGTCCGAGCCGACGAAGGCCGCGGGCGACCGGAGCAGCGTCCGCACGTCGGCCTCGTCGATGGAGAAGACCGCGACGTAGGTCGCGCCCGCGTCGGCGGTGAGGAGGTCGGACACCAGGTCGATCGGCGCGACCCCGGCGGCCCTCGCCAGCTCGCCGAGGCTCCGTCCCGCGTCCGCCGATCGGGTCCGCGAAGTCGCGATGCTGACCGCGTCCCAGGAGGGCACCCGCCCGAAGCTCGTGAGGCCGCGCTCCTCGATCTCACCCGCGATGCGCCGGCGGATCCCCGGCTCGCGGAGCCGACCGAGCATGGGCCCGAGGCCGCCCTCCTGCACCCACAGGGGGAGCAGGTTGCGCAGCGGGTTGGACGCGAAGGTATACGGGTAGACGTCGCAGTCGACCCGCACGCCCCGCGCCCGCGCCGCCTCGATCTCCCCGATCAGCCGGCCCGCCTGCCCCCAGTTGTCGGAGCCCGACAGCTTGAGGTGAACGATCTGGACGTGGACCTGCGCCGCCTCGCCCGCCGCGATCGCCTCGCGGACGGCCTCGAAGACCCCGCCCGCCTCGTCACGGACGTGGGTGGCGTAGGTCCCGCCGTGGCGTCTGACCACTTCGAGCAGCCCGATCAGCTCCTCGGGCCGGGCGAAGGAGCCGGGCGCGGTGAAGAGGCCCGACGACAGGCCGGCCGCGCCCGCCGCGAGCCCTTCCTCGAGGAGGCGGGCCATCGCGGCCAGCTCGTCGCCGGTCGGGGCGCGATTCTCCATCCCGACCGTCATCAGGCGCAGCGTGTTGTGGCCGACCTGCATGACCGTGTTCACCGCGGTGGGCGGGAAGCGATCCAGGTAGCCGGCGAAGCTCGTCTCCTCGATCTCGATCCAGGGGGCGAACCCCGCCAGGTACTCCTGCAGCAGCCGCGCACGGCCCGGCAGTGCCGGCGCCACCGACAACCCGCAGTGCCCGATCACCTCGGTGGTCACGCCCTGGAACACCTTGCTCTCCGCACCCGGCGCGTAGGGCAGCGTGAAGTCCGAGTGCGTCTTGACGTCGACGAACCCGGGCGCCACCACCAGGCCTCGCGCGTCGATCGCGCGACGCGCGGTCCCGGAATAGCGGGCCGAGATCGAGGCGATCCGGCCGTCGCGGATCGCCACGTCGCCGCGGACCGCGTCGGAGCCGCTCCCGTCCAGCACCTCGCCGCCGCGGATGACCAGATCGTCCAAGTCGAGCTCCCGTTCCAGGGGTGCGCTGCATCGGAGGCCCGTGGAGAGTAGCACGGGCCCCGAAATACCGCCGGGCCTCCCGGCATCTGTGCTAGTTAAGTAGCAACCCGCAGCGCCGAGGAGATCCTCCGTGCCCGACCGCGACCTCTGTTTCGTGCCCGCTACCACGCTCCAGCGCCTCTACCGCTCCCGCAAGGCGTCCCCCCTCGAGGTCATGCAGGCGGTGCTCGCCCGCATCGACGCGGTCAACCCGCGGGTGAACGCCTACGTCACGGTGGCCCGCGACCAGGCCCTCGCGGCCGCGAAGCGGGCGACCGGCGCGCTCGGGCGCCGCGGAGCGAGCCTGGGGCCGCTCCACGGCGTCCCGGTCTCGATCAAGGACCTGACGCCGACCAAGGGCATCCGGACCACCTGGGGCTCCAAGATCTTCGAGCACCACGTACCGGACGAGGACGCCCTGTACGTGACGCGGCTCAAGGAGGCCGGCGCGATCGTGGTGGGCAAGACCAACACCCCGGAGTTCGGCGCGGGCGGCAACACCTTCAACGCGGTCTTCGGGGCCACCCGCAACCCGTGGAACACCGCGCTCACGTGCGGAGGCTCGAGCGGCGGCGCCGCGGTGGCGCTCGCGACCGGCATGGGCCCGCTCGCCCAGGGCTCGGACCTGGGCGGCTCGCTGCGCACTCCCGCCGCCTTCTGCGGCGTGGTCGGCTTCCGCACCTCGCCCGGCCTGATCCCGGTCTACCCGGCGGATCTCGGGTGGGACTCGCTCAGCGTGACCGGCCCCATGGCCCGCACCGTCGGCGACGTGGCCCTGATGCTGTCGGTGATGGCGGGGCCGGACGATCGCGCGCCGCTCTCCTACGACGTCGACACCCGCCGCTTCCCGGCCGCGGTCAGGCGGCCCTCGGTGAAGGGCTGGCGCGCCGCCTGGACGCCAGACCTGAACGGCCTGATCCCGGTGGACGAAGAGGTGGCCGCGGTGGCCGAGCGCGCCACCGACGTGTTCCGCTCGCTGGGCGTCCGGGTCGAGCGCGCGTGCCCCGACTTCGGCGAGGTCAACGAGATCGTGCTGGCCACCCGCGGGCTCGGCATGGTCGCGCGCCACGCCGAGAAGCTCGCGCAGTGGGAGCCGGTCATGCAGCGGGGCCTGGTGTGGAACATCAAGCAGGGGCTCTCGCTGACTCCCGAGCAGATCGGCCGGGGCGAGACGCTGCGCACCCGCCTCTGGCAGCGCGTGCGCGCCTTCATGGAGACGCGCGATCTCCTGATCCTGCCCACGGTGGCGGTCCCCCCGTTCCCGGTCGAGCAGCCGTACCCGACCGACATCAACGGCAAGGCCCTCGACAACTACACCCAGTGGTTCTTCCTGACCTACGGCATCACGGTGACCGGCCTGCCCGTCATCTCGGTCCCCTGTGGCTTCACCCGGAGCGGGCTGCCGGTGGGCCTGCAGATCGTGGGCCGCCGCCGTCAGGAAGCGGCGGTGCTGCGGGCCGCCGCCGCGTTCGAGGTCGCTCGGCCCTGGGCGGGCGCCATCCCGCCGCTGGTGCCGGGCGCCTGAGCGCTCACTGGATGCCGATGCCCACCGCGAAGAGATTCATGATGAAGGGCAGGTCGCGGTTGGCGGACAGCGTCTTGGCGAGCTTCTTCTCCTCGTAGCGCTCCTCGCGACCCTCCGCGTCCCAGGCCTGGGTGACCACCTGCCGCTCGCGCACGTCGATCTGGGCGCGCTTGCGCCCGCGCTCGTCGCGCAGAGTCAGGGTGCCGTTGTCGGGCCGCGTCTCGCCGATCGCGCTGGCCTCCCCGTTGTCGTACCAGGCCCGGATCGAGCCGCGCGGGGTGCCGTCGACGAAGGCGATCTCGAAGCTCTTCCTCCCGCTCGGGTAGAAGGCCACCATCGGGCCGTGCCGGATCGGCCCGCCGGGGTCGGGGCGCTCGCACCACTGGAGCTTCCCGGCCGAGCTCTCCGAGCTGCCGAGCCGGGTGCCGGGCGGGCACGTGATCTGGGCCGCCGCGGGTCGGACGCTCGAGAGCAGCACGACGACGGCGACGACGCACAGGCACCGCGCGACGAGGCGAGGCGAGGTCATTCGATCAGCGGGCGAGGCGGCGCAGCGGGGCCCCGGTGAGCCGCGTGAGGATCCACTGCCGCTTGAGCTGGGCCCCCAGGCGGCGGTAGAAGCCGATGGCGGGTCGGTTCCAGTCGAGCACCGCCCACTCCATGCGCCCGCACCCGCGCCGGACCGCGATGCGGGCCAGGGCCCGGAGCAGCGCCTTGCCGGCCCCGGCACCGCGCTCCTCGGGCAGCACGAAGAGGTCCTCCAAGTAGAGGCTCGGACGGGCCAGGAACGTGGAGTAGGTGAAGAAGTAGAGCGCGAATCCCACCGGGCGGCCGCCGCGCCGGCAGATGAGGGTCTGGAAGTAGCGCCGCGGGCCGAAGCCGTGCGCACGCACTCGCGCCGCGGTCGCCTCCATCTGGTGGGCGAGACGCTCGTACTCGGCCAGGCCGCGGATGAGCGCGAGGATGGTCGGCACGTCCCGGGCGGTGCCGGCGCGGATGGCCAGCGGCGCGCGCGCCATCAGGCCGCCGCCATCTCGAGCAGCAGCTCGGTGTGACACCGCGCCCCTTCGTGGAGATTCTCCAGCGAGATCCGCTCGTCGTTGCCGTGGACGCGACGCCACTCACTCTCCTCCAGGATGAAGGGGCTGAAGCCGTAGCCGTGCAGCCCGCAGTTGCGGAAGACCCAGTTGTCGGTGAATCCGACCAGGACGTCGGGCGCGACGACCACGCCCGGGGCGCGGCGGCGCAGCGCCTCGCCGAGCGCCTTGTAGAGCGCGGTGTCGGGCGGCGAGACGTTGGGGACCTTGGGCGGCGGGTTGATCAGGCTCACCTCCACCCGCGGATCGGCGATGACCCCGCGCACCCAGGCCACGATCTCCTCCGGGTCGTCGCCCCGCAGCATGCGGCAGTCGATGTCGGCGCTCGCCTCGGACGGGATCACGTTGCGCTTCTCGCTGCCGCGGAGCATGGTGACCGCGAAGGTGGTGCGCAGCATCGCGGCCTGGTGCCGGTCGGCGAGGAAGGCGCCACGGAAGGCGGGGTCGTCCAGCGAGCGGGCGAGATCGTCGTATCCCTTCCCGGTGTCGCCCGGCATCACCGAGCCGAGGCGCTCGAAGTACTCCTGGATCTCGGGCAGCACCCGGAGCGGTCGCTCCGCCTCGAGCAGGCGGCCGAGCGCGCGGATCAGGTGGTTCGGCGCGGTGTCGGGCCACGGCATCGAGCCGTGCCCGGGCTGGCTCCGCGCGGTGAGCCGGAGCGGCAGGCCCGTCTTCTCGGAGGTCACGATGCTGGCGAACGGCGCCCGGTGGCCCCCGGCCGGCCCGCCCTCCGGGTAGATGCCGCCCAGCTCGGACAGCGCGTACTCGGCGCCGGACAGCCAGTGCCGTCGCTGGTCGGCCACCCACTGGGCGCCGAAGCGGCTTCCCGCCTCCTCGTCGGCGGTCGCGAGCAGGATCAGGTCCCGCTTGAGCCGCACCCCCGCCCGCTTGATCGCCAGCATCCCGGCCAGGTGGAGGATGCCGGTGGACTTCATGTCGAGCGCGCCGCGGCCGTAGAGGAAGCCGTCCTGGATCGCGCCGCCGAACGGATCGACCGTCCAGTAGCGCCGATCCGCGTAGACCACGTCGATGTGGTGGTGGAGCACGATCCCGCCCTCGGAGCCGTCGCCCCGCAGGCGCGCCACCAGGTTGCCGCGGCCGGGGGCGGACTCAGCGATCTCGCTCGCGATGCCGTCCCGCCCCAGCACGTCCTCGAGGAACCGCGCGCCGACCGTCTCGTTGCCGGGCGGATTGGTCGTGTCGAGCATCAGGTACCGCCGGAGCAGCTCGACGGCCTCGCGGCCGATGGCGTCCCAGTTCATGACGCGCGCGCCTGCTCCCAGAAGCGGCCGGGGTTGGGGCGCTTGGCCAGGCGCCGCTCGAGCAGGGCCACCGCGCGCGGCTCCGATCCGCGCAGGGCCGCGGCGAGGAGGGTGTCGTGGAAGACCTCGCGCTGGGCGTGGCTGCCACCCACCTCGACGATCCGCGCCTCGACGGGCGCGATGCGCGCCACCGCGGCTCCGTACTCCCCCCGGGCGAACGCGTGGAGGCCCTCCAGGAGCGGCACCACCACCTCCGGGAGCGTGGGGTTCTTCGACCTGGCCGCGCGCTGGCGCAGCCGGTCGAGCTGGACCGAGGCGCGGCTCCAGTCGCCCGCCGCCGCGAGCGCCATCCCCACGTGCAGGTCGTGGAAGAGCAGCAGGGGCATGTCGAGCCACCGCCGCGCCGCCTCGCCGAGCTGGGCCCACCGGCGTGGATCGGGACGCCCGAAGAGATCGAGGCGCCACGCCAGGGCCACCGAGTCTTGCAGGTCGGAGGCGATCGCGATCGGGATGCGGCCGAACACGCTCTCGAAGAGCCGGCCGCCGCGCTCGTAGTCGCCTTCGGCCAGGTGGAGCAGGGCCAGGTGCCAGAGCAGGTGGTTCCGGAAGTAGCCCAGGTGGTCGCAGGGATGGATCCGGCCCGGCAGGATCTCGATCCCGCGGCGATTGTCGCCCCGCTCGTAGTGCACGTGGGCGATGGCGTGCACCGCCCAGGCGTCCCGGGGGTTCAGCGCGATCGCCCGCTCGGCGAGCGGCAGCGCCTCGTCGAAGCGCCGGTTCTCCTCGAGCGCGAAGGCGTGATAGCCGAGGGCGTAGCCGTCGTCGGCCAGCGCCGGCAGCGCCGCGCGGGTCACCTCGAGCATCTCGGCGGAGCGCCCCTGCCAGAAGTAGATGTAGTAGAGGCGTTGCATCAGCACCACGTCGCGCGGGAACTCGCCCAGGATCTCCTGCATCACCGCGATGGCGTCGTTGCCGCGCCCGCCCACGAACAGGCGCAGGGCCTCGAGGTGCCGGCGCTCCCGCGCGGTGAGCGACGCGGCCTGGGCGGTCCCGTCCGCGACCGCCCGCTCCATCTCGGCCCGCGCCACCGGGATCTGCTCGTCGAGGTAGAGCGCGACCGCGAGCGCGGCGCGGGCCAGCACGAAGTCGGCGTCGGCGGCGAGCGCCTGGCGGAAGCACTCCACGGTATCGGCGCCGAAGCCCAGGAGCGCGCGCACGCCCCGGTCGTGCGCGTCGACCGCGGCGCGGGACGAGGTCGAGACGGCCAGGCCGTACGCGTCGCGCAGCACGGCGGTCATGGTAGCAGAAGGCGTCGGAGGAAGGCGAGGGCGCGCCGCTCGGCCCACGACGAGCCGCCGAGCGGACCGTCCAGGAATCCCACGTGCCCGCCCTGCTCCACGAAGGCCGCCTCGAGCCATCGCGATCGCGCCACCGCCACGGCGGGCAGGTGCACCCCGGGCAGGAACGGGTCGTTGGCCGCGTTGATCAGCAGGGTGGGGCGCCGGATGCGCTCGAGGTAGGGCCCGCTGCTCGCCCGGCTCCAGTAGTCGTGCTCGTCGGCGAAGCCGTTCAGCGGCGCGGTGAACCTCCGGTCGTACTCGGCGAAGGTGCGCGAGCGCAGCACCGCGGGCACGTCGATCCGGCCGTCGTAGAGGTGGATCTTGGCCCGGACCTTGGCCTTCATGGTGCGCAGGAAGCTCTGGGTGTAGACCGCGCGGTTGAAGCCCCGGTCGAGCACCGCGGCGCACGCGGCCAGGTCGAACGGGGTCGAGATGGCGACCGCTCCCGCCACCGCGCCGGGCGCGGCGTCGCCCTGCTCCCCGAGCCACTTCAGTATCACGTTGCCGCCCAGCGAGATCCCGATCAGGCCGATCCGGGGATCGCCCTCGCGCTTCCGCAGCTGCTCGAGCACCCACTCGAGATCCCCGGTCTCGCCCGAGTGATAGAGCCGCGGCAGGCGGTTCACCTCCCCGCTGCACGAGCGGAAGTGCATCACCGCGGGGCGGCAGCCGAGGCGGCCCGCCCCGCGCAGCAGGCCGCGCGCGTAGTGAGAGCGCGACGAGCCCTCGAGGCCGTGGAGGATCAGGATCAGCGGGCCAGACTCGGGCGCGTCGGCCAGCCAGTCGAGATCGACGAAGTCGCCGTCGGGGGTCTCGAGGCGCTCCCGGCGCAGCGGGGGCCGCCGCCAGTGTCGCAGCAGCGGCCCCCACAGCGTCTGCAGATGCCGGCCCCGGTACCAGAACGGCGGGCGGTAGGCGATGTCGTCTGGCATTCTGGCGGCGGACACTCGTTTACTTCTTCAGGCTCTTCAGCTGCGGGGGCCCCGATATGGCCCCCGCACTCCCCCCGGCCGCGGACTCCCGTTTGCTGCCTGGGAGCTCGCGGGTTCGCCTGCGTTTCTAGCCTTCCTGGCCCTTCAGGAGCAGTCGCACCACCTCGGGGGCCATGGCGCGCGCCCGCGCGTCGAGCTCCGCGTCGGTGAGGTTCGCGATCGGATGCGGCACCGAGAGGAACTTGTACTCCGGGACGCCCCACGACTGGGCCATGGCGTGCCCGGTGGCCTCGAAGACGTCGGTCACGATGGACGCGGCGGGGACGCCGACCTTCTCGAACAGGATTCCGTCGAGCACACTGCCCGACGAGCAGGACCCTCAGTCGCCGATGCCGGCGACGACGACGTCCACGGACCGCTTGGCGTCGTCGATGATCTCCTGGTGAGCCGGCACGCTCGAGTTGTGCTTCCGCCACATCCGGGCCTCGGCGGCGCCGTACTCGGTCTTGAGGATGACCCCGATCTTCTGCAGGAGCTTGTCCGAGTTGAACTTGGTGTTCTCCACCAGTCCGATGCGCTTGCCCTTCAGCGAATCGGGGCGTGGCACGTACGTGAGCGGCTGCCGCCGCGGCTCGACCGTGGGGTCGAGGATCTCGAATCCCGCCATCATGCGCTCCTCTCTTTGATGACCACCGTCACTGCCTCCGACGAGGTGCGGCTCGCCCAGCCCGGGATGAAGCAGGAGAAGGAGCCGGCGCGGCCCCCCGCCGCCACCACCAGGATGTCGTCGGGCGACTGCACGATCGGCCGGGTCGCGGTCTCGTCCTCCGGCTTCACCGCGCCCGGCATCCGCGCGGTGCGCTTGAAGTGCGCCACCGTGTTCGTGCTGTTCTCGAAGATGAACTTGCGGATGTCCGCCTTGGACCAGCCGTCGGCCGCGATCGTGCGCATGTGCTCGCCGGCCAGCACCACGCAGTAGTTCGGCTGCCCGATCTGCCCGGGATACCGCATCGTATCGCAGAGCGTGCCGAGCACGCCTGCCGCGGTGCTCGAGAGCTGATTGTAGAACTGGATCGGGGCCAGGGCGGCCATGACCGTGACCGCGCTGTCGGTGGGCCGGCAGCCGGCCCGCTCGACGTGCAGCGGCGTCCACGGGCTCTCCGCCTCGTTCTCGGCCATCACGTAGGTATATCGGCCTGGATGGCCGAAAGTCCCGCGGTCGAGGCGTCCGGGTATCGTGCCGATCACGTTGCGCATCACCAGGCGCACCGCGCGCCCGACGGTGGCGTTGGCCCGCCAGCCCGGCGCGAAGAGATTGTCGCCCGAGTTGAAGTCGAGCCGCCGGCCGATGGGCCCGTTGACGATCATGAGGACCGCCGCGCTCCCGGTGGACGTGGCCGGGCCGTGATAGCCCCACCGGGGATCCGCGATGCCCTCGATCGCGGCCACCACCACCGGCATGTACTCCGGCCGGCAGCCCGCCATCACCGCGTTGATCGCGACCTTCTCGGCGGAGATCGCCACCTGCCGGTTGGTGATGAAGGCGACCTGCGCGTCGGGCTCGAGCGCGACCGCGTCGAGCATGGCGCGCACCGCCGGCTCGGTCGGCGGCACCACCGGCAGTCCGTCGGTCCATCCCCGGCTGTAGCAGAGGTCGAGCGCCTCCTGGAAGCCCTCGACGGCATAGCGCTGTGACGAGATCCGCGCGGTCATGGGCGACTTCCTCCTGTGTGCGCTCACCCTAGGGCCAAGTCCGCGTCCTGTCAAGCCGCCGGCCCGGTTGACACCCCGCGGCGCCCCCCGGAAGATGAGGCGGTGAGCGAGCGCGACCGGCATCCGCACGTGGTCATCGTAGGCGGCGGGTTCGGCGGGCTCTATGCGGCCCGTGCGCTCGCGAACCGGCCGGTCCGCGTCACCCTCCTCGACCGGCGCAATCACCATCTCTTCCAGCCCCTGCTCTACCAGGTGGCCACCGCGGCCCTGAACCCGTCCGACATCGCAATGCCGCTGCGCTCCATCCTGCGCCGCGCCCCCAACGTCACGGTGCTGCTGGCCGAGGTGGTGTCGGTGGACCTGGCCGGCCGACGCCTGGTCCTCGACGAGGGCACGATGCCCTACGACGCGCTCGTGCTCGCGGCGGGCGCGGGCCACTCCTACTTCGGCCATGACGACTGGGAGCCGCTCGCCCCGAGCCTCAAGACCCTGGAAGACGCGCTGGAGATCCGGCGCCGCGTGCTGCTGGCCTACGAGGAGGCCGAGCGGGAGCCGGACGGCGCCGAGCAGCGCGCGCTGCTCACCTCGGTGGTGATCGGCGGCGGCCCGACCGGGGTGGAGCTCGCCGGAGCCCTCGCCGAGATCTCGCGCGAGACCATCGCGCGCGACTTCCGCCTGATCGATCCCACCAAGGCGCGGATCGTGCTGCTCGAGGGCGGTCCCCGCGTCCTGGCCGCCTTCCCCGATCCCCTGCCCGCGCGCGCCGCCGCCGCGCTCGCGCGCATCGGGGTCGAGGTGCGCACCGGCGCCACCGTCACGCGGGTGACGCCCGACGCGGTCTGGCTCGGCGGGGAGCAGATCCGCGCGCGCACCGTGCTGTGGGCCGCCGGCGTCGCCGCCGCGCCGCTCACCCGCACACTGGGCGTGCCGCTCGACCGGGCCGGGCGCGTGCCGGTCGAGCGCGACCTCTCCATCCCCGGCCATCCCGAGGCCTTCGCCATCGGCGACCTGTGCGCCTTCACCGGGGCCGATGGTCGCCCGCTGCCCGGCCTGGCGCCGGTCGCCCTGCAGCAGGGCCGCGCCGCCGCGCGCAACGTACTGCACCACCTGGCCGGCGAGCCGACGGAGCCGGTCCGCTACCGCGACCGCGGCAGCATGGCCACCATCGGCCGCGCCGCCGCCGTCGCGGTGGTGGGCCGGCTCCGCCTCTCGGGCCTGCCGGCCTGGCTCGCCTGGCTCTTCGTGCACATCATGTTCCTCATCGGCTTCCGGAACCGGTTCCTGGTCCTGTTCGAATGGGCGTGGGCCTACGTCAGCTGGCAGCGCGGGGCGCGGCTCATCACCGGACCGTGGCGCGCGCGGCGGTGAGGGCGTCCGGGCCGGCGGGGGGGTGGTGGCGGAGCGCCCCCCGCCCACCTCCGCCCCGCCGACCCGGAGTTGGGCGAGAGCTCCCCCACTTTGCCCAAATGCATGTATGGCCTATGCTCGATGTGGTGAGCACGTATCTCGACCTCCTGACACCCGCCGGTCACTAGACGGGCCCCTTCGCCGTGACCGCCG
>DATJIR010000270.1:0-2882 GCA_035493135.1 Verrucomicrobiia bacterium
CGACAAGTCGATCCGCGCGCTCGACCAGTCGCGCCTCGGCCCGATCCTCACCGGCGACCGCGAGGCCCTGCTGGGCGGGCCGCCGGTGACCGCGATCCTCGTGCAGAACACGAACCCGGCCATGGTCTGCCCGGAGACCCACCTGGTGCACCGGGGCCTCGCCCGCGAGGACCTCTTCCTCTGCGTGCACGAGCAGTTCCTGACCGAGACCGCCGCCTTCGCGGACGTCGTGCTCCCCGCCACCATGATGGTCGAGCACGACGACTTCTACACCGCGAGTGGGCACACCTACTTCCAGGTCGCGAAGAGGGTGATCGAGCCGCCGGGCGAGTGCCGCGAGAACCACTGGGTGATCTGCCAGCTCGCCAAGCGCCTCGGCGCCACGCACCCCGGCTTCCAGATGACCGCGTGGGAGATCATGGACGACACGCTGCGCCGGTCCGGCATGTGGGACGCGGAGACCAACTGGCGCCGCGGCGGGCAGGACTTCGCGCCCCCGTTCGAGACCGCCCACTTCCTCGACGGCTTCCCCACCCCCGACCGACGGTTCCACTTCCGCCCCGACTGGGCCCGCCGGGGCGGGCGCGGCGCCTCGATGCCGGCCCTGCCCGACCACTTCGACGTGATCGACAACCCGACCGCCGAGAAGCCGTTCCGCCTGGTGGCCGCCCCCGCGCGGACCTTCCTCAACTCCACGTTCACCGAGACCCCGTCCTCGCGGGAGAGCGAGCGGCGGCCGACCGCCCTGCTCCATCCGGACGACTGCGCGGCCCTCGGCGCCCCCGCTGGCACCCCGGTCCTGCTCGGCAACGAGCGGGGCCAGGTGGTCGCCCACGCGGAGCCGCGGCCCGGCCAGCAGCGGGGGGTGGTGATCGTGGAAGGGGTATGGCCCAACCGGGACTTCGTGGGGCGCGTGGGCATCAACGCGCTCACCAGCGCCGAGCCGGGCTACCCCAACGGCGGCGCCGTCTTCCACGACACCGCGGTGTGGATCCGCCGGGCGCCCTGACCACCGCCTGCGCTGCCGCCGAAGCTCTGATTGACTTGACCGGCGCCCGCCGGATATAACCGCCCCCATTACCGTCACGCCGCGACAGGGTCGCCGCGGCGGACGGAGCAGCCGGTGGAGCCCGGCCGGGGGTCCGCGCTGGACACGATCCTGCAGCTTGCCCTGAATGGCCTCGCCGTGGGCTGCATCTACGGCCTGGTCGCCCTCGGCTTCGTCCTCATCTACAAGGCCACCGAGCTGGTCAACTTCGCCCAGGGCGACCTGCTCATGCTGGGCGCGTTCGTCTGCTACATGTTCGTGGTCTGGTACGGCGTCGGCTACTGGACCGCGTTCGCGCTCGCGGTCGGCATCGTCGGCGCCTTCGGGGCGGTGCTCGACGCCATCCTGCTCCGGCGCGTCATCGGGCAGCCCCAGTTCGCGGTGGTCATGCTCACCATCGGGCTCGGCGCCATGTTCCGGTCCTTCGCGTCGGCGACCTGGGGCTCCGAGATCTACACGCTGCCGACCCCGTTCAGCGCCCGGACCACCCGGCTCGGCGGGGTGACGGTGAGCCACGAGTACGTGGCGATCATCGTGGGCACGGTGGCGCTGTGCGCGCTGCTCTACGCGTTCTTCACCTACTCGCGGGTGGGCGTGGCCATGCAGGCCGCCTCGCAGAACCAGCTCGCGGCCTACTACATGGGGATCCCGGTGAAGCGCATGTTCTCGCTGATCTGGGCCATCTCGGCCGGCGTGGCCGCGATCGCGGGCGTCCTGCTGGCCCCGGTCTCGCTGATCGACATCAACCTGGGCTTCATCGGGCTCAAGGCGTTCGCGGCCGCGGTGCTGGGCGGCTTCGGGTCCATCCCGGGCGCGCTGGTGGGCGGCGTGACCATCGGCCTCATCGAGCTGTTCTCGGGCGCCTACCTCCCGCTCGGGGTGAAGGACGTGGCCGCCTACGTGGTCCTGCTCCTGGTGCTCGCGATCCGCCCTCAGGGCATGTTCGGCACCGTGGGCCGGAAGAAGGTCTGAGCCGCCGCGCCCATGCGCTTCGCCTTCAAGACCACCTACGATCACGACCTGGGGCTCTTCCGCGATCCGGTCCAGCGCCGCTGGTACGCGGGCCTGCTCGCCGCGGTGCTGCTGCTGCCGCTCGCGGTGCCCGACTACGTGAGCGACGTCAGCATGGTCTTCGTCTACGGGCTCTGCGGGCTCTCGCTGATGGTGCTGGCCGGCTACACCGGCCTGGTGAGCCTGGGGCACGCCGCGTTCCTCGGGATCGGGGCCTACGCCCACGTCTACTTCCTGCAGGATCTCGGCCTGCCGTGGGTGGTCTCGGTCGCCCTCGCCGGGATCGTCTCGACCGCGGTCGGAGTGCTGGTGGGCCTGCCCGCGCTGCGCATGACCGGCGTCTACCTGACGATCGCCACGCTCGCCTTCGCGCTGATCATCCAGGAGGTGTTCACGCGCTGGGAGCACGTGACCCACGGCCTGAAGGGCCGGCCGGTCGACAAGCCGGTGATCTTCGGCGTCTCGTTCGCCTCCGACGCGGCCTTCTACTTCCTCTGCCTGGCGGTGCTGATCGGCGGCCTCTGGCTCACCGCCAACGTGCTGCGAGCGCCGACCGGCCGCGCGTGGGTGGCCATCCGCGACAGCGAGATCGCCGCGCAGTCGATGGGCGTGCATCTGGCGCGCTACAAGACGCTGGCCTTCGCCTATTCGGCCGGGCTCATGGGCGCGGCGGGCGCGCTCTTCGCCCACAAGATCGGGTTCCTGGCCCCCGACATCTTCAGCGTGCTGCTGTCGATCCAGTTCCTGTTGATGGTGGTGGTGGGCGGTCTCGGCAGCCTGCACGGCGCCCTCTACGGCGCGGTCTTCGTGGCGATGCTGCCGG
>DATJIR010000271.1:0-21728 GCA_035493135.1 Verrucomicrobiia bacterium
CCGCGCGTGATCCCCCTGGCCACCAGCCCGGCCGCCACCGCGTTGCAGCCGGCATCCAGCTCCGCATAGCCGACCTCCCGCGGCGAGGCGGACCGCGACAGGTCCACGATCGCCACCCCTCTCCCCTCAGGGGAGAGGGCAGGGTGAGCGGTGGCCTCCCCCACGAGCATCCCAACATTGATCCTCACGGAACGACGATGATCTTCCCGAAGACCTCGCGGTCTTCCATCACCCGCATGGCCTCGCGCGATTCGGCCAAGGGGTACACGGCGTGAATGATCGGCTTGATGCTCCCCCGCTCGACCTCGACCAGCAGCGCCTCCAGATCCTGCCGCGTCCAACCATTGGCCCCGATGATGTTGACCTCACGCCGCCAGATGTACCGGATGTCGGTCTTCGGATCGAACCCCGCGGTGGCCCCACACGTCAGCAGACGCCCGTGCCGCGCCAGGGTCCGCAGGCTCGGCACCCAGGTATCGCCGCCCGTGTAGTTCACGAGCACGTCCACGCCCTTCTTGCCGGAGATCTCCCAAGCCTGCTTCGAGAAGTCTTCCTTCGTGTAGTCGATGACGTGGTCGGCGCCGAGCTCCTGCAAGCGCCGCAGCTTTGCCGGAGACGACGCGCACGCGATCACGCGCGCCTTCAGGTTCTTGGCGATCTGCACGCATCCCGTGCCGACCCCGCCGCTCGCGCCCAGGATCAGCACCAGCTCGCCCGGCTGCACGCGCCCGCGCGTGATCATCATGCGATAGGCCGTGCCGTAGGCGATGGGCAGCGACGCGGCCTGCTCGAACGTGACCGCGTCCGGCAGGTGGATCAGGTTGGCGGCGTCCACCGCGATCTTCTCGCAGAGGCCGCCGTTGCCGTTCTCCCCCAGCGCGCCGCCGCTCTTGATGTGCGGGTCGATCAGCACCCGGCGCCCGACCCATTCCTTGGAGACGCCGGCACCCACCGCGCTGACCACCCCGCTGACGTCACCGCCCGGGATGCGCGGCATCTCGACCGGCAGGCCCGGCATGCCGTGGAGCACGAAGATGTCGAGGTAGTTGAGCCCGCAGGCCTTCACGTCCACCACCGCCTGGCCCGCTCCGGGCGACGGCTCCGGCCAGTCGGTGCGGAGGCGGACCTGCTCCAGGCCCCCGTGAGCGTCGATCGCGACGGCTTTCATCCCTATCGGGGGGGGAGCGGCGCCGCTCCTCCCCCAGGCCCCCCCACCACCTTGCTCAGCTGGTCCGCGGTGGCTTCGGTCTGGCGGGCGGTCTTCCGGAGCTCGAAGCGGAAGTCGCAGTGCGACGCCCCCTCCATCACGGTCTGCGTTCGCGTCAGCTTCACTGCCGGGTTGAAGCCCTCGACCAGCGAGAAGTCCCGGTTGCACGAGAGCAGCGCCCCGATCTCCGGGATGCCGAGCGCGCGGTACATCTCCGCGTACCGGCAGCGCGTGACGTTGAAGGAGAACTTCTCCTCGGTCTGCTCCAGCACGTCCATGCGGTAGGCGTCGCCCTTCTTCCAGTCCTCCAGCGCGGCGGCGAAGTGGCCGAGGCTGTCGCCGCCCATGCGCGCCGAGAGCTCCTTGCCCTGCTCCCGCGCCACCTCGATGATGATCCGGCGCGCGGTCTCGAACACCTTCTCGCGGCCGAACTCCTCGCCCAGTGCGGTCAGCACCGGCATCAGGATGCGCGCCTCGATCTCGCGGCGCTTGAGCACGCCGATCTCGTTCAGGTTGTCGGGAGGCATCGCGCTCATCGGGTCTCCTCCGTGGGTGACGCCGGCGACGCCGGCGGGCGCGGCGAAGCGTAGCACGCGCGCCCCACCGCGACCAGGGTGCCGGTCGCGTCGCGGACCTCCACGTCCGCCACGCTCACCGTCTTGCCCACCCGCACCGTGCGCCCGGTGGCGGTCAGGTCGCCCCGGCGCGCCGGGCGCAGGTAGTCCACGCGCATGTCGATGGTGGGCACGCCCGCGCTGGTCTCGGTGATCACCGCGTAGTCCCCCGCGATGTCGGCCAGCGCGCTGACGACCCCGCCGTGCAGCCAGTCCGCGCCGTCGTGGCGCAGGAACTCCTCGCGGAACGGCAGCCGGATCTCGACCAGGCCCTTCTCCGCCCGCACCATCTCGAGCCCCATGAAGCGCATGAAGGGTGAGTGGTCGAAGCGCAGCTCCCCGCCGGCCGTCGTCACGCGCCCACCTCCCGCGCCCGCGCCTTCAGCGCGGTGCGGTCGATCTTGCCGGTGCCGCCGAGCGGCAGCGCGTCCAGGAACACGACCTTCCTTGGATTGGCGTAGGGCGCCCCGCGCTCCAGGAAGAAGCGGCGCACGTCGTCCTCCGTGGTCCGGCCCGCCTCGCGGGCCACCACGAAGGCGATCGGCACCTCGCCCTTGACGTCGTGGGGCGCCGGCACCACGCAGGCGTCTCGCAGGTTCGGATGCTGGAGCAGGATGTCCTCCACTTCCTTGGGGTACACGTTCTCCCCGGAGACGTTGATCATGTCGTCGCGGCGCCCGACGAAGTAGTAGTAGCCGTCGGAATCCCGGCGCATCAGGTCGCCGGTGGCGAGCCAGCCGTCGCGGAACTTCTTCGCGGTGGCCTCCGGCAGCTTCCAGTAGCCCTTCGCCAGTCCCGGGTTGCGGGTGATCAGCTCGCCCACGGTGTCCACGCCCACCTCGGCGCCGGCCTCGTCCACCAGCCGCACGTCGCAGCCCGGGAAGGCCAGGCCGCAGGAGCCGCGCTTCTTGAGCCCCCAGCGCGTGTTGGTGATGGGGACGGGGCCACCTTCGGTGAGCCCGTAGCTCTCGGCGATCGGCGCGCCGAACACGCGCCGGAACTCCTCCAGCAGCTCGTCGGGCACCTCGGCCGAGCCGCACACCGCGTAGCGCACGCTCGAGACGTCGTGGCGGCCGAGCGCGGCCTTCTCGGCGAGGATCATCTTGTACATCGCGGGCACGCCGGTGAGATAGGTCACCCTGCAGCGGTCGATGGCGCGGATGACCTCGAGGGCGTCGAAGCCGGCGAGGATCACGAGCGAGCCGCCCGCGAGCAGGAACGGCTTCACCGCGCCCAGCATCGCGTTCTTGTGGTAGAGCGGCACCGCGATCAGCGCGCGCTCGGTGTCGTCGGCGAGCAGCGCCTTGCGCATGACGTCGGCGTTCCAGATCTGGCCGCCGTGCGTCAGCAGCACGCCCTTAGGCTTGCCGGTCGAGCCCGAGGTGTAGGGCTGCATGCACACCTCGTCGAACTCGGTCGCCTGCCGCGGCAGCGTGGGCGACGCGGCGGCCACCGCCGCCTCGTACGCCAGCGCGCCCTCGGTCGCCGGCCCGTCGGCGATCACGTGCTTGATGGCCGGGATCTGCGCGGCCAGCGCCCGCCCCCGCTCGGCCAGCGCGGCGCTCGCCACCAGCACTCCCGCCTCCGAGTCCTCGGCCACGTAGCGGAGCGCCTCGTCGCCCATCCGGATGTTGAGCGGCACCGCCACCGCCCCCAGACGCATGGCGCCGAACAGCGTCTCGAGGAAGCGGTAGTCGTTGTTGAAGAGCAGCGCGACCCGATCGCCCGCGGTCACCCCCAGCGCGGCGAGCGCGTTGGCCATGCGATTGGAGCGACCGTCCAGCTCCGCGTAGGTCAGCACGGTGTCGCCCTGGAACACCGCCGGCTTCGACGGAGCGAGGGCCAGCGCGGTGTCGAACAGATAGCCGAGGTTGTCGGGAAGCACGCGGGGCGTCGCTACTGCTCGGTGAAGGTGAAGTCGCACTTGCGCACGTCCAGCCGGGTGCCGACTCCTTTCGACCCCTCGAAGCGCGCCTTGATCCGGTAGGTGTAGGGGGTCGCGGGCGTCAGATGCCGGACCGCGTTGTCGGGATGTCCCGTCAGCCCCTTCGCGATCAGCTCGGCGGTGCCATCGGGCTGGATCGGCCCGTCGATCCGCAGCGAGCCGGGCGCGTCCTCGGCCTTGCGCTCGGCGTGGAACACGCCATTCTTGACCTGCGCCGGGAACCCGTAGCTGTAGCCGCGGGCGCCGCCATCCTCGGCATGGGGCGCGCATGTGATGACACCTCTCCACGCCCCATCGAAGCTCTCCTGCGCGGCGGCCACCGCGGTCAGGGGCGCGATCAGGAGCAGCAGCACGGCGAGTCTCACGGACACCTCCTGTGGTCGGGACGCAAGGGAATGGGCCAGATAGTGCCCCGCCGGCGGCGATCTCGTCAAGGCGCCGGCGCCGGTCTACACTACCCGCCAACCCCACTCACGGAGGAACGTCATGGCCCTGAAGCCGATCGCCTACGTCCAGGCCTCGTGGCACACCGACATCACCGATCACTGCCGGCAGGCGTTCATGGCCGAGCTGGCGCAGCGCGGGTACTCGGCGGGCGACGTGGAGCTCTTCTCGGTGCCCGGCAGCCTCGAGATCCCGCTGATGGCCCGCCGGCTCGCCCGGACCGGTCGCTACGCGGCGGTGTGCGCGAGCGGCCTCGTCGTGGACGGCGGCATCTACCGGCACGACTTCGTGGCGCAGGCGGTGCTCCAGGGCATCGTGCAGACCTCGCTCGAGACCGACGTCCCGGTGCTGTCCGCCGTGCTCACCCCCCACCACTTCCACGAGCACGCGGTCCACGAGGAGTTCTTCAAGCAGCACATGGCCACCAAGGGCCGGGAGCTCGCCGAGGCCTGCGTGGCCATCATCGGCCAGCTCGCCGCGGTGGCGTAGGCGCTCGCGGCCGCCGCCGTCGGTGTCAGGAAGCGCGGGACTTTTCTCTTGACGCCCTCGGCACCAAGCACCGCTGCCCGAGCGGCAGCCCGCAGAAAGAGGCGTGCTGAGCGCGCTCGGCGGCGCCGTGGAGCGCGTTCGGCAACGCCGCACTGAAAAATCACTCCCCCGCGCGCGCTCGCCGAACGTGGGCGCTCTCCGGCCTCGCGAAACTCGAGGTGTAGAGTCGCTCCACCGAAGGAGGGTTCGCCATGCCGATCGCCTCGCAGCCCATGCCCGCCCCGCCGCGTCCGTTCGCAGACCTGGATCGCCTCGGCGACGAGATCGCCGAGCTGTCCGCGCACCTTGACGCCGCGACCGCCCGCCTGCTCACCCTCATTCGCGACTTCGACGCGCGCGGCGGCTGGAACACGGGCTTCTCCTCCTGCGCCGCCTGGCTCGGATGGCGCGTCGGCCTCGACATCGGGGCCGCCCGCGAGCGAGTGCGTGTCGCGCGCGCGCTCGGCACGCTGCCGCGCCTGGCCGAGGCCCTAGCCCGCGGGGAGCTTTCCTACGCCAAGGTCCGCGCCCTGACCCGCGTGGCCACCCCCGAGACCGAAGGGCCGGTTGCTGGCGGTCGGGCGCGCAGGCACCGCATCGTGCGGGGCTGGCGACGTGTGGACCGGCAAGCCGAGGTCCGGCAAGCGACACGGCAGCACGCGGACCGGGGGCTGAACGTCTACGAGGACGAGGATGGCACCGTGGTCGTCCGCGGCCGGCTGGCTCCCGAAGTCGGCGCCCCGCTGATCAGGGCGCTCGACGCCGCCCGCGAGACGCTGTACCAGCGGTCACGCGTCACGGCCGCGGCAGCATCGGATCCCGCCATGGTGCCTCCGACTCGCGCCCAGCAGCAGGCCGACGCGCTGGCTCTGCTGGCCGAGACCGCGCTGCATCACGAGATCGACCCGGGTGCCCCGGGCGAGCGCTATCAGGTCGTGGTCCACGTCGACGCCGCGGTGCTCGCGGATCCCGAGCAACCCGGCCAATCCGTGCTGGAAGAAGGGAGCCACGTTTCCGCGGAAACGTCCCGACGCCTGGCCTGCGATGCGAGCCGGGTGGTCATGCGGCACGACGACGAGGGGCGGCTCGTCGAAGTTGGAGCCCGGACCCGGGCGATCCCGCCCGCGTTGCGACGCGCGCTGCTCCATCGGGACTGGAGCTGTCGCTTCCCGGGCTGTCACGCACGGGTCGGAGAGGGCCATCACGTGCGTCACTGGGCGCAGGGCGGCCCCACGACGCTCGGCAACGTCGTCCTGCTGTGCCGCCGCCATCACCACGCGGTACACGAAGAGGGATACCGGGTCTCTCGAGAATCCGACGGCGCGCTCGAGTTCCGGCGGCCGGATGGCCGCACGCTACCGGAGGTGCCGCCGACTGCCCCGGTGCCCACGGATCCGATTCGCACGCTGCAGGCGCAGCACTCCGCCCAGGGCCTGCAGCTCCACGCGCGGACCGCGTGCCCTGGCTGGCTCGGCGAGCGGCTCGACGTCGGCTGGGCGCCGGACGTCCTGCATCCACGGGCCGTCGGTCCCGGGCCGTGCTAGCCTCCCAGGCGGATCTCACACCCGACAGGAGGCGCATCCCATGGACTACCGCGACTACCAGCACCTCGTGTTCGAGCGCCGACCGAACGGGGTGGTGCTCATCACGCTCAACCGGCCCGAGGTGCTCAACGCCACCAACGACCGGCTGCACTGGGAGCTGACCCAGGTCTGGCTCACCCTGGACGCCGACGACAGCGCGCGCGTGGCGGTGGTGACCGGCGCGGGCCGGGCCTTCTCGGCCGGCGGCGATCTCGACATGGTGGAGGCCAACGCCCGCGACCCGAAGCGCATGGGGCGCACGCTGCGCGAGGCCTCCGACATCGTCTACAACATGATCAACCTCGACAAGCCGGTGATCTCGGCGATCAACGGGGTGGCGGTGGGCGCGGGCCTGGTGGTGGCGCTGCTGTCCGACATCAGCATCATCTCGGAGACCGCGCGCTTCACCGACGGCCACACGAAGCTGGGGGTGGTGGCGGGCGATCACGCCGCGATCGTCTGGCCGCTGCTGTGCGGCATGGCCAAGGCCAAGTACTACCTGCTCACCAGCGACTTCATCGACGGGCGCGAGGCCGAGCGCATCGGGCTGGTCAGCCTGTGCGTGCCGCCCGCGGAGGTGCTGCCGAGGGCGTTCGAGGTGGCCGACAAGCTCGCCACCGGCGCCCAGCAGGCCATCCGCTGGACCAAGCGCTCGCTGAACAACTGGCTGCGCATGGCCGGGCCCATCTTCGACCAGTCGATCGCGCTCGAGATGCTCACGTTCACGCACGAGGACGTGCGCGAGGGTGCAGCCGCGATCCGGGAGAAGCGCCCCCCGCGCTTCCCCTCCGCCCGCTAACCCTCCCCCCCTCTCCCCTGAGGGGAGAGGGCAGGGTGAGGGGTGGGTCAGAGTGAGGGTGGGTCAGCGCCCCTGCACCGCAGCCGTGATCTGCGCGGCGTGCTCCTCGGCGTGCTCGCCGGCCCGCCGGGCCAGGAACTCGATCGACATGATGCCGTACACGGGGTGGGTGCCCTCGCGCGCCCACTCCGCGTCGGGCAGCGCTTCGAGCAGGCGCGCGAGCTGCTCCTGCTCGCCCACGAAAGTGTCCAGCAAGTACTCGACGCTCTCGCCGCGCGCCAGGCTGGCCGGTCGGTAGGCCTCCTCGTCGAAGTCGGCGAAGAGGGGCGCGTCCTCGTAGAACATGCGGCGCATGCGCAGCCCGTAGACGTGGACGATCACGTCGCGCAGGTGGGTCAGCGTCTCGAGCGCCGACCACTCCCCGGGCCGGGGCGGCTTGTCGAAGCGCGCGCCGCGCGCGCGCTCCACCGCGCGGCGGACGACCAGGGCGGACGATCGCATGCGCTCGATCAGGGCGCGATGCTCGGGTGTCATCCGCCCGAGTCTACACGACTCCGTTCCTCGCCGACATCGCGGCGGCGGCGCCCCGGCGCGCCCGGCGGAGCCGGACCACCTCGCCGATCACGATCGTGCACGGCGGGGCGAGGTGCGCGGCCCGGCGCGCGATGTCCGCGAGGGTCCCGGTCACCACCTCCTCGGCGGCCGTGGTGCCCCGGCGGATCACCGCGGCGGGCGTCGCGGACTCGCGGCCGGCGGCGAGCAGGCGCCGCGCGATCTCGGGCAGCGCGGCGGTCCCCATCAGGACGACGATGGTGTCCACCGCGCCGGCGAGGCGCTCCCAGTCCACGCGCCCGCCCGGCTTGTCCGGATCCTCGTGGCCGGTGACCACCGCGAACGAGGACGCGACGCCGCGATGGGTGACCGGGATGCCGGCCGCGGCCGGCACCGCGACCGCCGAGGTCACGCCGGGCACCACGTCGACGGGCACGCCGGCGGCGAGGCAGGCCCGCGCCTCCTCGCCGCCGCGCCCGAACACGAAGGCGTCGCCGCCCTTCAGGCGGACCACCAGCCGCCCGGCCAGGGCGTGGCGCACGAGCAGCGCGTTGATGGCCGCCTGCGGCATGCAGTGGTTGCCCGCCGACTTGCCCGCGAAGAGCAGCAGCGCGTCCGGCGGCGCCTCGTCGAGGAGCTCCGGGCTCACGAGCTGATCGTAGACCACGACCTCCGCGCGCTGCAGCCAGCGCAGCCCGCGCCGCGTGATCAGCTCCGGGTCGCCGGGGCCGGCCCCGACGAGCACCACCCGCCCGCTAGCCGCGCAGTCCATCGAGCAGGCGCTCCCGCGCGGCGTCGAGCCGATCGGCCTTGACCAGCGCGCGGACCTCGCCCCCCAGCGTGCGCCGCCACCGCTCCCAGGGGGCCGGCGTGCCCCGCTCGCGCAGCGCCCGCCGCGCGTCCGCCGCGACCCGGGCGAGCGCGGCGTAGTCCTCCCGGTCGAGGTACGCGCCGAGCTCGTCGCGCACGGTGCGGGCGAGCGCCGGGCTGGCGCCGCCGGTGGAGACCGCGACGGTGAGGGTGCCGCGCGTCAGGACGGCGGGGAGGATGAAGTCGCAGTGCGCCGGATCGTCGGCCGCGTTGATCAGCACGCCCGCCGCGCGCGCGTCCCGCGCCACCCGGGCGTTCACGCGCCCGGCGTCGGTGGCCACGAAGACCACCGTGTGCCCGGCGAGGTCGCCCGCCGCGTACTCGCGGAGCAGCATCCGGAGACGCTCGGCCTCGGCCCAGTGGCGCAGCCGGTCGGTCGCGGCCGGGCTCACGACGGTGAGGCGCGCGCCGGCGTCGAGCAGCCCGGCCACCTTGCGCTCGGCCACCGGGCCGCCGCCGACCACGAGGCAGCGGCGCTCGGTCATCTCCAGGCAGAGCGGGTAGTACGCCATCAGCGCCCGGTGACCATCTCCCCGGGAATCGCCGCCGCGACGGAGGCGGCCGGCGCGGACGGCGCGCGCCGGCGATACGTGAGCTGGAGCGCCATGCCGGTGAAGAGCATGCCGCCCACGAGGTTGCCGAGCGTCACCGGGATCTGGTTCCAGAGCCACCACTCGCGGACGCTCACCTCCGCGCCCATCATCATGCCGGCCGGGATCGCGAACATGTTCACCACGGAGTGCTCGAACCCCTGCGCGAAGAACGTGAGGATGGGGAGCCACATCGCGGCGATTTTGCCCGACGTCGACTGCGAGGTGAGGGCCATCACGACGCCGAGCGTGACCATCCAGTTGCACAGGATGGCCTTGGCCACCGCCACCAGCACCCCGTGGCCGCCCAGCTTGGCGTACGCGAGGGTCTTGGCCTGGGCCACCGCGATCAGCTGGCGGGCCATCTCGGAGTCGGGCGCGACCGTCAGCGTGAACAGCCAGGCGTAGAAGACGCTGCCGGCCAGGTTGCCGAGGAAGACCAGGCCCCAGTTGCCCAGCAGCTCGCCCATGCCGATGCGGCGCTCCCGCACCGCCAGCGGCAGCAGGGCAAAGTTGCCGGTCACCAGCTCGAGCCCCAGCAGCACGATCATCACGAAGCCCACCGGGAACACCAGCCCGCCCACCAGGCCCACGTGGGTCTGCAGCGTGGCGGTGAACGCGAGCGTGGTGGCGAAGCCCAGCAGCGCCCCGGATAGGAAGCCGCGCACGAGGAGATCGCTCGGGGCGAGCCGCGCCTTGGTGGCGCCGGCCTGCACCATCTGATCGAGCACCGCGTCGGGTTTGACGTAGGACATGTGAGGTGGCTCCTTTCGGTCGGCCGCGCTATTCCTGCGCCGTGAAGCCCGGCCCGTCCGGGACGAGCCGGTAGGTCTTGAGCCGGAGCTGCGCGTCGGTGGCGCAGGCGCCGGTCCGGAGATCGAAGCGATAGCCGTGCGCCGGGCAGACGACGGCGCCACCGTCCACCGTGCCGGCGGCCAGCGGCGTGCCCGCGTGCGGGCACCAGCTCTGGGTCGCGTAGAGCCGCCCCTCGTACTTGAAGACCGCGATCTCGGTGCCGCCCACCGTGATCGCCTTGCCGCGCCCCTCCGCGATCTCGTCGGGGCGGACCGACGAGGCCGGCGGCGGCGCGGCGCGCTCGGGCGCGGCCGTCGCGCCGACCGCCGGCTGGAGCTGGCGGATCTGCCGGCGCACCCGCTCGAACTCGCCGTAGCGGACCAGCCCCTCGAGCACGCGCGGCAGCTCGTCGCAGGGGACGCTCTCGAGCACCTTGATCCCCTGGCTCGCCTGCGGCCCCGAGGCGCCGCCCATGTAGATGTCGACCGCGTCGACCACCTTGCCGTCGACCTTCGTGCGCGTACCGAGCAGCCCGATGTCCGCCACCGTGTGGTTGCCGCAGCCCGCCGGGCAGCCCGACCAGTGGATCCGCACCGGCTTGGTGGCCGGCACCCTGGCCTCGAGCGCGCGGGCGACCGAGAGGGCGCGGCTCTTGGTCTCGATCACGGCCAGGTTGCAGAACTCGACCCCGGTGCAGCTCACCAGCCCCCGCAGCACGCCGGGCGGGTCGTAGCGGAGCGTGCGGAGCAGCGGCTCGGCGGTCAGCTGACCGACAACGGGATCGGCGACGTTCGGGATGATGATGTTCTGGTCCACCGTCAGGCGCGCCTCGCCGGTGCCGTACCGCTCGGACAGCCGGGCCAGCTCCAGGAGCTGATCGCCGGTGACGCGCCCCACCGGGACGAGCAGGCCCACGTAGTTCAGCCCGGGCTGCTTCTGGCGGAACACCCCGACGTGGTCGGTGGACTGGGCGAGGCGCTGGTCCGCGCCGGCCTTCTCGAGCCGCCGCCCCACCCGCGCCTCCACCGCGTCGCGGAACTTCTCCTCGCCCCACGACTCGAGCAGGAAGGAGAGCCGGATCTTGTTGCGCGCGTCGCGGGCGCCGTGGTCGCGGAACACCAGCACGATCGCGCTGCAGACCTCGGCCGCCTCGTCCGGCCGCACGAACACGTCCAGCGGCGAGGCCACCCGGTAGCCGCCCGAGCCGTTCTTGCCGCCGACGAGCACGTTGAAGCCCTTCACCTCCTCGAGGGCAGCGGCCCGCACCGCCGGGACCAGCGCAATATCCTGGGTCTCGGAGTGGGTGCAGTTCTCGCGGCAGCCGGTGATGCCGACGTTGAACTTCCGCGGCAGGTTCGTGTAGGCCTTGTTCCCCACGAACATCGCGGTGAAGGCCCGCGCCACCGGCGAGGCGTCCAGCAGCTCGTTGGGGGTGAGGCCGAAGGCCGGGCAGCCGATGATGTTGCGGATGTTGTCCATGCCGGTCTGCAGCGTGACCAGCCCGACCTCGAGCAGCCGGTCAAGGATCTGCGGCACGTCCTGGATGCGGATCCAGCGGAGCTGCACCTGCTGGCGCGTGGTGATGTCGACCAGCCCCCGGCCCACGCGGTTGGCGAGGCCGCCGATGGCGCGCAGCTGGGCCGCGGTGGCCACCCCGTTCGGGATGCGCAGCCGCATCATGAAGTAGCCGGGGGTCTGCTTGCGGAAGAACACCCCCCACCACTTCAGGCGGTCGAGGTCGCCCTCCTCGATCGACTCGACACCGAGCTCCGCGTAGCGCGGGATGTCCGCGCCCACGTCGAGCCCGTCCTTCAGCGCCTTCAGCTCCTCGATCTTGTTCATGCGCTCCTCGGGGCGGAAGACAGAAACGGCGCCGTCCGTGTCTGCCGGACAGGCGCCGTCGCCTACGGCCCGGCCTGGAAGGCCGCGCCGCTCTTGCCGGATCTCGGATCACATGAGCAACCGCCGTACCAGCCACACGTCTCGGGGACAAATGGCCGGAACCGCGTACTTACCCGTAGTGGACCGCGCCCGGGCGGGCACGCGACTGCCAAATCATCGGGCATCGACGGCCGAGCTGCTGAATCTGGAGGCGGCTTGACTCACGGCGGGGTCGTCCCCTAGTCTCGGGCGGCAGTGGATCCCGTGACCCAGATGGCCGTCGTCCTCGCCACGGACACCTACGAGACGGTCAGGCCCGTCATCCGACGGCTCGGAGAGCAAACGGTCAAACACCGGCTCGAGGTCGTCATCGTCGCGCCCCTGCCGCCCGGGGCGCTCGACGCGCACCGCCAGGAGCTGAACGGCTTCGCCGCAGTGCGGCTCGTCCCGGTTGCTCCGTCGGTCCGCCTTGCCGCGGCCCGCGCGGTGGGGATCCGCGCCGCGACGGCGCCGGTCGTGTTCATCGGCGAGACCCACACCTACCCGCAGCCCGGCTGGGCGACGGCCCTCCTCGCCGCGTTCGAGGGCCCGTGGGCCACGGTCGTGCCCGCCATCACGAACGCGAATCCCAGTGGGCCGGTGAGCTGGGCCGCCTACGTGTCCGACTACGGGCACTGGGGTGAGGGACGGGCGCAGGGTGAGATCCCCGAGGCGCTGATCTACAACGCCGCCTACCGGCGCCACGTCCTCGTCGAGCTCGGTGACGAGCTCGAGGCCGCGCTCGATACCTACTCGGAGGCGCTCTGGCCGGCACTCCGCCGCCGCGGCCATCGCGCCTACTTCGCGCCCGGGGCACGCATCGCGCACCTCAACGTGGGACGCCTGGGGCCCTACGTCCACGAGAAGCTGCTGGCCGGGTTCATCCTCGGCTCCCTGCGCGCCGCGCGGTGGCCGTGGTGGCGGCGGCTGCTCTACATCCTCGCCTCGCCCCTCATCGCGCTCGTGCTGGTGGCCCGCCTCCGGGAGCCCGCGCGCCGGATCGGCCGCGCGCAGCGCCTGCCGCTGGGCACGAGGCCGATGATCGTCGCGGGCGCGGTGCTCCGGGCGGTCGGGGAAGCGGTGGCGTACGCGGGAGCCGCGCCCGCCTCCGCCGAGGCGCGAATGACCGAGATCGAGCTGCACAAGGTCGCCTACGCGAGCCGCCAGCGCTGAGGCGCACCCGGCTCCCGTGGGCGTCGCGGTGCTCGGCTGCGGCACGCTCGCGTGCTGGGCCCACCTGCCGATCCTGGCCCGCCTGCCGGGAGCCCGGCTCGTGGCCGCGGCGGATCCGGACCCGGCCGCGCGGGCCCGGGCCCAGCGGATCACGAAGGGCCCGGTGCACGAGCGAGCGGACGACGCGATCGCCCGCGCCGACGTGGACGCGGTGATCATCGCCTCCGCCACCCCCTCGCACGCGGTCCTGGCGGTGGCCGCCGCGCGTGCCGGCAAGCACGTCTATATCGAGAAGCCGCTCGCCCTCGAGGCCAGCGAGGCGCGACGCGTGCTCGCGGCCGTGCGGGAAGCGCAGGTGGTCGGGGCGGTCGGATTCAACTTCCGCGCCCATCCCCTCCACCGCCGCGCGGCCGATCTGGTTCGCGCCGGCCGGCTCGGCGTCCTGCGCGCGGTGCAGACCGCGTTCTGCGAGCCGGTCGCGGCCGGACGAATGCCGGCGTGGAAGGGCCGGCGGGAGACCGGCGGCGGCGTCCTGCTCGATCTGGCCTCCCACCACGTCGACTCGCTGCGGTGGATGCTCTCGGACGAGGTGATCGGCGTCGACGAGGCCCGCATCGGCTCCCTCGAGACCGAGCAAGACGTGGCCCGGCTCACCTTGACCCTGCGGAGCGGCTGCGACGTCCACGCCTACTTCAGCTTCCGGACCGGACCCGCGGACTACCTCGAGCTGATCGGCGATCGCGGGACGCTCCGGGTCGACCGCTACCGGAGCCGGCTCGATCTCCGGGTGGCCCGGCGGTTCGGCTACGGCATGAGGGCGTCGTGGGTGCGCCCCGGCGCCGCGCTGACCTCCCTCGCGGTGCGGCGCCTCGCCCGGCCGTCGTACGAGCCGTCCTTTCGACTCTCGCTCGCCGCATTCGTGGATCGTCTCCGCGGCGGGTCCGGGCCCGTGGCCAGCGTCGAGGACGGCGCGCGCTCGCTCGCGGTGGTGCTGGCCGCCGAGCAGTCCGCCCGCACCGGCCGGCGGGTCCCCGTCGAGTCGATCGACTGAGCGCCCGGGCGATGCGGGTCCTGCTCGTGACCGACTGGGTGCGCAAGCGCGGCGGCGTGGAGGCCTATACCGCGTGGCTCCGCGCCGGCCTCACGGAGGCCGGCGACGAGGTCCGCCTCCTCACGAGCACCGTCGGCTCGGCCGGCGACGGCCTCGCCGAGTTCCGCGCGTGGGGTACGGAGCGGCAGGCGGGCCAGGCCCTCATGCAGGTCGTGAACCCGTTCGCGGTCGCGCAGGTGCGCCGGGCCCTCAGGATGTTCCGCCCCGAGGTGGCGCTGGTGAACACCTTCGCCTCGAACCTCTCGCCCGCGATCCTGCACCCGCTGCGCGCCGTGCCCACCGTCCTCAGCCTGCACGACTACAAGGTGGTCTGCCCGACCGGCTGCAAGCTGCTCCCCGACGGGCAGCGATGCCAGGTCCATGCCGGCGTCGTGTGCTGGCGGGGAGGCTGCCTCACCTTGCCCCACTGGCTGCGGGACCAGGTTCGCTACACGCTCATCCGCGCGGGGCTACGCTCGGCAGACCGGATCGTGGTCGGCAGCCGGTGGATGCGGGACGAGCTCGCGCGCAACGGGGTCCAGGCCGAGCACGTTCCGCTGCCGATTCCCGCGCCCGGCCCCTCGTTTCGACGCCGTCCCGCCGACGCCCCGACGTTCGTCTTCTGCGGGCGACTGCAGCCGGAGAAGGGCGTCCCCCTGCTGCTGCGGGCCTTCGCGCGCCTCCACCGGGACATGCCGTCCGCGCGGCTGCGCATCATCGGCCGCGGCCCCGACGCCCCGGCCATCTCGAGCCTGATCGGAGCGCTGGCGCTCCGCAACGCGGTCACGATGCTGGACTGGCTCGAGCCGGCCGCGCTCGAAGCCCAGCTCGTGGACGCGTGGGCCCTGGTCGCGCCGTCTCTCTGGGCGGAGCCGCTCGGCTTCGTCGCCCTCGAGGCCATCGTCCGGGACGTCCCGGTGATCGCGAGCGAGCTCGGCGGCTTCGGCGAGACGGTCGAGCGCGGCACGAGCGGGCTGCTCTTTCCCAACGGGGACGAGACCGGGCTCCACGACGAGCTGCGCCGAGTCGCCCGTCGCGAGGCCTTCCCCACCCACTCCGTGCCCACGGAGGCGCGGCGGCGGGTGGCGGATCGGCACGACCTCGCGCGTCACGTCGAGCGCGTGCGGGGGATCTTCCGCGAGATGGCCGAGCTCAAGGCTGGCCGGGAACGCCCTCGTCGCGATAGGCCGTGAAGGCGTCGCCGCTCCAGCACGCGAAGATCACCTGGCGGATGGTCCCGGGCCTGGCCGTCGCCGCCCGCACCGCCTCGACCGCGATGTGGGTCGCCGGGCGGAGCGGGTAGCCGAAGATCCCGGTGCTGATCGCCGGGAACGCCACGCTCCGGACCTCGTGCTCCTGGGCGAGGCGAATCGACGCGCGATAGGCCGACGCGAGCAGCTCGGGCTCGCCCGCGGTGCCGCCCCGCCAGTAGGGGCCCACCGCGTGGATGACGTACCGGGCCGGCAGGCGAAAGCCCGGGGTGATCCGCGCCTCGCCGGTGGGACAGCCGCCCGCCCCGGCGCACGCGGCGGCCAGCTCGGGGCCCGCCTTGGCGTGGATGGCGCCGCACACGCCGCCGCCGGCGGCGAGCATCTCGTTGGCCGCGTTGACGATGGCGTCCACCCGCAGCGTGGTGATGTCGACCATCCGCGCGACCAGCTCGAGCAGGGCCGGATCCTCCGCCGGCGCGTCAGGAGGACGCCGGGCGCGCCGCCCGCGCGCGGCGGGCCCGGTAGCGCGGGTCCACGCGCCACCCGCGCCGGGCGGGCAGGAGCCGCGCGAGCGCGATCCGGATGGGCCCGGGCGGCGTGCGCGCCGGCTCCCGGTCCTCGTAGGCGAGGACCCACCCCTCCTCGACGCGGGCGAAGACGGGCGGATCCCCGACCGGGTCCGTCTCGCGCTCGGCGAAGGCCACCGTCAGGTAACACGGCCTCGACGCGGTGGGCAGCGCCCGGTGCGCGGGCTCGCAGACCTCGATCTCGTTGCCGAGCCCGTCGATCGCGAGCCCCGGCGCCACCACGACCTGCTCCCGGCTCACCGAGACCGCGAGCCCGCCGACCACGCCCCAGCCGTGGAGCCACCGGTTGTGCCGGCGCAGGCGGTCGCGCGTGTAGTCCTGCTCGGCCTGGAGGTCGGCGGCCGAGAGGAGCTGCCCCGTGAAGTACCGCACCCGCTTCATCATCGACCGTCCCGCGACGGGCGCGTGGCGCGGTTCGCCGGCGGCGGATCCGCGAGGAGCCAGACGCCGCCCGCGACCACCACGGTGGCGCACGCCACCGTGAGCGCGAGCCGCCGGCCGTGCCACAGGCTGCCGAGCCAGCGCATGAGGTCCACGGCCAGCACGTTCGCCTTCCCGCCGTAGAGCTCCATCTGGCGCTGGTACTGCTTGGAGTCGGTGGGATCCTCCCCCGAGGCGTCGCCGGGGGCGAGCGCGGCGGCCACGTAGATCCAGAGCGCGCCCCCGAGGCCCAGCACCAGGATCGCCACCGCGATGAAGCCGGGGTTCCGCACTCGACGACCTTAGGCGCAGGCGGGACCGGGCGTCAACCCCGCCCGCCGCCGGGCCGCCGCTTGAGATGGACGCGTGCGCGTGTCACCATCGGCGGGGGCGCCACCGGCGCGCGAAAGGAGACCGCCATGCTCGCAGAGTTCGTCACGTTCCGCCACGAGCGCGCGCGATGACCGCCGCGCCGATCAGCCGCTTCCCGGTGCCCGACCCGGCCACGCTGCCCGACGACATGCGGCAGCTCATCGAGGCCACCGCCAGGAAGACCGGGTTCGTGCCCAACGTGTTCCTGGCCTACGCCTGGAAGCCGGATCAGTTCCGCGCGTTCTTCCAGTACTACGACGCGCTGATGCGGGGCGAGTCCGGCCTGTCGCGCGCGGAGCGCGAGATGATCGTGGTCGCGGTCAGCGCCGTCAACGCGTGCACCTACTGAACGGTGGCCCACGGAGCGGCGCTCCGTATCCTGAGCAAGAAGCCCCAGCTCGCCGACCAGGTCACCGCGAACTACCGGCACGCCGACATCAGCCCGCGCGAGCGGGCCATGCTCGACTTCGCGATCAAGGTGACGACCAGCTCCGCGGCGGTCGAGCCGGCCGATCTCGACGCGATGCGCGGGCACGGCTTCAGCGACTCCGACATCTGGGACATCGGCGCGGTCGCCGCGTTCTTCAACCTCTCGAACCGGATGGCGAACCTGGCCGGCATGCGCCCCAACCCCGAGTTCTACACCATGGGCCGCGGTCAGTAGCCGGTCCGCCGGGCGCGGAGCGCGCGATAGCGGGCGGGCGTCAGCCCGAGCGCGGCCCTGAAAACCCGGGTGAGGTGCGCCTGGTCGGCGAACCCGGCCTCGAGGGCCACGTCCGCCAGCGGGCGCCCGCGGTGAATCGCCTCCCGCGCCAGGGCCAGCCGCCGCATGAGCAGGTAGCGGTACGGGCTCGTGCCGAACACGAGCCGGAACTGGCGGGCCAGGTCGTACCGCGTCAGCCCGGTGATCGCCTCGAGCTCAGTGGACCGCACCACCCGCGTCCGCTCGGCGTCGAGGAGCTGCCGCGCGCGCTCGAGGGCCGGCGCGTCCACGCGGCGTGACGTCGCCCGCCGCGCGCCGCCGCCCTCCGCGGCCAGCAGGCCCTCGGCCAGCTCGGCGACGAGGGTGTCGGCCGCCAGCGAATCGAGCGGGTCCTCGAACGCTCTCCGGATCGCTCCCGCCAGGAGCCCGTTGAGCGACACGGGCTCGCGGACGAACGGCAGCGGTCCGGGCCGCCCGCGAAGATCCCGGAGCGCGTCGGACACCCGCGCCGGCTCCACGTAGACGATCCGGTAGCCGAAGCCGGCGGCGGTGCCCGCGCGGCCGTCGTGCACCTCGTCCGGGTGGAGCACGACGACCTGCCCGGGGGTGGCCACCCGCTCGGCCCCGCGGTAGTCGAACGCCTGGATGCCGCGGTCGGTCAGGCCGATGGCGTAGGTGTCGTGGCGATGCTTGTGGTACGCCTCGCCCGCGAACCACGCGCGGAACCGCTCCACGCCGCCGACCGGCCCGTCGCCGGCGATCCAGCTGTCGCCCGGCGGCCGGCACGATCGTTCAAGACCTTCGCCGCCCGATCTGGTCTGCTCAGATCGCATGGAGGTGGCACATGACGACGGAGCAAGCGGCGGCCTTCCTGCTCTTCGCGGTGGTGGCGGCGGTGACCCCGGGGCCGAGCAACGTCATGCTGACCGCGGCGGGCGCGAACGCGGGCGTCCTGCGGGGGCTGCCGTGCCTCCTGGGCGTGATCGTCGGCATGGGGCTCATGATGTTCCTGGTCCCGCTCGGGCTGGGGAGCCTCGTCCTCGCCCACCCGCTCGTGCTGCGGATCCTGAACTGGGGCGGCGGCGCCTTCCTCCTCTGGCTAGCGTGGAAGATCGCCACCTCGGCGAGCCTCGACGCGGCCGCCGGCGGCGACCCGGTCGGCTTCGTCGGCGCGGCGTTCTTCCAGTGGATCAACCCGAAATCGTGGCTCGTGGCCGCCAGCGCGGCCGGCACCTTCCTGCACGCCGACGCGGGGAGCCCGCTGGGGCAGGCCGCCGCTCTCGGTGGGCTGTTCGCGCTGGCGGTGCTGCCGAGCGGGTTCGTCTGGCTCGCGTTCGGGGCCACCGTCCATCACGTCCTCCGCACCCCGCGCCGCCTCCGCGCCTTCAACATCACGATGGGCGTGCTGCTCGCGCTCTCGATCGCGCTGATCGTGCTCTAGGCCACGCTACCGCCCCTGGAACTTCGGCGGCCGCTTGTCCTTGAAGGCCTGCACGCCCTCCTTGTGATCCGCGGTCTCGCGCACCACCGCCATGTGCGAGGAGACCAGGTCGAGGTGGGTGCGCAGGTCGAGGCGCATCGACTGGTAGACGAGCCTCTTTATCATTCTGATAGGTATCTGCGGGCCGTCGGCCACGCGCCGGGCGAAGGCGTAGGTCTCCTCCGCGAGCTTGTCGTGCGGCACCACCCGGTTCACGATGCCGAGCTCGAGGGCCCGGGGCGCCTCGATGAAGTCGGCGGTCCACAGGAGCTCGAGGGCGCGGGCGGTGCCGATCAGCCGCGGCAGGAAGTAGGTGTCGCCGTCGCCGGGGACCAGGCCCACCCGCACGTAGCCGGTGGAGAAGCGCGCCGCGTCGGAGGCGATGCGCATGTCGCACATGAGCGACATGCCCATGCCCGCGCCCACCGTCACCCCGTTGATCATCGCGATCACCGGCTTGTCCATGGCCTCGAGCGTCTTGGGCACGCGGTGGATGTGCTCCCAGAGGCCGTTCTTGTTGTCGAGCGGGGTGGGGTCGCCGGTGCCCATGCGCCCGACGTCGCCGCCCGAGCAGAAGGCCTTGCCCGCGCCGGTGACCACCACCACGTTCACGTCCGGATCGGCCTGGGCCTCGTGGAGCGAGGCGGCCCAGCGCTCGATCATCGGCCCGGTGAAGGCGTTCATCTTGTCGGGCCGGTTGAGCGTGATGGTCGCGATGCGGTCCTTCACCTCGTAGAGCAGCTCGCTGTCCGCCATGGGTCGTCTCCTTGGGACTCAGTCCTTGGGCAGGCCGAGCACGCGCTCGCCCAGGATGTTGCGGAGGATCTCGGTGGTGCCGGCGCGGATGCCGCTGCCGCGCGCGAGCAGGCAGTAAAACTCCCACTCGCCCTCGTCGGGCGCGTGCGGGCTGCCCGCCTTGATTTGCGAGTAGGGGCCGATGATCTCGGTGGCCAGCTCGGCCAGCTCCTGGTCGAGCAGGCTCCAGAAGAGCTTGGAGGTGGAGCCCTCCGGCCCCGGCGCGCCGCCGCGCAGGATCTTGGTGAGGCTGCGGTAGCCGTTGAGCTGCAGCACCCGCTCGCCGATCGAGAGCGCGGCGATCTTCTGGCGCACCACCGGGTCCTCGGAGGCCGGGCGCCCGTTCTTCATGGTGCGCCTCGCCAGCCCGAGCAGCTTGTGCAGCGCGGTGCGCAGGCTGATGTGGCGGATCATGGTGAGCACGTCGCGCTCGTAGGCCAGGGTGGTGAGCGCCACCCCCCAGCCCTCGTTCACCTTGCCGACCACGTTGGCCGCGGGCACCCGCACGTTCTCGAGGAACACCTCGTTGAACTCGGCCTCGCCGGTGATCTGTCGCAGCGGCCGGATGGTGAGGCCGGGGCGCTTCATGTCGAGCAGCAGGAACGTGATGCCCTTGTGCTTGGCCGCGGTGGGGTCGGTGCGCACCAGGAAGAAGCCCCACGCGGCCACGTGGGCCATGCTCGTCCACACCTTCTGGCCGTTCAGCACGTAGTGGTCGCCGTCGAGCACCGCGCGGGTCTGCAGATTCGCCAGGTCGCTGCCCGCGTTGGGCTCGGAGAAGCCCTGGCACCAGATGTCCTCCGCGGTCAGGATGCGGTCGAGGTGCTTCGCCTGCTGGGCCGGGGTGCCGTGCTTCATGAGGGTGGGCCCCAGCATGCTGAGGCCGCTCCGGTTCAGCGGCTGCGGGCTGCCCGCGCGCGACATCTCCTCGTAGAGGATGATCGACTCCATGATCGAGGCGCCGCGCCCGCCGTACTGGGCCGGCCAGTCCATCCCCACATAGCCCGCCTTGTGGAGCGTTCGCTGCCACTCGCGCAGGCGGTTGACTTCCTCGACGTCGGCGCGCGAGGAGGCGAATCCGCGGCCCTTGAGATCGGCCGGCACGTTCTCGGCCAGCCAGGCGCGCACCTCCTCGCGGAAGTCCTGCTGCTCCTGCGTGAAGTCGAAGTCCATGAGCCCTCCGTCTAGATCACGCCGGCGTCCGGCCGCGTGGCCACCCCGTTGATCTTCCACCCGCTCTGCCACACCAGCTCGTAGAGCCCCTCGATAGCCTGACCGTTGCTGCCGCGGATCTTGATCGTGACGTACGCGAGGTCTTCGGAGCGCAGCTCGGTCTTCGTCACGAGCGCTAAGGTCGAGCTCGCGATCTCCGGGTAGCCGCGGCGCACCATCGTCTCGAACCCCCGCCGGTCGAACTGGGCGCGGATCTCCTCGGAGGCGAAGGTGTAGGCGGTGTCGTAGTCGTCGCGGCGGAAGGCCTCGAGCTGCTTCACCACCGGATCCGCGGCGGCCTTGGCGTCCTTCTCCGCCTGGGCCCACGCGGCTCCGGCGCAGAGGAACAGCGTCAGGACGGAGGCGAATCCGAGCGCGACGCGCTTCATCGGCTAGTGCATGACCGAGCCGCCGTCGACGTTCAGCGCCTGGCCGGTGATGTTGCGCGCCTCCTCGGAGGCGAGGAAGACGGCGGCGTGGCCGATGTCCTCCGGCGTCTGCTCGCGCTTCATCGGGATGATGTCGCCCACCCGCTTGTCGAAGACCTGCCGCGCGGTCATGCCCTTGAAGGCAGGGTTGGTGTCGGCGATGAACTGGGCCAGCTTCTCCCAGAATGCGGTCCACAGCACGCCCGGGCAGATCGCGTTCACGGTGATGCCGTGCGGCGCCAGTTCCTTGGCGATGACGCGGGTGAAGGTGATGACCCCGCCCTTGGCCACCGAGTAGGGCGGCATGGTCAGCGCGGCCAGCGGGCCCGCGATCGAGGCGATGTTGATGATGCGGCCGCCCTTGCGCTCGATGAAGTGGGGCGCCAGCGCCTTGCACATGAGGAAGACCG
>DATJIR010000272.1:0-2175 GCA_035493135.1 Verrucomicrobiia bacterium
CGCGGACGAGGGCGGAGCACGGGTGGTGAAGGCGGCCACCACCTCGCTCAAGGACATCGCCCGCAAGGCGGCCCAGATCGCCGAGAAGGAGGCGATCCTGCAGGCTCTCGAGCAGACCCAGTGGAATCGCGTCCGCGCCGCGAAGCTCCTCGACATCTCCTACCGGGCCCTGCTCTACAAGATCAAGGACAGCGGCCTCGACCGCGAGCGACGGAGCGCCAACCGGCCATGAGCGACACGCTGCGCGGCCTCGACGACGAGAGCACGCCCCGCGGGGGCGGGCTCGACCGCGTCTGGGCACTCTGGAACCGCCGCAAGTGGCTCGGGGTCGTGGTGTTCCTGCTGCCCCTCACCGCTGCGACCGCGGTGATCATGGGGCTGCCGGATCTCTACCAGTCCACCGCCCTCGTGATGATCGAGCGGCAGCAGGTGCCCGAGGCGTTCGTACGCTCCACCGTGACCAGCGAGCTCGAGATCCGGCTGCACACCATCAGCCAGGAGATCCTGAGCCGGTCGCGCCTCGAGTCGCTGATCGCCCGGATGGGCCTCTATCCGGACCTGAAGGGGCCCCGCACGAGCGAGGAGGCGGTCGACCGGATGCGGCGCGACATCCGCCTCGAGCTGCGGGGAGCCGACGCGAATCGGGGCGGCATGACCACCGCCTTCGCACTCTCGTATCGGGGGAAGGATCCCCAGACGGTCGCGGTGGTGACCAACACGCTGGCGTCGTTCTACATCGAGGAGAACCTGAAGGCCCGTGAGCGACAGGCCACCGGCACCGCCGAGTTCCTGAAGGTCCAGCTCAACGACGCCAAGCGGCGCCTCGACGAGCAGGAAGCGCGCATGGGCGAGCTGCAGCGTCGCTACCTGGGCGAGCTCCCGCAGCAGCTGCAGGGCAACCTGGCCACCCTCGACTCCCTGAACGCGCAGCTGCGCATCAACAACGACAACCAGATCCGGATGGCCGAGCGGCGTGACACCGTCGCCGGTCAGCTGGCCCAGGCCAAGATCAACTCGGGCGGGCCCGAGCCCGATGAGGTTCGCCTCGCCCGACTCCAGCAGGAGCTCATCTCGCTCCGGATGAAGTACACGGATCTCTGGCCGGACATCATCCGGATCAAGGACGAGATCGAGCGTCTGAAGAAGGACATAGCCTCCCCCAAGCCAAAGCCCGATCCAAAGGCGGTCGCCGGCCCACCCACGCCCGAGGTGTCCCGGCTGCAGGACGCCCTTCGCCAGATCGAGACGGAGCTGAAGCTGGCCAAGCAGGACGAACAGCGGCTCCGGCAGGGGATCAACGCGTACCAGGCTCGACTCGACAACGCGCCGAAGCGGGAGCAGGAGTACCTCGACGCGACCCGCGACTACCAGGGCACCAAGGAGCTCTACCAGACGCTCTCTCGCAAGTACGACGATGCCCTCCTGGCCGAGAGCATGGAGCAGCGGCAGAAGGGCGAGCAGTTCCGCATTCTCGACTCGGCCCTGCCGTCCTCCACTCCGGCCGCGCCGCGCCGCTCACGGCTCCTCCTGGCGAGCCTGGCGCTGTCCCTGGTGCTCGGGGCCGGTAGCATGGTGCTCATGGAAGTGCTCGACACCTCGTTCCACTCCTCGAGAGACCTCCGGGCGTACACCACGGTGCCGATCCTGGTGAACATCCCGCGAATCGTGACCGAGGCCGACGCCCGCCGCGGCCGCTGGCGGTTCCGCCTGGCCGCGGTCGGCGTGTTCGTGGCCCTGATCGTGGTGGGCGGTTCCTCGTACATCTTCGCGCACGGCAACGAGCAGCTGGCCCAGCTGCTGTCCCGGGGCGATCGCGCCTAGCGCCGCGCCATGGCCCTCTACCTGAACTTCTTCGGCTTCGACCGGGACCCGTTCGGGGTCACGCCCGACCCCGACTTCCTGTTCATGACCCCTGGGCACAAGGAGGCGCTGGCCCAGCTCCTCTACGCGATCCAGGAGAAGAAGGGCTTCATCCTCGTCACCGCCGAGGTGGGCATGGGCAAGACCACCCTGCTGGAAGCGCTCCGCCAGGAGCTCGACAGCAACACCGCGGTGGCCTACGTGTCCAACTCGCTGCTCCCCTTCCCGGCCATCCTGGAGTACATGCTCGAGGAGTTCGAGATCGAGAAGCCCGGCGAGTCGGCGGCCCAGCGGCTCGTGGTGCTCCAGAACTTC
>DATJIR010000273.1:0-5166 GCA_035493135.1 Verrucomicrobiia bacterium
AGAACGCGGGCAGGCCCGCCACCAGCCACATCCCGGTCGCGCCGCCGCCCACGCGCCACGGTCGCGGCAGCCCGGGCTCGCGCCAGCGCAGGGCCACGAAGGCGGCCATCTCCAGCAGGAGCGCGATGGAGTACAGCCAGACGTTCAGCACGATCAGCTCCTTGAAGCTCCAGAAGGCGCACGCGCTGTAGCCCGCGCTCGACAGGATCACCGCGGCCCACGGCGTGCCGAAGCGCGGATGCAGCCGGCCGAGCGCGGCCGGCATCTGCCCGTCGCGGGCGAGCACATAGGGCAGGCGCGAGTTCGTGAGCAACAGCGAGAGGAAGAGCCCGGCCGCCGCCACCACCGCGCCGAGCGTCACGAGGTGCGCGAGCCTCGCGCCGCCCACGCGCAGCGCGACGACCGGCCAGTGCCCGGTGTCCCACGCCGCCCAGTCGCCGGATGCGGAGAGCGCGACGCCGACCGGCAGGACGTACGCCAGCGTGATCAGGGGCAGTGCGACCCACACCGCGCGGCGAAAGCTCGGGCCCGGCTCGCTCGTCTCGCCGAGCGTGGTGGTGGGCGTGTCCCAGCCCGAGTAGTTCCACATCATGACCGCGAGGCCCAGACCCAGGCTCGAGAGGAGCCCGCCCTCCGTCGCCGCGAACGGCCGCCACGGCACCGCCTCGAGCCGGCCCGCCGCCATCGCGGTCAGCACCACCACCGGCGCCAGCGACACCGCGCCCAGGCCGACCGCGGTCCAGCCGGTGATGCGCACACCGGCCAGGTTCACCGCGGTCAGCGTCCACACGAAGACGAGCACGAGCGCCCAGCGCTCGAGGGACGACATGCCGGGGCGCCAGAAGGCCACGTAGTCGGCGAACAGCGCCGGGTACACCGCCACGTCCACGAAGGAGTTGATCCAGCTCCACCATCCGGCCTGGAATCCCCAGAAGCGGCCGAAGGCGCGCTGCACCCAGGCCACGTAGCCGCCCTCCTGGGGCAATGCGGAGGCCAGCTCGGCCATCGCGAGCGAGACGGGCAGGCTCCACACCAGCGGGGTCACGACCAGCAGCAGCAGGGCCAGGCCGGGTCCGAGCGAGCCGACCGCGTCCTCGAGGCCGTAGGGGCCGCCGCTCACGTTGAAGAAGAGGATGGCGACGAGGGGAAGGAACGCGATCTCCCCGCGCCGGCGGGGACTCACGCCATGGCGGCGTGGATGAGCGCGGGCAAGCCCGCGAGCCACTCGTCGATCGGGATGTTCCTGTCGACCACGATCTCGAGCTTGCCGCTCGGCAGCTTGCGCACCCGCCCGGTCCCGGTGCCGAGCGGGATGACGAGCTTCTCGCGGTGCACGCCGAGGGCGTCGGTGACCGCGAAGATCTTGTTGATCTCCGCCATGCCCACCGCCTCCAGCATCAGGGGCCGCCGCGCTGCTCGACCGGCGCGCGCTCGCCGCCGGGCAGGATGGTCGGGCTGCCTCCCTCGGGGGTGGTGGTGACGAGCGGCGGCCGCTCGACTCGCTGGCCGTTGACGTCGCGCTCGTAGTGACCCGGCACCAGGACGTCGCGTCCCTGCTCGGGCGAGTACACGCGCCGCGGCGAGACCCAGCGCTCCGCCGGGCGGCTCGGTCCCGCCGGGGTCTGGAACGGCTGGGTGGCGAGCCCCCGCGCCTGGTCGATGGGGTCGGGCCGCCGGCCACCCGGCAGGCCCTGGGCCACCGCCGGCGCGGCGGCAGCAAGAACGAGCAAACCGAGCGCGAGTGTCATTCGAACGATGCGCATGACGTCGCCCAGCGTAGCGGACGGGATGGGGCTGCGCAAGGCGACGCGGGCGTGCTAGGCTCGTCGCCGTGCGGCTCTGGACCACGGCCCGTCGCATCACCCTCGTGGCGGTGACGCTCGCCGGCGTGAGCGCGAGGCCGCTCCCTGCCCAGACGCCCGAGCTCCCCATCTTCGACACCCACATCCACTACAGCGCGCCCGACTGGACCGCGTATCCGCCCGACCGCATCCTGGGCATCCTCCGGCAGGCGGGCATCAAGCGCGCGCTGGTCTCGAGCACGCCGGACGACGGCACGCTGACGCTGTACCAGAAGGATCCCCAGCGCGTGGTGCCGATCCTGCGGCCGTACCGCACCCGTGACGACATCGGCCACTGGTGGCAGGACCCCTCGGTGCTGGCCTACGTGCAGGAGCGCCTCGCGAAGAACAAGGGCGTGCACAAGGGCATCGGCGAGTTCCATCTCTTCGGCGGCCAGACCGGCACCTTCGTGGTCAAGCGCATCACCGAGCTGGCGGTGCAGGAGAACATCTACCTCCACGCCCACTCCGACGAGCTCGCGATCGTCGAGCTGTTCACGATCGAGCCTCGCCTGCGGGTGATCTGGGCCCACGCGGGCATGAGCGCGGGGCCGCAGGCGGTGGGGGCGCTGCTCGATCGCTACCCGACGCTCTGGGTGGACCTGGCGATTCGCAACGGCGACGTCGCCCCCGGCGGCACGCTCGACCCGGGGTGGCGCGCGGTGTTCCTCCGCCACCCCGACCGCTTCCTCGCCGGCACCGACACCTGGATGACTGCTCGATGGGAGGCTCTGCCGGGCTCGGTCACCGAGGTGCGCGGCTATCTCGCCCAGCTTCCGCGCGACGTGGCCGAGAAGATCGCGTTCCGGAACGCGGAGCGCCTCTTCCCCTGACCGCTCGCTCCGTCTAGCCGACCCCGAGCTCGGCCGCGGTCCCCTCGATCTGGCTCCAGGTCTGCTCCTCGACCGCGATGCCCTGCGCGCGGCGCTCCGCCTCGAGGCGCGCCTCCGGCTCGCCGGGGATCAGGATCTCGGTCGCGCCCTGGGCGAGCGGCGTCGCCTTCACCCAGCCGAAGAGCGCGCCCACCTGCCGGTGGAACTCGGACAGCGGCAGGAAGCGCTCGACGTCGAGGCAGATCATCAAGGTCCCGTTGGCGAACACGCCCGGGGGTGGGCCGGCGGGGCCGGTGCCGGAGAGGATCCCGCCCAGGATCTCCACCGCGAGCGAGAGCCCGTAGCCCTTGTGGTCTCCCGCGGTGAGCAGTGCGCCGGGCGGATCGCCGTAGAAGATCTCGGGATCGGTCTCGGGCCGGCCCTGGCTGTCCACGAACCAGCCGGGAGGCGCCGCCTGCTTGCGGTTGCGCTTCACCCGCAGCTTGCCCTCGGCCACCACGCTGGTCGCGAAGTCGAGCACCATCGCCGGCCCGTCGACGCCCGGCACCGCCACCGCGTGGGGGTTGGTGCCGAGCCGCCGCGCCGCGCCGCCCCACGGCGCCACGTTGAGCCCGTGCACGCAGTTGGCCCAGAGCATGCCGACGAGCCCGGCCTTGGCCGCCATCTCCGCGTAGTCGGCGAGGCGGCCCACGTGGCTGGTGCGCGAGGTGGACGCCACGCTGAGGCCGCCCGCCTTGGCCTTGGCGATCGCCATCTCCATCGCGCGCCGTCCCACCACCTGGCCGAAGCCGCCGCCGCCGTCGAGGCGCACCAGCGCGGGCGTCTCCGCGGTCACCGTGATGGGAGTCTTCGGATCGACCTGCCCCTTCTTCACCGACTCCCAGTACTGGGGGATGCGGATCACCCCGTGCGAGTCGTGGCCGCGGAGGTTGGCGCGCACGAGCAGCGCGGCGATCCACGCCGCGTCGCCCTCGGGGGCGCCCATCGCGGTGAAGATGCGGGTGGCCTTCGTTTCGAGCCGCGTCGCGTCGATGGTCGGCATGTCGGCTACAATAACTCACCGATGACGGCCACGAAAGCCGAGCGCGAGTTCTTCGATCCGGGCGGGCTGCCCTGGCGGCCCGCGCCCGGCTTCCCGCCCGGGGTGTGGGAGCAGGTCATCAGCGGCGGGGACGACGAGGGCGTGACCACGCGCCTGCTCCGTTTCGAGCCCGGCTCGGGCAACGACCGCGTGGTCACCCACGACTTCTGGGAGGAGATCTACATCGTCTCCGGCACCCTCGAGTGCGGCGGGCGGCCCTATCCGGCCGGCTCGGTGGCGGTGCGGCCGCCCGGCATGCCGCACGGCCCGTTCCGCTCGAGCACCGGCTGCGTGAGCTTCGAGGTCCGCTACCGGATCGTCTGATGGCGACGACCCCACCCGCCTGGCGCTCGCCCGATCTGCCCATCCGGATCGGGATCTCCTCCTGCCTCCTCGGCGAGGAGGTGCGCTACGACGGCGGCCATCAGAAGGACCAGTACCTCACCGGGGTGCTCGCCCGCCACTTCTCGTGGGTGCCGGTCTGCCCGGAGCTGGAGGTGGGCATGGGCGTGCCGCGCGAGCCGATCCGCCTGGTGGGCGATCCCGGCGCGCCGCGCCTGCTCGGGGTGCAGAGCGGCACCGATCATACCGAGCGCATGAGCGCGTTCGCGCGGCGGCGCGTGCAGGAGCTCGCCCGCCGCGGGCTCTCGGGCTACGTGCTCAAGCGCGCCTCGCCCTCCTGCGGCATGGAGCGCGTGAAGCTCTACGCGGGCGACGGGGTGCCGCCCACGCGCACCGGGGTCGGGCTCTTCGCGCGCGAGCTCATGGCGGCGCTGCCGCTCCTGCCGGTGGAGGAAGAGGGCCGGCTCAACGACGCGCGCCTGCGGGATAACTTCATCACCCGCGTCTTCGCCTACCGCCGCCTCACCGCGCTCCGGGAGATGGGGCCGCGCCCGGCGGACGTGGTCGCGTTCCACACCGCCCACAAGTTCCTCCTCCTGGCCCACGGTCCCGCCGCCTACGCGCGCCTCGGCCGGCAGGTGGCCGCGATCCGCGCCGAGCCCCTGCCCGCGTGGCTGGAGCACTACGCGGACGGCTTCATGCGCGCGCTGCAGGCGCCGGCCACCCCGAAGAAGCACGTCAACGTGCTCCAGCACATCATGGGCTTCTTCAAGGACCGGCTCGTCGCGGTCGAGAAGCGCGAGCTGCTGGGCGTCATCGACGACTACGCGCGCGGGCTCGTCCCGCTGGTCGTCCCGATCACCCTGATCAACCACTACGTCGCCCGCTTCGAGACCGCCTACGTCCGCGATCAGATCTACCTGCACCCCCATCCCAAGGAGCTGATGCTCCGCAACCACGTCTGACCGCGCGGCCGGTCCGCGGGCAGCCGCCGGCGGCCCCGGGGAAAGGTTGTCGCGGTTCCGCTCCTGCCGGTGGAGGAAGAGGGCCGGCTCAACGACGCGCGCCT